>CANQLD010000034.1 GCA_947624625.1 uncultured Clostridia bacterium | reverse complement strand
TCTTAACAATTCAATTATACTACTTGAATCACTTTTTTTCTATATTATTTTTGTTTCACATCAATTGTAACACTACATTTTTAATAAAATTTATTAAAAATGTTCGACAATTATTAATTATCTCTATTTCCGACCTCTTCTCCTTTTTGTTTCTTCAGTATGTATTTCATCTTCTAAAAAGTTTGGTCTATCTTCATCCCAAATTGTTCTTACTTTTCTTTCTACCTCTTCATCAAAAGAAGTCTCTTTTTCAACTTTATCTAATTTAGCTTCAGTTTCATCTTCTTGAGGTATACTGTCTAACAAAGGTTTATCTTCTAATTTACTTTCATCAAGTTTTATATTAAATTTTTCAAATGAGCTATCATCTTTACTTATATCCTCTTCATCAGATTCACTTTTTACTTTTTTTAGTTTATTATACAAATACAATATTTGAATAAATTCTACAATTATAACCAAATACATAATAAGAATTAATGAATTTGCTTTTATTGTAGCCCATATATCTTTAAGTATTTCTTTAAATCCTTGAGAAGGAGATTCTATATTATCAATATTTTCTATTGCATTTTCTTCAAGTACTCCTTCTTCTCTTACAAATTTTACTTTATACTCTTTAGTTGATGTTCCATCTTCTGATGTAACTTTTATTGTAATAACATTTTCACCTAAAATTAAGTTTTCATTTCCTATAATCTCTACTTTTGCATTTTCATTAGTTGGTGAAGCAAATATTTCTAAAGTAGTTTCGTCAGTTTTTATTACTCCACCATCATATTCTAATACTTCTGAAGAAAATTCTGGATTAAGCACTATATCTTTTATAATTAAATTTGCTAAATAAGAATTTGATTTTTCAGGTTTATCTGATTTATTTACAACAATTGTATATGTTCTTTTGCTACCATTTTCAGCGGTTACAGTAATTACTATATTATTGTCTCCATCTTTTAAATCTTTATTTCCTGTTACATTTACAGTAGCATTTTCATCTTCTGGAATTGCAGTTATATTAATATCTTTTGTATCTTTTCCTACACTTAATGAATAATTTGTTTTTGTCTTAAGGAAATTTGGTGTAAGTCCTTCAACACTTACTTGCAATGATTGTAAATAATTGTTTGAACTTTTTGTATTATTTGTGTTATTTGTTGCTGTCTTAGTAGTTGCTGTTGTTTTGTTATTATTATTGTTATTTTTATTTGTATTCGTATTATTGTTATTTGTTGCTTTAGGTTTTTCAACAACACTAATATTAATACTTCTACTTACAGTTGACTCATCACTATCATTTTGGTAACTTGCTACTACACCTGTTACTGTTATTGTCGCATTACCTATTGAGTTCGCTTTAATTGAAAATGTCACTTTGTCATTATCTACCCAATTAGGCTGACCACTTACAGAAACTGCTGAACTACTAGAAGTAACACTTGTAATAGTTCCTGCTACTCCTGTAGGGTCTATAGTAACTGTTGCTGTATCTCCTACATATAATGTTGATTTACTTGCGTATATACTAAAACTTGCTCCATATATATTGCAACTTGCTATAAATAATACTGATAGTATAATAACACTTAAAACTTTTAATTTTTTTTGCATATATCTAACATCCCCTATTGAACTATAGTTTTATTTCCTAATATTTCATTTTTAATTTTTACAAAATCTGATGGAGAGATTTTTCCATCTTTATTTGCATCACCAGCAATTTCAAATTCATTTTGAAGTACATTTATATTTAATAAACTATTTCTAACTTTTACATAATCTGATGGAGAGATTTTTCCATCTCCACTAGTATCTCCATAAATAATTACTGTATATGTTTGAAGTTCATCTTGTGTATCTTTAGTAACCAAATTAATTGTAGTACCAGTTCCAACTACACTATCGTCCTCTAATACATTTCCGTTTAAATCTTTAATAACCATATTATATAATTCTTTGTTATAACTTATTTTTTCTTTTATATCAGCTAATTTTGTTTCAGGTTCGATTTTACTTACTTGCTCTTTTTCTTCGTCAACACTAAATACTTCTTTATCAGGAGCTAATGCGTCTTCTTTGTTAACTTCAACGACAGTTACATTTGCAGTAATAGTTTTGCCTTGATCTTCTGTAGTAAATTTAATAGTAGTGCTACCTGTACTTACTGCTTTAATACTTTTTCCTTCAACTTTAACTATTCCGTTATTATCACTTGTTATACTATATTCTTTATTTGTAGCATTTGCTGGCAATATTGTTGGAGTAATTGTATATGTTTTATCTTTCATCATTTTATATTCAGTTTTTGGTAAAGTAATACCTTCAACATCTACTATAACTGTTACTTTGCAAGTATCTGTCATACCTGTATCTTTAGATTTAATAGTTATAGTAGCTTCTCCACCACCTTTTGCTACTAATTCACCATTTGATACACTTACAATATTTTCATTACTTGTTTGCCACTCAACTTCTTTGTTATATGCATCTTCTGGTCCAATTGTATATTCTAATTTATGTGTAGCATTTAATTTCATTGTTATTTCTTTTTCTTTTAATGATAAAGAAGTAACTCTTCTACACTCTTCTATATAATCTCTATGTACGTAACCTGTGCTTCCATTGTCAAGTCTTATAATATCCCATACATCATACAAATTCTTCTTTATTCTTGTAAATTGTTCACCAGGAACAAGTTTATATACAATTCCATATCCTGTTCCAGGGCCTGAACGAACATGTAATACATCTGGTGCAACACTATCTTTAACTTTCATCCTTGTATTATCATCTTGATATTGTTGTACTGACTGTCCTGGATATGGTGCTGCATAAGCAGGCATATTTTCATATACTGGAATATAGAAAGTATATTTTTTATCTAATGTTTTTGACCTAACTAATCCATTATATGCAATTTGTGCTTCACTTTGAGGAGCTGATATATTTGACATATATTGCCAAGAAAGAATTGTTAAAGCATTTCCATATGGATTTGCTACATCAAACTTTTGGAAATACACTGTATTTTGTCCATATTTTAAATAATTTTCTTTTAACCAATCTATTCCACCAGCAATAGCTTTATCATGTGAATTCCATCCTTTTGACTTAGCAAGGGCAAGTCCATATTTTACAGAATTTGAAGCATCATCATAAGCTCCTATATTAAAGAAATTGTAATACCCTTTATATGATGGATGTTCTCCATTGATTGATTTATTATTTATTATATCACAACCTGTTTCTTGTCTAATTCTTGAAATCAAAAATAGTGGTGATACTCCTCTTGATTTTCCAACGTCAGTTATAGTTTTTGCATAACTTTTATCTTTCATTGGAGTATTTACCATTGCTTCATTTACTGCCTCTTGAGTATCTTGGTCAAAATTTTCAGTAACAACTCTAAATTGAAAAATTGACTGGTCATTTAAAAAGTTTCTTGGATCCATTGTATATGCGACTGCAGCTTTAGAAGCAAGTACAAATCCACCTGCATTGTAATCAGCACTTTTTTTACTTTCTAATCTCTTCCAAGCATCTGGGAAAGCACTATCTTGAACTCTAGAATAAGTACCAGAAGACTCAGCATTTAAAGCAGTATTCCAATCAAGATTTGTATGAAATGCTTTTATAGTCCAACTTGGATGTGCTTTTTTCAAACTATCTATATATCCTTTATAACTACTTGGAAAATTATCGTTTATAACTGATTTAGCTGGCACAGCTACTGCTTGTACACTATTAAAATGCGACAATATACTAGTAGCATAAATTGCCATAATCATTACAACTATAATTAAAATTCCATAAATACTTTTTTTAGTGTGATTTTTATCCAATTTCACATTCATAATTCTTACCTCTTTTTTCACATTTATTTATCATTTGTATACAATTATTCATTAAAATGATATCACATATTTTTTTTTTTGTAAACAACTTTTTTGTGAAAAAATGGAGAAATATGTTTTTTTTAGTTATTTTAATTTGACAAATTATATCATATATATTAAAATAGAATAAATTTTGTTTCTATTTTAGGAGGTGTATTTTTAAGTAGATATCAAAATAGCGCTATGACCATTTAGGTTAACGAGGATGATAGTTGTCGAGTATATAATTTTAAGCGGATGCTATCACGGTAAATTTTAGTATCGTTATACATATTACAAAAGCAAAATCAATATTGCCACAAAAAATATGTAGTCTAAAATAGTTATAATTTATTAGTACATTGAAAATAATATATATGGAGGTTTATTATGTGCGGAATAATTGGATATTCTTCAAAGAAGAAAAATGCTAAAGATGTAGTAATTTCTGGACTTAAAAATCTAGAATATAGAGGATATGACTCTGCAGGAATTGCTACTACAGATAATGAAAGTGTTAATATATACAAATCGAAAGGAAAAATTGCAGCTTTAGAAGATAAATTAAATAATGAAATAATAAATACTTCTACTGCAATAGGACACACAAGATGGGCAACTCACGGTGAGCCAAATGAAACAAATGCTCATCCCCACAAAGTTGGAAATGTGACTTTAGTACACAATGGAATTATTGAAAATTACATTGAACTAAAGAATTTTTTAATAAAAAATGGAGTTAAATTTAACTCAAATACGGATACTGAAGTAGCTTGTGCATATATTAACTATGTTTATCAAAAATCAAGCAAGAAAGATAAATTGCAAGTTATATCTAATGCTTGTGATGAATTAAGAGGTTCTTATGCTTTTGCAATAATTTTTGATGATGAAGTTGATACTATATATGCTACAAGAAAAGATAGTCCTTTAATTATTGGGTTAAGTGATGAAGGAAATTTTGTTGCATCAGATATTTCAGCAATACTAGATTATACAAACAAGTATATTTTACTTGAACCAAATGAATTTGCAAAAGTTACTTGCGATAATGTGTATATATATGATAAAAATATAGAAAGAATTGACAAGGAAATAAACTTTGCAAATTGGAACGCAACAGAATACAAAAAAAATGGATATGAGCATTTTATGCTTAAAGAAATAAACGAACAACCTGAGGTTATTTCTAAACTATTTACTAATTATTTTGAAAACGAAGATTATCTTTCTGTTAATATGGCAAACTATGACTCTATACATATAGTTGCCTGCGGAAGTGCAATGCACGCTGGAATGGTTGGTAAATATTTATTTGAAAATTATGCTTCTATTCCAGTTAATGTTGAAATATCTTCAGAGTATAGATACAAAAAGCAACTTATTACGCCTTCTACTTTAGTTATTATCATTTCACAATCAGGTGAAACTGCTGACAGTTTAGCTGCTTTAAGAATTGCTAAAGATAAAGGGGCAAAAACAATTGCTATTGTAAATGTAGTAGGTTCAAGTATTTCTAGAGAAGCAGATGAAACAATCTATACATATGCAGGACCAGAGATAGCAGTTGCTACTACTAAAGGTTATACTAGTCAAGTAGCGATACTTTCAATGCTAGTTCTTAATGCAATGAAACAAAAAAATATTTTAGATGATAGTTTAAAAGCAAAAATTCAAGAAGATATAAAAAGTATAAAAGAAATACTATCTAATGTAATAAATAAAACTGAAGATTATATAAATATTGCAAGCAGTATAAAAGATAAGGAACATCTATTTTTTATAGGTCGTGGTATAGACTATAGCTTATGCCTTGAAGGCTCATTAAAATTAAAAGAGATTTCATATATGCACTCTGAAGCTTATGCTGCAGGTGAACTAAAACACGGAACTATATCTCTTATTGAAAAAGGAACACCTGTTATTGCAATAGCTACAGATAATGAGCTTTATGAAAAAACAATAAGCAATATAAAAGAAACTAAAGCAAGAGGTGCTTTTGTTATATTTATTACAAATAATTTAGAAGATTCTGAAAATTATAATGATTTTGCAGATATTGTCTTAACAATACCAAAAGTTAGTGAATTGTTAGAGCCTCTTGTTACTATAATGCCATTACAGCTTATTGCCTACCATACGGCTAAAATGCGTGGTTGTGATATAGATAAACCAAAAAATTTGGCAAAATCAGTTACTGTGGAGTGATTAAATGGAAAATATAAATAAACAGCAAGTTATGGAAATATTAAACAAATATAATTTTGATAAAAATGAGTATGTTGTTATCTCTGGTGCTTCAATGGTAATGCACAATATTAAAGATTATACAAATGATGTTGATATTTCCGTATCTAAAAAGTTATATAATGAATTACTAGAAAATTATAATTGTGAATTTGAAAGATATGACGAGCAAGATAATGTTAATATTTACTTTATTGATGGTATTATTAACTTTTCTACAAACTATTTTGATGTAGAATATGAGATTATTGACGGAATAAAATTTCAAACTATAGATTCCATTTTAGAACTTAAGCAAAAACTTAACAGAGAAAAAGACCAGCTAGATATACAAAAAATAATAGAAAAAAGAGAGCAATCAAAAGAGGTTACCAAGAAGTAACCTCTTTATGCTCTCTTTTTTACTTACGGATATTTAATTTTGCAATAATATCTCTATATCTTTGTATATCTTTTCTTTCAAGATATTTTAGCAATCTTTTTCTTTTACTAACCATAATTAAAAGTCCGCGTCTTGAGTGCTCATCTTTTTTGTGTACTTTTAAATGCTCTGTTAACTCATTAATTCTTTCAGTTAAAAGTGCAATTTGTACTTCAGCAGAGCCTGTATCTCCTTCAGCTCTTGCATAAGTTGATAAAATCTCTGTCTTTCTTTCTTTAGTCATTGCTTTTCCTCCTTTTTTCATCTTGCCTAAATCCAAGAAAAAACTTGAGGTATGTCATTTCCTAGAAATAGGTGCTATATAAATAATTGAAAATATATATTCAATTTATTTATCAATATTATTTACCCTGAATATATGGGTATGGATTTACAGGTACACCATTAAGTCTTACTTCAAAGTGTACGTGTGGTCCAGTTGTATATCCAGTCATACCAATTTCAGCAATCTTTTGACCTTCTGAAACTTTTTGTCCAACTTTTACTAAAAGTTTACTACAATGTGCATAATAAGTTGTCATTCCATCTCCGTGGTTGATTTTTATATGCAATCCATAACCTGAACCCCAACCTGCGAAAGTTACTGTTCCTGATCTATATGCATAAATAGCTGTACCAATAGGCCCACCTAAATCTATTCCTGTATGTCCAGCATATCCCATAAATGCACAATTTACCCTTCTATTTACTGTTGGCCATACTCCAGAACCTGTAGCCGCTACTGATGATGGTCCAATTGAAGCCGCTGTTTGTACATATGTCCTATTATTAACAGTAGCTTTTGGAGTTTCTACTGGTTTATTTCTATCAACAATATCTTTTAATATACTATCTGCTCTTTCAATAGATGTCATTTCTCCTAGTTCAGAAACCTTTTCAACTTTAACCTCTGTTTTTAATTTTGAAACCTCTTTTTTCAAGCTTGAAGCATATTTATTTGCCTCATCTTTAGTATTAAATGTCATTTTCTTTTCGCCATTAACTGCAACATTATATATTGTATATTCTGTCTTAACTTCTGCTCTTAAGTTTGTATATACATTTTGATCAGCAATTACGCTATCTCTAACGTAACTTGTTTCAAATGTTGGTTCGTAGTCTAAATATACCTTTACATTTGGATCAATACTTTGCTTTTCAGCTACCAAATCATTATATACTTCATCAAATTGTTGTTCATCAGAAAAATATCCAACAAACTTTCCATTTAAATATGCTTTTACTGCTGGCTTGTAAGTATTAAGTACAGTTACTAAAACAGCACTAAATATTAAAGCAATAGTAAAAACCGTGAAGAAGATAAATCTTATGGTACTGAGCACGCCTTTCTTTTCCATAAAAAAATTTACACCTTCCTTTTATTTGGCTACCATATTATTATAACATATATAATATTTATTGTCAAATTTTACATTTGTATATATGTCTAAATCAAAATGATTTTATCATATAATATATTATATGTCAAGCTTATTACATTTTTTTAACATTCTTCAAAAAATCCCTAATTTTTAGCTTTTTATATAATAAAATATTGTATTTTTTTAAAAATTATTGTATAATTATAGAAGTAAAATTATATATTATTTTTTTAAAGAAAGGAGCAAAGTATATGATACCTGTTTGGGCGATATGGTTGATACTTTGTGGCATATTTTTAATAATAGAAATATATACTGTATCTTTTTTAATGTTTTGGCCGGGTATTGGTGCATTTCTTGCATTTATTACAAATATATTAGGATTTTCTTTTCCAATACAATTAGGTGTATTTGTAATTTCAACCGCTTTAATGTTAATATTTATGAAGCCACTTGTAGCAAAACTATTTAAAACAAAAGATGTTCCTATGAATAACAACGCAATTATTGGCAAACAAGCTACAGTTATAAAAGAAATTGATAACTTAAACTTAAAAGGCCAAGTAAAAGTAAATGGCGAACTTTGGTCTGCAATATCAGATGACGACGGTATAATAAAAGAAAATGAAACTGTAGAAGTTTTAGCAATAGATGGTGTTAAATTAAAGGTTAAAAAAGTTGGTTAAGGAGGAAAAATTATGGAAATATTTTTTATAATCTTATTATTATTTATATTAATTGTTGCAGCTTGTTCAATAAAAGTTGTAAGACAATCTGAAGTTAGAATAATTGAACGTTTAGGAAAATATCATAAAACTGCTGAAGCTGGTCTTAATTTTATAGTGCCTTTTATTGATAATGTTAGAGCTGTAGTTAGCTTAAAACAACAAACAATGGATGTAACTCCTCAAAGTGTTATAACTAAAGATAATGTTACAATCACAATTGATACTGTTGTATTTTATCAAATAACTGAGCCTGCAAAAGCAGTTTATGAAATTGAAAGTTTACAAAAAGGTATTGCATATATTGCAATTACTACAATTCGTGATATTGTAGGTAAAATGGATTTAGATAGCACATTTAGTTCTAGAGAAATGATTAATAATCAACTTAGAACAATACTTGATGAAGCAACAGATAAATGGGGCTGTAAAGTTGACCGTGTTGAAATTAAAGATATAAAACCACCTGCTGATATAAGAGATGCAATGGAAAAACAAATGAATGCTGAAAGAAATAAAAGAGCTACAATTCTTGAAGCTGAAGGTAAACGTCAAGCAGATATTACTTTAGCTGAAGGTAAAAAACAAGCTACAATTCTTGAAGCTGAAGCAGAACGTGAATCTAGCATTAGAAAAGCACAAGGTATTAGAGAATCAAGAATACTTGAAGCTGAAGGTAATGCTGAGGCAATAAAAAAAGTCGCAGACGCAAAAGCTCAAGAAATAAATTTAGTATATACTGCTATAATGGATACTAAACCTGATCAAAATCTAGTAGCTATTAAATCATTAGAAGCATTAGAAAAAGTAGCAGATGGAAAAGCAAATAAAGTATTCATTCCATTTGATGCATCAAAGGCAATGGGAGCTTTAGGAGCAGCAACTGAAGTAATTAAAGGCGATAAATAAAATATAACAAAATATACATAAAAGGAGGCTTTTAGCCTCCTTTTAGTTTAAGATACTATCTATCAGTCTATTTTATCATTTCACTTTTACATTTTCTTCTCCAAATGCAGTCCTTAACTTTTCTATTGTATCATTTGCAGTATTTAACCAATTTGCTCTATTTAAAAGTCTTAACTTATTAGTTCCTTCATAAAAAATATATACTGGTACACTGCCTTTAAACTCTCCCTCAATATTTTGAATATAGTCTATTACTCTATTTTCAAGTTCTAATTTATCTTTTGGTAAACGAATATATATTTTATTACTCTTTGTTAATACTTCAATATTTGAAGCAAGAATTTTTGTTTTCTCATTTTCTTTTATATTAATTTTTCCTGTAATTTTAAGAACACTATCTTTTTGAAGTATATCATAGTATTTAGCATATACATTTGGAAAAACAACAAGTTCAATACTTCCGTACATATCTTCAACTGTACCAAACATCATCTGTTTTCCACTTTTTGTTGTTAAAGCCTTCTTTTGAGTAAGTATTCCACAATAAGTCTGAGTTGTATCGTCATAATTTATTTGCTCTTTTTCTTCTATCATATCTATTTCGTCATTATTTTCGTTTAATTCTTTACTTGTTATTGTGCTACTTTTTTTTATATAATCTGCATATTCGTCTAATGGATGACCAGATACATATAGTCCAAGCATTTCTTTTTCCATTTCAAGCAATTCCTTTTTAGTTGGCTCTTTTCCACACTTTTTTATTTCAATTTTATTTGTATCAACATTTGAGTTCATATCAAATAAATTTATCTGATTTATATAATTATTTTTCCTTGTTTCATTAACATTATCAACAATTGCTTCATACGATTCAAGCAAATCGTATCTATTTAGATTTTTTTCTATCTCGTCAAATGCACCTGCCATAATTAAACTTTCTATACATTTTTTATTAACAATATCTCCTGCTACTCTTTGACAAAAATCTATAAAACTGGTAAATTTTCCTTGCATTTTTCTGTTTTGGATAATCTCATTAATTGCATTTTCACCAACATTTTTAATTGATACAAGTGCAAATCTGATTTTTTTGTTAATTACTGCAAATTTAGCATAACTTTCATTAATATCAGGTTTTAATACTTCTATATTTAAACTTTTGCATTCTTCTATATATTCAGGTATTTTATTTAAATTTCCAAGCATACTATTCATTAATGCTGCCATAAATTCGTGTGGATAATGAGCTTTTAAATATGCTGTTTGATAAGCTACTACCGCATATGCAGCAGCATGTGATTTATTAAATGCATATTTTGCAAACTCAGCCATTTCATCAAATATTGTATTTGCACTTTTTTCGTCTATGTTGTTTTTCATTGCTCCTTGTACAAATATATCACGTTCTTTTGCCATAACATCTAACTTTTTCTTTCCCATAGCACGTCTTACAAGGTCCGCTCTTCCTAAACTATAACCTGCTAAATCTCTAAATATTTGCATAACTTGTTCTTGATACACCATACATCCATAAGTGACTTTTAAAATTGGCTCTAATGCTTTATGTGTATAAATAATATCGTTTTTGTTATTTTTATTTCTTATATATCTTGGGATTTGGTCCATTGGACCCGGTCTATATAGCGAAATCATTACTATAATATCTTCTAAAGAATCTGGTTGCATTTTTACCATCATTTGTCTAAAGCCTTGACTTTCCATTTGGAATATACCTGTTGTTTTACCTTCACACAACATCTTAAAAGTGGCTTTATCATCCATATCTTTTCCAAAATCTACTTTTATGCCATGTATTTTTTCAATTAACTTTAAAGTATCTGAAATAACAGTAAGAGTCCTTAATCCCAAAAAATCCATTTTAAGAAGCCCTAATTCTTCTAAAGTTGTCATTGTATATTGTGTAGATATAACATCTTGACTTTCGTAAAGTGGCACATAGTTTACTACTGGTTCTTTAGTTATAACTACTCCTGCCGCGTGAGTTGAAGCATGCCTTACAAGCCCTTCTGCTTTCTTTGCCATATCAATTATTTTTTTTACTTCGTCATCACTATCATATAGACTTTTAAGCTCACTATTTATTTTTAAGGCCTCATCTATTGTCATTTTTAATGTATGTGGAATCATTTTTGCAACTTGGTCTGCTTTTTGATATGATATATCAAGTGCACGTGCTACATCTCTTACTGCTGCCCTTGCTGCCATTGTTCCAAAAGTTATTATCTGTGCTACGTGATTTTGTCCATATTTTCTTGATACATAATCAATAACCTCTCCACGCCTTTCATAACAAAAATCCACATCAAAATCAGGCATACTAACTCTTTCTGGATTTAAGAAACGTTCAAATATAAGATTAAATTTAAGAGGGTCAATATCAGTTATCCCTATTAGATAAGCAGCTATTGAGCCTGCTCCACTACCACGTCCAGGGCCTACTGATATACCAACTGATTTTGCATAATTTATATAATCTGCAACAATTAAAAAGTAATCAATATATCCCATTTTATCTATTACAGATATTTCATATTCAAGTCTATCAATAACTTCTTTATTATCTTTGCTACCATATCTTTTTTCAATTCCATCATAGCAAAGAGTTCTAAAATATTCTAAATGTGACTTATCATTAGGTATCTTAAATTCAGGAAGAATTGTTTTACCAAATTCAAAACTAACATTACACATATCTGCTATTTTTGAAGTGTTTTCTATTGCTTCAGGAACATTTACAAATGCTTCTATTTCTTCTTCTGCACTTTTTACATAAAATTCATTTGTTTTAAAAGTCATTCTTGTTTCGTCATTAATTGTTTTCCTTGTGCCAATACAAAGCAAAACTTCGTGAAAATCATAGTCTTCTTTATTAAGATAATGGCAATCGTTTGTTGCTACAAGTCCAACCGAAAATTCTTTTGCAAGCTGAATTAATTGTTGATTTACAAGTATTTGCTCTCTTAACTTATTGTCTTGTATTTCAAGAAAATATCTATCTTTTCCAAATATTTCAATAAATTCTTTTATAGTCTCTTTTGCTCCTTCGATATTTGTATTAACAATTTGAGTTGCAACTTTTCCAGCAAGACAAGCACTAAGACAAATTAAGCCTTCATTATATTCTTTAAGTATATTCATATCAATTCTTGGTTTGTAATAAAAGCCTTCTGTATAACCTGCTGAACAGAGTTTTACTAAGTTTTTATATCCTGTATTATTCATTGCTAGAAGTATCAAGTGATTTGGCTCAGTATCTATTTTTCCTTGTTTTTCAAATCTACTTCTAGGTGCAACATATACTTCACAACCAATAATTGGTTTTATTCCTTCTTTTACGCATTCTTTATAAAATTCAATTGCACCAAACATATTTCCGTGGTCTGTTATTGCTACGGCTTTCATATTCATATCTTTTACTTTTTTTACTAAATCTTTTATTCTAATTGCACCATCAAGTAAACTATACTCAGTATGCACATGCAAATGTACAAAATCCATAATATTCACCTTCCCTTATTTTGATAATAAGTGGATATTTTTTCTAATTTATTTTACTATATTATATCAAACATTAGTTTATTTGTAAATATATTATTAACTTTTGTTAAGCTATTTATTTACTTAAGTATGTACCATTTACCAATATTACAAAAAGAAAAAACACAAAAAATAGATTTGTATCATAAAATATGGTACAAACCTATTTTTATCTTATATATTAATTACTTACTAATTCTCCTTTTATTACATTTTTTGAACATCCCTTTATCATTTCGTCTACTAAAGCTGATGTTTCAGATGTGTAATTTACCTTTATTTCTGCACCTTCAGCCGTTGCTGCACCAAGGAACATATTGTAATGTGAAGTTTCAGGATTTTTTATAGTTATACTTGTTTTTAAATTACCACACCCCCTAAACATCCACTCAGTACTTGTTACACTGCTTGTATCAAATTTACTACCTAAATACAAATTACTTAAACTACTACAACCATAAAACATATAGCCCATACCTATTACACTACTTGTATCAAATTTACTTAAATCTAAACTTGTTAAGCTTTTGCATCCATCAAACATATAGTACATAGTTGTTACATTACTTGTATCAAATTTATTACCAAAATTTATACTTGTTAATTTACTACATCCATTAAACACCATATACATCCCTTTTACATTATTTGCATCGAAATTACTTAAATCTAAACTTATTAAACTACTACATCCTCTAAACATTTGCTCCATACTTTCTACCTTACTTGTATCTAATGCTTTTATATCTATCTCCTTTACTGCACTAAATTCATAAAATAACCATCTTGAATCTCTATTTGCTATTACTTTTCCGTTTCCACCTATTGTTAGCTCATAACCTTCATTTCCATCTTCTACTACCCACGCCATTACTGCACCATTATTTTTTGCTGATACATCCCACGACTCTACTACTCCATTTGGTACTTTATTTTTTGTTATAAACTTTATCTTAGTTATTTTTGTTTTATATTTATCCTCCCAAAAACCAAAATTTGCTGTTAAACTTGGTTTTAATACAGAGTCATTTGGATTACCTATTAGATAGTCCATACTTTCTGCTATTTCTTGCTTCTTTTTATCTTTTCCTAAATATGCAAGTCCTACATCAAATGCTTGTATTTCGCCTTCGTAATTTCTATGTACTACACCTTCATAATCTTCTTCTGTTATTTTTGTTTTGTCTCCTTTGTACTTTGCCATTAAGTTTCCTTGCCTTATTCCATATGCATTTTTTATTTCTTGCAAATCACTTCTAAATGTTGCCTCTTTAGCATTATCCATTGGATTATTATATATAACTGTATTAACTATTGAAGCTGCAAGTATTATTATTACTACTATTGTTATTAACATCACTATTAAACTTATTCCTTTTTTCATATACCCTTCCTCCTTACTTAATTTTAAGCACACAAAGCCAGTGCTAGAATATTTTGCCCATATTCTAACACTGGCTTTTTTAACCTATTTAAATTTTTTATATTATCTAGTATGTTTATGTATGTATGTATGT
>CANQLD010000033.1 GCA_947624625.1 uncultured Clostridia bacterium | reverse complement strand
GTAGGTGAAAAAATGATAAAAATAAGAAATTTTATTTTAGTATTTATATGTTGTTTTATTTCTATTTTATTATTTTTATCTACTTCAGTACAAGCATATAATTTAAGATATATTGCCAACGTTTCGTCTGATGGTTCAGGAGGACAATCCTTAACATTTAGAAAATATGTAAGACATTATGGACCTACATACACAACTGGCTGGAGTTATCCTGGAACACTTTTATCCAAGAATGGCGGTGGAAATATTAATGGAAGTTATGGTACTAGAGCGATGGTATTTCATAAAAGTCCAGGTACTACGTATTACGATTCGGGTGATCCTGACGGAAATGGAAATGGAGCATTAAGAGTTGGATATGATTTTTCCGGTTCAGAAGATTATATTGACACAGATGGTGAACTTCGAGGAGCTGATAACTATGTTAATAAAGATCACGATATATTATATAATTTTGCAAATTTATATAATATTCGTACATCGCATATATGGATAAAATTAGGTCAAGGAAGTAAAAATGATGTTGGATGGGGCGAATATTATAAAACAGGTGATTTAATTGTTTCAAAAGAAAGAATTTTAAGAGAAAGTGCTATTACTGATTTTAAAGCAGAAGGTGCTACTTATAATAATATTATAAATGCTATAAAATCCAATGAAGAAAAGAGAGGGAATTATTATGAAACTTACGTAAGTGGTGAACTTCAAGTAAAAAAATTTGAAGATGGCAGAGTCTATAATGGTGTTGCTTCATCACAAGAATTAATTGATATAATGATGCCTGAGTCTTTTCAAGCATATAACAATTGGACCAGTTCTAATAAGAAAATAAATTCTCAGTGGTCACCTAAAGATTTTGGATATGGAAGTATGTATTTTTCAGATCAAAATGTTGCTAATGGAGATTCTAATGGAGATATTGATAATTCTAGAAAAGAAACAACACAAGGTTTTAATACAGGTTATTCTGTACTTAATAATTTTGATAACATATTAAAAGTTCCTTGTGAGCCAGATAATTCAAAAGTTATATGCGTAAATCACTTTGACATAGCTACTGGAAATAGGATTTATAGTGCAGAAAATACATCACAAGAATTATTAGATTCAAGTGGCAATTCTAAAGGGCAAAAAGCTAATGGACTTGAAGGTTATGATAATGAAGGCGGAAACTGGCAAGAACTATATAGAATACAAGAGGGTGAATGGCTAAAAGTTAGAAGTAGTCAAAAAATTAAAAATGGAGAATTAAAAGATTCTTCAGGTAAACAATATAAATATTATGGGTATTGGAAAAATAGTTTTGACAGAGATGGAAATACTTGGAAGCAAAATGTTGAAAAGTCATATAATAATATTTCTGATGGGACTAAAAAAGAAGACGGATATACTGTTGATGATAATGAACTAGCAATAACTACAATAGATTTTTATTACACTCCTAATTCAACAAATAAGAAAAGAGAAATATTTGTTAATCATCTTACTGAAGATGGTAAAAAACTAACTGAACTTGCTGGAACATCTCAAACTATATTACCTGAGAATATGACAACCGCTAATTTAGCGAATAACCCTACATATAAATCACAAGCTCAAGGGTATTTAGAATATTATACATTTTATTCAAATTGGAAAATGAAAGTAAGAAATTATAAAGGCACTACTAAGGGTACTGTTTTTACAGCTCCAAATGGTAAAAAATATAAATATTTATATTATAAAACTTGTTCAGGTAGCACAATGGATAATGCTTTAGATAGATCAAAAAGTGCAGTTACTAAAAGTGATAATCCAGAGTATGAAATAACTCATACAAATCCAGTAACAATTGTTTCTTTTTATTATGAAGAATATAATCCAGGTGGCGGCGGCGGTGGTGACGATGATGATGACGAATTCAAAGTAAATATTCTAGGTAAATTACAGTTTACATCCGATTATAGAAACACTGCAAATAATTCAGAATTTGTTCCTGTAAGTGCATATTTATATCCATATATTGATGGTGCACAAAAATATATATTACCAAATATAAAGGAAGATGTATCAACTAGTACAGTTAAAGGTGATGTATATAATAAAACATCAACGGGTAAAAGCTATTGGGATGACTATGAAGAATATAGAAGTGTAAAAATTGTAGGAACGAATAAGACAGGAGATTATAGTGGTAGTTATTCAAAAGTTTATGAATATAACAAAAACTATACAGCGGGAAGTACTACAGTTAGTAGCAGTACAGGTCAAGAACAACCATTAAAAGTATATAACGGTACAAGAAAAAATACTTTAACTATAGCAGGACAAACTATAACATTAGCCGATTATGCAACAACTGAAGGAAAGGATCAAACTATAACTATTAATGGTCAAGAAAGCGGGTATGTTAAATATACAACAACATATTCTGAGACAGGTTCAGAAACTACTGGAGAAGCTCCTAATCAAAAAACCACTTATTATTACACTTATAGCACGTCTCATGAAGATCCACTTACTGGAAATACTGTTACAAGTGAGGAAAAAAGTGGAAGTGGCTCGAAAGTTCCAGATGATAAGGTTGTATATAAATCAGAAACAGTTAAAGTAACTTATGAAGTTACTTTAAGAAAAAAATGGAAATTATCTCATTTATATATTTATAGAATAAAGGATAAATCACCTACTGTTGCAGTAAATAATGGTGCAACAAATAATGACAATAGAGGAAAGGTGTATGATAAGGGTGATACTGGTATAAAAATTGAATTAACTACTTCATATATGGACTCAATAAAAAATAGATTAAAAACATATTATCAAGATTATAATGATACAAGAAGAAAAATTCCTTCAGCAATACAAAATTCAAAATTAGTAACAGGAGAGTCAGACTTTAAACAAAGTGATTCAGGTCAAAAATCATATTATTTAGTAGGTAGCAATAAATATAATGGGATAAGGTCAGCCACTGCTACAATTGAGTATGAAGGATTTGATCTTGCTGAAGATAAGAACTATTCAAGTCTTACTAAGTTAAATCATAGTTACTCAGATATAGAAGAAAATGAAAGAATTAATATATTTACACCTCTTCATGTTACAACTTCAAATATAGAAAGTGGTATAGATATTGTAAATCAAACAGGTGACTCACGATACAATAGGTCTATTCAGCGTAATGTACAATTTACATTTACACCAAGAGTAGCAAGCTATACTTATGGTAGCAAGACAATAGATACTAAAACATATTTATCTGAATACTATGTAAAATTTGATTTTAATATTTATGATATACAAATCGGAGGCGGAGGAAATTATTTCTATTTAGATAGTGGTACTAGAAAAAGCCTTAGTAATAATGGTGGAAAGAGCTTTAGAAATTATAACAATGAAAGCGTAAGAGGAATTCCAGCAGGTACGTATATTGTAATTCCAAAAGGTGGTTATATAAAAGCTACTGCAAAGGATCCTGATGTTGGACAGTTTAATAACCAAATTAGAATATTTGCTTCAACAATAAATGAAATTTCTCCTTCTTTTGTAGATAAAAATGTTTATGGAACAGGCGAGTATTTTGGAAGTATTTTAAATGATAGATATTATATGGATAGTGGTCAAATAACACAAAGAGGAACAAGCAGAACAGTAAATAAGACTACTACATACAATGGTACTGAAAGTGTTATGTATTTAGATTCTAGATATATTACATACATAAATGATTCAACAGCTAATTTAGGTAGAATTTACGATTTTAGAGTTACTGATTGTACAGATTTAGGCTTTAAAAATGTATTTAGAAATAGTGGATCTAGTAGTGATGTAAATAAAACTAATAATCAAAATTATTTCTATTCAGGTAAATATATGTGGTCTGTAAGAACAATGAATAGTTTAATTAAAAGGACTACTCCGAATATAATACCTGTTGGACCATTTAAAAATAATGTTGATAAGACATACACTTTTGCTCCTAAACTTGGATATAGATTTAGTTTTGATGTAAAAACAACAGGATTTATGAATAATGATACTAAATTTGTTAGAGTAACTCCAACTTACTATTATATATCTAAAAAAGGAGATGGCTATTTAGGAGATTCTGAGATAACATTGTATTATAAAAATTCAAGTGGTAAGTACGTACCATTTAAAACAAGTGGATTTAATATACAATTCAAACCAAATGATGGATATAGAGCACTTGAATTTGTTGGAGAAAATGATGAAAATTATGATACTTTATCAGATCTTTATCAAAACTTAAAAATAGGTGCTACTTCATTTAATCTTTTAAATAGTACAATGATAACAAAAGACTTTGAAGGATATATACAATGTTGGTATGGAGAATTTAAATTACCAAATTCAACAATAGCATTAAAAAATAGTGATAAAACTCAACTTACAAATGGTTATATTGGAGTTAAATTTAATTTAGAAGCTGTTGAAAAATATGGTGGCTCCGAAAGAGTACTATCATATAACGCAGTAGATAAAGGATCAGGTGGTGGAAAGGCTAATACTACTCAGTGGGACTATGAAGGATATTTAGGATATAGTTATGATAAATATAAAGGAGACTTTACATCTTCTGCAGTTGATAATGTAGCATTGCATCAAGGCATTTGGAAAATAAATAATCAAGCCGATTATAATAGAGTAAAAGGTACAGTGATGCTATATGATATTGATAGTAGAGCAGCAAATGACTTTAACTAATAAATAAGTTAAAAACCACTAGAGCAAAGTAATGCTCTAGTGGTTTTCTTACAGTATAATTATTAATTGTAATACTTTTCATATTGACTCTCATCTTCTAGCCTATAAGATCTATCAAAAAGCCCATATTTTTCATATCTTTCTAAATCTTCTTTTTTTTCGTCTAGACTCTTATTAGCTTCAGATTCATCCCAAGAATGTTTGCTATTTAGTTCATCGGATGTAACTAAAAAGTAGTTATTATCTGATACATTCCAAGTCGTATCAACATATAAACGTTCTCCGTTTTCAAGTTCTACAATATTCCAAGCATGTTTTTGTATATCGCCACTATTATATGTTACAGTACCTTTTACGTAGGCACAAGGGATATTTAGAATATCACAAAAGTGCTCAAATGTCATTGTATATCCTTCACAAACAGCATACTTATATAGAAGAGCACATTCTAGTGATAACCGTGGATCAGCATTAGTAGAGTGAGAATATAGAGGAACTAGAAATGTGTGATAATCTTCACCTTTCCATTTTATATACTCTTCGTCATAATCATACTTTATATTATTTATTATCCAATCATTAATTTCTGCTATTTTTTCTTCTCTAGTCATATCCGGTGTAATACGTTCGTTTATAACATCTTTTACTACTTTATCCATTTGTACTAGTGAATTTGTAAAATCTTTGTAATCAGGATAAGTTGGGTCGTAACTATAGTATGAATATTCTTGATTATAATAATTGATATAGAGTTCTTTATTTACATTTATTTTACTAAGTGGTGTTAAATCAGTAATTGGATTTTTGCCTAAAAGTACAAAATCCCAATCTTTTTTGTAAGTTATTGGAGATATATCTTCAATTAAGTTATATTCTAAAAATATATTTTCAAGATTTGGAAATTTTGTTATATCTTTAAGTGATCTTACAGTTTTTGGAAATTTCCCCATAATTTTTGAAGGAAGTCCTAAATTTGTAATGGTACTTAATACTCCTTCGTGAATTTCACCTGAGTAAAGTTTTATTTGATCATTAAAGATTTGTGCTATAAAGTTAAGGTCTCTTTCTATATTAAAAGATAAGTACATTTCATCGGAACCATAATGCTTTTCTACAATTGAACTATCGATACCTTGAAGTGTGATGGCAAGCCGCGTATGATACTCAATACCCTCATCTTCAAATGTAACAACATCACCTTTAGTAAGAGCATAGGTTAGCTTGGCTGTTGATGTATTTGGATCCCAATCTACATCAGCCCCAAATAGCTCAGATATAGCTCTAAGTGGAATATATGTTCGTTCATCAATTATTTTTGCAGGTACATCAATCTTAATTGTTTGGTATTTTTCTTCATATTCATCCGTTGCTACCGTTAAAGTTTTTTCAATAGTATCTTGACCTATGTAAAATGTAAGACGTGTGTTAAAGTTTTCGAGTGTAATCTTTTGTAAACTATCATCCCAATCCACATCAAACAGCAAATCTTCCGCTATTGCACGGATGGGAACAAGTATCCGGTCGTTTTCCATCACAGGTGATTCAGTAAATACTACAGGTTTGTCGTTAATCGTTACTTTAATGTCCTCCTGAGCAGCCATTACAGGCACAAACATTGTTACCACCATACATACTACTACCAACATTGTTAAAACTTTTTTCATTTTTAGCATCCTTTCGTTATATATTTTTTTAATTATATTTCAAAGTTCCATATATTCATATGAAATCTATAATAGATTTTATGGGCATATTATATCATTTTAATTACATAATGTCAATTATTTAATAACTTTTAATATTTTTTATATAGAAAAATGCAGGAGCAAATTTTTTGCTCCTGCATTTTATAATTCTTTTTTGTTAATAGTATTTTAATAATAAATACCTTCTTCTTTAGCATCAAGGAAGGATTCTATTTCATCATCAGTATAGTCATCCCATTTATGATCTTTTCTTATTTGTCTATCAGTAAGTAAAAAGTAATCATTACCTGGTACTGCATTCCAAGTTGTATCTATATGTAGACGTTGTCCATCTTCTAGTTCTACAATATTCCAAGCATGATCTTGCCAACCATCTTCACCATTATCAGCTGGACCATAAATGCAGATACAAGGAATATCTAATAAGTTACAGAAGTTTTCAAACACTCTAGAGTATCCATCACATATTGTATATCCATACATAAGAGCAAACTCCATTGATAGATTATTATCTTCATCATATGCGGAAGTGTAGAAAGGCACAAGTGCTTTAAAATCTCCTTGCCATTTAATATATTTTTCACGATAATCATAGTCTATATTTTTTGTAATCCATTTATTAATTTGAGCTATTTGTTCTTCTCTTGTCATATCATAAGAAATACGTTCGTCTATAACTTCTTGCATTGTGTCATACATTTGAGCTATTGTTGAAATAAAATCTTCATAGCTTGTATTGTATTCTTCTTTATTGTAGTAATACTGATAATTAAAATAATATAGGTCCATACCGTCATTTATATCTATTTCAGTCAGTGGAGTTAAATCTAAATAGTGATTTATATATATTGTTAAATAGTCCCATTCATCTTTATATGTTATTGGTGACAAATCAGTTATTTTATCAGCTGTAATGCTTAGTGTAGTTAAATTAGGAAATTTTGTAATGTCATCAAGTGTTTCCACATTAAAATTATTTTCAGAATCATTAAAATAAACAAGGTATAATGAAGTAAAGTTTTCTAGGACTCCTTCACAAATATCACCTTGATATACTTCATCGGTTATATCATAATTACAGTAATCCGTATAATCTGGAGTTTCTATTATGTTAGTATACATTATTTGTTCACGTACATATAATTCTACAAATTCATCTTCAAAAGTAACAACGTCACCCTTAGTAAGCAAGTATGTTATTTCAGCAGTTGAAGTTCTTTGATCCCAATCAACTTCAGCACCAAATAATTCAGAAATGGCTCTAAGAGGTATATATGTTCTATCACCTATAATTTTTGCAGGAACATCTATGTCAATTATAATATCTTCATATTCGCTGTAACCAGAATAACTCATAGCTGATGTTATTGTTTTAGAAATGAAATTTTGCCCTATATAAAATTCAAGTAATGTATTAAAATTTTCAAGAGTTACTTTTTGATTATTTCCATCCCAATTTACATCAAAAAGTAAATCTTCAGCTATTGCACGAATTGGAACAAGCACCCGATTATTTTCCATTATAGGTTCTTGTGTAAAAAATACTGGTTCATCATTTATTGTTACCTTAATGTTTTCGTCTTTTGCCATAACAGTAAAAGACATCATTACCACCATACTAAATACCGCCAATGCTCCGAAAAACTTTTTCATACTAAACACCCTTTCATTTTGTTTGAGTTTTATTTTATATTTTTTTATTTTTTTAACTTTTTTATATACTTACATAAAAATACCGACTTATATGTAGGAAAATTATACAACACAAGTTACATAATGTCAATAGTAATTAATTTATTTATTAAAAGTTGTTTTCTATAATTTTTAATAATTTTTTGGACAAACAGTAATAAAAAAACAAGTCATGAATATATATATATCAAGGTGATATATATTGAAGAAATGGCTTGCTTTTTTTTATTCTTTAACGTGTGTTCTCGTTATTGTAACTGTAGTGTTATTTTGCATAAATCTATTTAAAGAAAAAAATACAAAAAAAGAAATTGTGGAAGAAGAGAAAAAAGAAGAAGAAGAAAAAAATATAATTGAGTACAAAGCAAATCAGACAATTAGAGTAAAGATTAGTAAAACCGGTGAAGTAGTTGCTATGGATATAAATGATTATCTAAGAGGAGTAGTACCAGCTGAAATGCCGCCATACTATGATATAGAGGCAATAAAGGCTCAAGCAGTTGTTGCAAGAACATTTACATATAAAAGAATATCAGCTTATGCAGAGGGGGAAGGAATTGATATTTGCGATAATTTTGCTCATTGCCAAGCTTTCTATAATAAAGAACAAATAATTGCTATATGGAAAAGAAAAGGCTATGATGATGAAACAATAAGGAAGTATTGGAACAATGTAAATGAAGCAGTAGTTTCAACTCAAAATGAGGTTATAACATATAAAGGGCAACTTATTAAAGCATTTTTTCACGCAAGTAGCCCTATAAAAACAGAAAGTGTGGAAGAAATTTGGGGAGGTGAAAAATTACCGTATTTAGTTTCTGTTGAAAATGAAGAAAATGAAGATTATGAAAATAGAACTAGCAAAGTTGAAATAAATTTTGAAGATTTCATAACAAAGTTAAAAGAAGATAATAAATCAAGAACAAGTTTGAATAATTCAGATTGTAAAAATGTAAAGATATGCGACTATACATCAAGTGGCAGAGTAAAAAATATACAAATTGGAAATTTCAAAGTAAGTGCAGAAAAATTAAGAACATTATTTAATCTTAGGTCTACAAATTTTACTATTGAAATTAAAGATAATAGTCTTGTATTTAATGTAATTGGTAATGGACACGGAGTAGGATTAAGTCAAGTTGGAGCAGATACTTATGCTAAGAAAGGATATAGCTACAAGGATATTATTAATCATTATTATACAGGTGTTCAAATTACTAAACTAGATAATTAAACAAAGGAGAAAATCTAAAATGAAAATTAAGATAAAAAATATTTTTGTAAATAAAAAGCAAATAAAAAAAGAAACGAATGAAAAAAGTAATATAACCCTAAAAAAAGTGTATGACGTAAATGATTTAAAAGAAAATAGAAATGAAGATATATGTTTTGAAGAAACTGAAAACAAAGTTACAAGAAAAAGAAAAGGATGTGCTAAAACAGAGGATGATAAAGAGTATAAATTTAAGTTATATTATCAAAATTTAGTAAAAAATAAAAATAATCTTTCTAGAGGATATTATGTTTTGCTACTTTTTATGGTTTTTCTTGGAGCAGGTAGTGTGATTCTTGCTTCAAAAACATATAAACTTTTTGCAAATGAAAATTATCAAGTATTTAATAATGTAGAAAATGAAAGTAAAGATGAAACAGTGAGTGCTATTAATAAAGAAGAAAAAACGGAAGAACTTAATTTGCAAAGTATTGAGACAAGCAATAAAGATACAATAGATGAGTTTATAGAAAAAGAAACTGAAAAAAAAGAAAGTACAACAAAGAAAAATACAGAAAGTACATCTAAAAAAAATGAAATAAAAGTTATTCCGTTAAGCTTTTGCAAACCTATAGAAGGTGAAATATTAAAAGTATATTCGCCAGATAAAGTAATTTATTCAAAAACACTTGAACTTTGGAAAGTACATGATGGGATTGATATAAAAGCAGAAGAAGGCACATATGTAAAATCTATCGAAAGAGGTACTGTAGAAAAAATATATCAAGATTCATTTTTAGGTACTACTATAGTTATTGATCATGGACAAGGATATAAAAGTAGTTATTCAAATTTAGATAATACAACACTTGTTAAAGCAAAACAGTCTGTAAAAAAAGGTGAAAAAATAGCTAAAATAGGTAAAACATCTATTGGTGAAATAAAGGATGAAGCTCATCTTCATTTTATGCTATATAAAAATAATGAAAGTGAAGATCCAAGTAGTATTTTTAAATAAGCTATGTATTCATAAATAAATAATGTTTTGAATAAAATAAAAATATAGGAAAAATAATAATAAAAGATAGAAAAAGGGGAGATTACATTGTTAGATATTGAAGAAAGAGCAAAAATTCTTGCTACATATATAATTGAGACAAAGAGTACAGTAAGGCAAACAGCTAAAAAGTTTAATATTAGTAAATCAACAGTACATAAAGATATATCAGAAAGACTTGAAAAGGTAAATCCATCTCTTGCAATAGAGGCAAAAAAGATTTTGGAAATTAATAAATCAGAAAGACATATAAGAGGTGGGATGGCTACAAAGATGAAATATAAAGCAAATAAAGGGTAAAATAATACATTACTATTGCTATATTAGAAATAATATGATTAAATTTATACAAATATCCACTTGATTGGATATTTGTATAAATTTAATTAGTTATCCATAAATATAGTATTTTTTCAGTTAAAATAAAAAAAGGAGCTAATATAGATAAAACGGCAATAAAAAATTTTAGAATAGTAGAAAATTTTGAAATGAATTCACCAAATGGAATAGTAATATGTTTGAGTAAAGATATACATACTATAGATGAAAAAATTATATGGTACCTTTAGAATATATTTAGTAATCATTTTAAAATAACTTTTGTTAATTATATTGCATTTGTAAACAAAATGTAATATAATTGTAACATATAGGAGGGCGAAATTGTGTTTATTGGACAGGACATTGGTATAGATTTAGGAACTGCTACAATACTTGTATATGTTAAAGGAAGAGGCATTGTTTTAAGAGAACCATCTGTAGTAGCAATAGATAAAAATACAAATGAAGTATTAGCCGTTGGACAAGAAGCAAGAAGAATGCTTGGAAGAACTCCAGGAAATATCATTGCTTTAAGACCACTAAAAGATGGTGTTATTTCTGATTATACTATTACAGAGAAAATGTTAAAATACTTTATTACTAAAGTTTGTGGTAAATTTGTTTTTTCACCAAGGATTATGATATGTGTTCCATCAAGAGTAACAGAAGTAGAAAAAAAAGCAGTAATTGATGCAGCAAATCATGCTGGTGCAAGAAAAGTATTTTTAATAGAAGAACCTATAGCAGCTGCCATTGGTGCTGGAATAGACATAGGTAAGCCTTATGGAAGTATGATTGTAGATATAGGTGGAGGAACTACTGATATTGCCGTTATATCACTTGGTGGATCTGTTAGAAGTATGTCGCTTAAAATGGCAGGAGATAAATTTGATGAAGCTATAATTAAGTATGTAAAAAAAGTAAGAAATGTAATTATAGGTGAAAGAACTGCTGAGGATATAAAAATAAACATTGGATGTATGTTTCCTAAAACCGTAGTTGAAAGAATGAATGTAAAAGGAAGAGATTTAACATCTGGACTTCCTGTAGAAATAGAATTAACATCTGAAGAAATATTTGAGGCATTAAAGCCTTGTGCAGATATAATAATTGAAGGAATATATAGTGTTTTAGAAGAAACACCTCCAGAACTTTCTGCCGATATTAGTGAAAGAGGAGTTTATCTTACTGGTGGCGGTGGACTTGTATATGGCCTTGATAAATTAATTGAGGAAAGAACAGGAATACCTGTTATGATAGCAGAAGACGCACAATCTTGTGTAGCAATTGGAACAGGCAAAGCTTTAAACCATATAGAATTACTTGAAGAAGGTAATGCATTAAAAATAAAAAAATTCTAAAAAATAAATGAAAGTAAGAAGTGTATAATAAAATATGCTTCTTATTTTTTGTATATTTGCTAAAATAAATGAAAATAATATTAAATAAGGAGATTATTAAGTTATGATTAAAATTGCATTTTTTAGTGCTAAAGATTATGATAAAGAAGTATTTGATAAGTACAATCAGCAATATAAGTTTAATATTACATATTTTAGTTGTAAATTAAATTCTGAAACTGCACCACTTGCAAATGGATATGATGTAGTATGTATATTTGTAAATGATATGATAGATGAAAAAACTATAAAAATATTAAAAAAGTGTAAGGTAAAACTAATTGCTCTAAGATGTGCTGGTTTTAATAATGTAGATATAAAACATATGGATGAGCATATTAAAGTAGTAAGAGTTCCAGAATACTCACCTTATTCAGTTGCAGAACACGCAGTAGCATTGTTACTTACAGTAGATAGGAAAATATATAAAGCATATCAAAGAACAAAGAAATATAATTTTACATTAAATGGACTACTTGGATTTGATATTCACGGTAAAACAGTAGGTGTTATAGGGACAGGTAAAATAGGTAAGTGTTTTATAAAAATAATGAACGGATTTGGTGCTAATGTTATTGCGTATGATATATTTGAAGATAAAGAGGCAGAAAAAACATTAAATTTTGAATATGTTACTTTAGATGATATATATGAAAAGTCTGATGTTATATCCTTGCATTGTCCTTTAACAGAAGAAAATGAAAAAATGATTAACTATGATACAATGTCTAAAATGAAAGATGGAGTATATATTATTAATACAAGTAGAGGAAAATTAATAGATACAGATAGTTTAATTGAAAGACTTGAAGAAGGTAAAATAGGAGGACTCTGTTTAGATGTATATGAGGAAGAATCAGAAATATTTTCTAACGATTTATCAAACTCGTATATAAGAGATAAAGATTTACTTACTTTACTTTCAATGCCAAATGTTGTAATAACATCACATCAAGCTTTTTTTACAAAAGAAGCATTAAATAAAATTGCAAGTGATACTTTTAAAAATATACAAGATGTTATTTTAACCGGAAAATGCAAAAACGAAGTAAAATAAAGAGGTTACTGCTTTTTAGTTGCAGTAGCCTCAAAAATTTTTTAATTTGTTTATTTACTAATATTTTGTAACAATAGATACTCCTGTGTAGTAATGCTTTAAAATTTGTTCATACGAATAACCGGATTTTGCCATACCATTTGCACCATATTGACTCATTCCAACTCCGTGTCCATATCCTTTTGTTTTAAAAATTATATTATTTCCACTTTGTGATACTTCAAAGTCAGCAGATCTAAGGCCAAGAAGTTGTCTTACCTTAACTCCTGTAAAACTTTTATCACAAAAAGTAACCTCTTTAACTCTATTTCCTTCCGTTTTACTTTTTATATCAATTTGTGATATTGATGTAAGATTTACTCCTAATTTACTTGATATTTCACTCATAGGAATACTTTTTGTTTGAGAAAATCCACTTACACTTGTGTCCCAAGAACTATCTACACTTTTAAGATAAGGAAAAGAGTTTCCCCAAACATTAACTGCATCTTCAGTTTTGCCATTGCTAGTTGAAAAAAATAGTGCTTCTATATATGAGCCGTTATATGTAATACATTTACCTTTAGTAGAATTTACTGCACTTTGTATTTTGCTATAGTATTTATCAAAGGAACTTCCCCATTTTTTCTTAAGTTGGTCAACTGTGTTATATGCTTGATCAGAAATTGTAGCTGAAATCGTTCCTCCTGATGATGTCTTTTTTAAAGCATATGTCCTTGAGGCAACCGCTTGTGCTTTTAAAGCTTCGTTATGAAATTCTGCTGGCATTTCTGCACCAACTACCCCTATAACATATTCTTCTAAGTCCATATTTACTACTTGCCCTGATGCAAGTTTTACATTTATAGTTTTGCCACTAGTTTTAGTAGTATTATTGTTATTATTATTTGAACTTGATTTAGTATTACTACTGCTACTACTACTTTTATTTGAAGTACTAGAAGAAGTAGTAGAACTAGTCTTTTTTTGTGTAGTAGAAGGCGTTTGAACTTTATTTTGAGTATTAGTATTATTAGGCACATTTGTAGTATTTTGAGTATTTGTTTCTACATTTGCTTCTTCTTTTTTTAATTCATTTATTTCTTCTACTTTAGGTTCACTACTTGCTAAAGCATTATTTTCTTTTTCATTATTTTCTTGTGTATCTGTAGTATTTAGTGAAGATGTTTCTACTACTTCAATCTCTGGTTGAGGTGTCGTATTTTTTGGAACTTTCAAATTTGTAAGAAGAAGTGTGCCAACAACAATACCATTTAATATTAAAAGAGCAGTATCATCTGAAATAGAAGCTAAATTTTTTGATATATACTTTTTAATTTCTTTTGACACATTTATAATATTTTTTTTGAAAGCATCAAAATCTAGAGAAAATTCATACTCATCAGGATATTCTACATATAGCAAAATAATATCTTTGTTATTTATTTTTGTTATCTTATGATATATATTCAAAATTACCACCTAAAAATATGGTGTGTAAAATGTGGATAAATATACAAAAATTTCTTGGCT
>CANQLD010000032.1 GCA_947624625.1 uncultured Clostridia bacterium | reverse complement strand
AAACTTTTTATGGATTTTGTCCGTAAAGTTATAGTTTAAATCAACTAATCTTGTGAGTTTTTTACTTGAGAGCTTTATTGTAATTTTGTCATAGTAACCATTATATACTGTTTCACCATCTCCAGTAATTTTTATTCTATCGTTAGAGTTTGGGTATAGTTCTATATTACTACCTTTTGGAACAATTATGCTATTACTTAAACTATGAAATGCTACATTAGGCTCACTTGGAGTAATTTGAATCGCTTCCATTGAAGGAAATAATATACTACCGTAAGCTGAAAGATTTCTTGCAGTTGAACCAGTAGGTGTAACAAACAAAAGTCCTGTACCAACATAATTTTCGAGTAAACTATTATTGATTTTTATAGCAGTTCTAAGTGCCTTTTCATTAGAGTTTTTTATATAAAATTCATTTAAAGCAGTATACACGTGTGTTGACTCATTATGTGTTACTACTATATCTACAAGGCACAAGCTTTCGCTAACATATTTTGTGCCAATTTTTTTTACAAAATCTTTTACATCTATTACATCAAAATCTTGTAAAAAACCTAGTGTACCACAATTTACTCCAATATATTCACCTTGTGGAGAATAGTTTACTTTCTTTAGATACCGTATTAAAGTACCATCTCCACCAAATCCTATTACGTAATCTGCACTATATACATCATTTGTTATAGTGTAACAGTAATCTTCAAGTGCTCGTTTGATTTCCTTTGCAAGTTCACTTGCGTGTTCTTTGTTTTTGTTTATAAACAAATAAACTTTTTTGTTCATTTTTGTCACCTCGCTATTTTTGATAAAATGGAAATGTCAGTAACATCAAGATTATCGTTATTATACTTTCCTAGAAAAACATTAGGTTTTACTATTTCACCGTGAAAATCACTTCCAGCACTTACAAGAAGATTTAATTTTTTAGCTATTTTTAAGAGGTTATTTGCATACTCTTTAGAATGTTTGCTATGATATACTTCAATAGCCATAGCACCGTAGCTTTTAAGCTCTTTTAAATAGCTTTCAAGTTCATCCATATCTTTTTGCAAGCTTATTGGATGAGCTATACAAGGTACTCCATTTGCTTTTAATATATACTCTATACATTCTCTAGGAGTTAAGTCAATTTTTTTCTTTACAGTTTTACTCCGTATAGGTTCCATATATTTATCAAAAGCTTCTTTAACTGTAGTTGCGTAACCATATTTAACGCATAGTCTTGCAATATCAGGCCTACGTATATTGGTTTTGTTGGTAAATAAATTTTCTATGTCAGAGTCACTAAACTTAAAACCGTAATATTCACGTAAATTTGCAATTAAAGACCGTATACGATAAACATTGTCTTGCTTAATCAAAGTACAAACATCATTTAAAGCTTTGTTAAAAACATCAATATTATATCCTAGAATATGAAGTTCTCCACCAATATATTTTGCACCTAATTCAATTCCAGGAATAACCGTTAACTTTTTTTCTACATTATAGTTTAAAACTTCCTTTGCACCAGATACAGTATCGTGGTCAGTTATAGCAACGATATCAAAGTTTTCAGCTTGATATTTTTTTAGTACTTCAACTGGAGTTAATTCTCCATCAGAGGCCGTAGTGTGTATATGCAAATCAATCTTCATCAGTTTCCCTCCTTATTTTTTTACTCAAAGCATCTATAACAAGTTTTGGAGCATAGGGTGAAATGTCAATGTTAAGACTATACAATTCTTTTATTGTACTAGAAGCAATAACAGTTTTGCTAGGACTTGCAAAGAAAGCTATAGTATTAATTTTAGAGTCGCTTATTTCAAAGTTTAACTTAGCTTGTTCAAATTCATATGCAAAGTCAGTAACATTTCTAAGCCCTTTGATAATAGAAGTTGCACCATTTTTAATAGCCATATTTGTAGCAGAAATTTTTTTGTCTGTGTAAATTACTTCTACTTTAGGCTCGTCTTTGTATAGTTCTTTAATAAGTTCAACTCTTTCTTCAAGAGAAAAAGTATAGTTTTTCTTGCTTGAATTAACCATTACGCAAACAATAACCTTGTCAAAAACCTTTAGTGCTTGATCGATAACGTCCATATGCCCATATGTGATTGGATCAAAACTTCCCGGAAACAACACTTTCTTCATAAATATCACCTATAACCTTTCTTAAAGAATTTGGATTATTATCGTTTTGTATAACATAGTCAAAATTATTATCTGAATAATCAAGACTATTTAAATTGATTTCTTCAAACTTTGATTGTGATATATTATCTCTTTTAGTTACTCTAGACATACGTGTATCAAAAGGTGCTTTGACTAAAATTTTAATATCACATATGTCAAAGTATTTTAATTTAGTTAAAAGAGCATAGTCTAAAATAACATATGTGTGTGCAAGCAAAATCTCATCAATTCTTTTTTGCATATAGTCTAAAGTTGCGTCGTATAAAAGTTGCATTTTATCTTTGTCGTTAAAAACAATAGAGGAGAGAGCCTTTCTGTTTACAGTACCATCTTCGTTAAAGATTTCATTTCCAAAGTATTTAAATAGTTTTTCTTTAACAGCATTGTCATTATGACTTTCGTGACCAATTTTATCTATATCTACTATATAGAATCTAGAGTCAATTTCTTTAAATAATCTACTAATTGTACTTTTTCCACTTCCTGATTTACCTACAATCCCTATAATCATTTTGAACACCTCACTTAAATTTTTATCTTATTTAGATAAATTAGTTAAATTATTTAGTAAAATAATTATTTTCTTCTTCTTTGTAATTGTATTATATCACAGTATGTGATATAATTAAAATATATATTATTTATGTTTAATATAAGGAGAGATTATGAAAGAAATTGATATAGAATTATATAAAGTTTTTTATACAGTTGCAACATACAAAAATATTACGAAAGCTTCACAGATGTTATATATTTCTCAGCCTGCAGTTACAATGAGTATAAAAAAACTAGAAGAACAATTAGGAATGACTCTTTTTGTGCGTACAAAAAGAGGAGTGCTCTTAACAGATGAAGGAAAAGTGCTTTATGAATATGTTAAAGAGGCAATGGACTCTTTAAAGGCTGGAGAAAATAAAGTTGCAAATTTAAGAAAACTAGAAACAGGAAATATAAAAATTGGAATTGGAACTACCTTAACTAAACATTTTTTAATAGATTATTTAGAAATATTTCATAAAAAGTATCCTAAAGTAAATATAACTATTGATACAAGTGTGACTGCGGAAGTTTTGAAAAATCTTGAAAATGGTAGAGTAGATATTGCAATAATTACAAGTGATAGAACAAATTATAACAATTTGAATATAGTATATAGTGAAGATATAGAAGATATATTTGTTGCAAATAAAGATGTAAAAGAAACTATAAAAATGCCACTTAAACTAGAAAATTTAAATGATTATCCTTTAATTATGCAAAATATTAATTCAAATATAGGAACATTTTTAGATAAAACACTTTTAAAATATAATATAAAATTAAAAGGCTTTATGGAACTTACAAGTTATTCCTTAGTATTGGAATTTGCAAAAATTGGTTTTGGTATTGGATTTATAACAAAAAAATTTGTAGAAGAAGAATTAAAAAATAAATCGTTATATGAAATAAAAACAACACCAGAAATACCAAAAAGAAAAATACTTGTTTTAACAAAAAAAGATTATTTACCTAGTTTTAGTGCACAAAAACTAATTGATATTATAACAAATAAGGAATAAATGACGTATTTTTACAAAAAACAATATTTTTTGTAAAAAGTTTGACATACAAAAATTTATATAGTATAATGCAAGTATATAAGGAGGTAATAATTTATGGGAGTTGCAGCATTAATTATTGGAATAATATCAATAATCGTAGGCTTTATACCACTTTGTGGAGCAATAGCTTTCTTTCCAGCAGTAATAGGTCTTATTCTTGGTATTGTTGATATTGTTTTAAAATCTAAAGCAGGACAATCTAAAGGAATGGGTATCGCTGGTACAATACTTTCAGCTATAGCAATTGTAGTTATATTCTTATGGGTATTTGTAGTTGGCGTAGCAGCAAGTTCACCTGATGTTCAAAGAGAATTACAAAACGATTTACAAGATGAACTAAATAATGTCCAATTAGATAATTACTAAGGTATTTAAAATAAAGTTATGGATAAAAAACTTAAAAAAAATTACATATATACGGCTTATACATTACTTGGAATGGCCATATATGTAATTTTTTTCCCAATTTTTGCAAAAGCCTTAAATTTCTTATCTCCAAATTTAACGGAATGTGTGTACAAAAAAATGACAGGTAAGCCTTGTCCATTTTGTGGTGGTACTCGTTATATTGCAAATATAGGAAAAGCTTTAAAAGATCCAAGTTATTTATTTCATCCATTTGGTTTTATTATATTGTTTGTAATATTTGAAGTATTTTTTAGGATTTTTTGTATCTATTCTTTAAAAACTGATAAAAAATATATAAATACTATGGCTATTGTAGATATATTAATACATAGTATAGCTATTTTGTTACTTGTTATATATGAGATTTCATTTCTTTATCTAACATAGTGTATAATTAAAAGACAATACTTAATATAATAGATGTTAAGTATTGTTATTTTTGTATTATTAAAAACATTTATTACATAAATCAGTTGATTTTATTTACATAATGTGATATAATCGGTTATGAGGTTGGATGTAGAAGTAGTAGTAAAAGGAGTAAATATGTCAACTTTATCTAGTAGTGTAAAATCAAACTTAAATACATTGTATAACTTAAAAAATGAATTTGATTGGATAATGACACAAAAAGAAATACCTTTAAAGCAAGTTGATAAGCTATTAAAATTAAAAAAAGATATGCTTTATTCATTAAGTTGCATATTATCTGTTAACTGCAAAGAATTGCTTTCAAATTCTTTTTATACCAATGTTAATAATGTAGAACAAACAATATATAGTTTGCTTACAGTAAAGAAAGAAAAATTAGAAGAAATAGAAAAGCCACATCAAAAAAGACTAGAAGAAGCAAAGAGAATTATTTCATATATTTATCTAATAGATATAGTTAAAAATGGTATAAATATTTCAACTAGAAATGAAGAAAAATTAGTTGAATTAAAAAATATTTATTCTAAAATATATGAAATAAATCAAGAAGAAATAGCCTTAAATTATATAGTAGATATTTTAGGGAAATATGTAAGTGGACTTAAAAGGTTACTTGAATTAATAGACGAATATGATCCAAAGCAAAGTTTATCTTTAGAAAATAAACAAGAAATATTAAATATATTTTTAAGTATTGCGTTAATATACGATAAATCAAAGATTAGAAATAAAATATTCTTAGAAGATAAATCTGATATGGAATATATAGAAGAGGTTAAAGAATATTTAAAATTCTATGAACATATTTTTTTAAATCTTGTTGAAACTTGTAAATTTAATTTGCCCTCTTTTTATTATCAAATAAGTAGTGAAATAAATGAGTATGGTATAAATAGTATATATATTGACTCTAAAGTAAGTTATATATATAACAAATATATGTATGATATAGAAAATGAGTTAAAGAAAATTGCTAAAACAAGAAAAATAAAACTAAATAAACTTAATGCAGTTGTTAAAAACCTTATTTCATTTAATGGAAAAGCAAAACTTGAATATTTAGATAAAGAAATAAAAAGCGAAGAAGAATTACCAAGTTATTTAAAAAGTTTTAAAGAATACAAAACATTAAATAAAATAGTTCTTAATACTGAGTTTTATCTAAACAAAGATGTAGAAGTAAATAAAGTAATTGATACTTTAACTGAGGAAGTAATAAAAAATATTGATGGTATGGAATATTTGAAAGGTTATATATTTAACAGGTCAAGTAGTATAAAACAAATGGCACATTTTAGACAGTATTTTAATGAAGTATTAAAAGAGCAAAAAGATAAACTATTTAATAAATATACTGAAAATATTACTAATATACTTCCAAAAACAAATTTAAAAGATTATAACTTAAAAGGAAATAATGAAAAAGTATGTAATTTAAAATCAGAGGTAAAAATACTAGAACACGCTTTAGAATATATAAACGATAATTACAGAGAATTTAATTCAAACAATTTAAAATTATATATAAACTCAGTTCAAAGAAGATATAATGTAGAAAATTTATATGAAGAAATAAACAAAAGAAGAAGTAAAAAAGCATATATTTCAAAAACTAAAAAGGTAATTGAAAAAGAGCAAGAATATTTAAAATCTTTCATAAATAAAGATATAATAAAAGAGGAACTTGTTATAGAAATAATAGATAACTGCATTTATGAAAATGATAAGCTAAAAAAAGAGATTTTAGAGGCTATATAGTCTAGTACAGAGGTTAAGGTTGTACTAGATTATTTTTTTTCGCATAAAATTATTTTGAGGTGTTATATATGTTATATAAAAGAAAAGATAAATGTATAAAAGTAGTGTCTTTTTTGCTTGTATTCTATATACTATTTAGTAATTTATTTGCTAGTTCAAAAGAGTTTATGGAAGTAGATGTACCGTCTGCCGTTGTAATTGACGCAAATACTGGTAGGGTACTTTTTGAAAAAAATGCAGATGAAAGAAGAGCTATGGCTTCCTTAACTAAAATTATGACTTCAATTTTACTTGTAGAAAATTGTCAAATGGATGAATTAATTGAAGTACCTAAAGAGGCAACTTGGATTGGAGGCTCAGAAGTTGGGTTAAAACAAGGAGATAAGGTTAGTGCAAGAAGCCTGCTTTATGGTATGATGTTACCTTCACGGAAATGACTGCGCATATACAGTTGGAATACATCTTGGAGGTACGATAGAAAATTTTGCACATATGATGAATAAAAAAGCAAGTCAAATTGGATTAAAAGATACAAGTTTTGCAAATCCACACGGACTTGATAATGATAACCATTATACAACTGCAAAAGAAATGGCACTTATTACTAAATATGCAATAAGTAATAATTATATAAATAAAGCTATGGGAACTAGAAGTGAAACTATAAATTTTGGCTCTTTTTCAAAACTCCTTACAAATACTAATGCACTTTTAAAAACATACGAATATGCAGATGGAGGAAAAACAGGCTTTACAAATAATGCTAATAGATGTTTAGTGGCAACTGCAAAAAAAGGGGACTTAAGATTAATTGCAGTAGTGCTTGGTGCTCCAACAACTCAAATTAGATTTAATACGGCTAAGGAAATTCTTGAAGAAACCTTTTCAAGATATCAAAACAAAGATATATCAAAATATCTTGAATTTTATATAAATGTGCCAGTAAATAAAGGAAGTATAGAATATTATGAAAGAAAATATAGTGGAAGTATGCAAATACCTCTATCTGAAGAAGAATATGAAAAAATATATATTAAACAAGATGTAGTACAAAAAATAGAAGCTCCTATGTATGTGGGAGAGAAAATTGGTAAATATGAACTATATATAGATGATGAAAAAATTTATGAAAAAGATATAATTCTCGACCAAAATATATATAAAAAAAGGGTTATTGACTATTTAAATGAAGGCCTTAAAAGTATGTTTAAAAGTGTAAATATTATTTAATATATCCTACTTGCATTTTTTCTAATTGTATAATATAATAAAAGTTATCAAAATAAAAAGGAGATAATATATGAAAGTTGCTTTGTTAACAGAAACATATTTTCCACATATAAATGGTGTTACTACTCATGTTAAGACTTTAAAAGATGGACTTACAGCACTTGGTCATGATGTACTTGTTATTACTGCAAGTCCTGATACAAAAAAGCATTATATAAAAGATGGGGTATTATACTGTCCTGCTATAAGAATAAAAAATATATATGGATTTGGAGTATCAAATCCATATAGTAAAACTAGACTTAAAATGTTAGAAGAATTTAATCCAGACATAATACACGTACATAATGAATTTAGTATGGGACTTTTTGGTATCTATGCTGCAAAAAAATTAAATAAAACTCTTGTATATACATTACATACATCTTATGATGATTATATTTACTATGTTATGCCAAAAGTTTTAGCAAGAGTAGGAAATAAAATACTTGATAAATATCTTGGACTTTATGCAAATAAGTCAAAGGCAATAGTTGGTCCATCAGAGAAATGCTTTGAATATATAAAAAAGGCAAGTCATAAGAAAAAAGTAAGAATTCTTCCTAATTCAGTTGAAATGAGTTTGTTTGATCCAAATAAGGTAGATCAAAATGAAGTAAAAGAGCTAAAGAAAAAGTTAAATATTAATGATAATACTTTTGTAGCTTGTTTTGTAGGAAGAGTTGCACAAGAAAAGAGTATAGATGTTACATTAAGATTTTTAGCTAGCACTTTGCAAAAAGATGACGATATTTGTTTTGTAGTTATTGGAGATGGTCCAGCACTTGAAGAATTTGAAAATTTAGCTAAGGAACTTGGTATAGAAGATAAAGTAAGATTTACTGGAAGAGTAGAGCACGAAGAATTACCTAAATATTATATGATGGCAAAGTTATATCTTACATCATCTCTTTCAGAAATGAATTCTATATCAATGCTTGAAGCAATGGCTATGGGACTTCCTGTACTTCAAAGAGTTGATGAAATTAACAAAGACCAAATTGAAGTAGGAAAAAATGGATATTTATTTACTGATGAAAAAGAAATGTATAAATATTTGAAATATTTAAGTAGCTTAGATGATGAAAAATACAAAAAAATAAAATTTGAGGTAGAAGAAACAGTAAGTCAAAAAGATGAAGTAGAGATTGCAAGAAAAGAGCTTAAAGTGTATGAAAAAGCTATAGAACGTGGTAGACTTCAAGAAATGATGAAAAGAAAAAATAAAGAGCAAAGTATTATAACAAAGATAAAGAGGCAAGGAAAACAGATAACTAAAAAAGGAGTAAATATAACTAAAAAAGGTGTAGATATAATAAAGAAAACATTAGATTAAAAAATTAGATAATTATTAGGGGGAGAATATGAAAAGTAAATATAATACTGGAGTGCCAATAGATATTAATGAATTAAGTGATGAAGAAAGAAAACAAGCTTTTCACGAATGGGCAGAAGGCTCAAAAGCATTAGAAAATTTATTAATTGAAGGTTATAAAAAAGGATTCTTGTCTTTTGCTTGTTGTAGTGGAGATACTGGAAAACCATATATTAGTTACAAACTAGATAATGATTATTCTAAAAAAATGGCAATGAGTGTTGCACAAGAGTTGGTAAAAAGTGACTTAGATTGTGAAGTTCAGTTTGAACATGATTTTGATTTCTGTGAAACTGAAGAAGAGTATAAAAAAGTAAGAGAGTACTTATTAAAAACTTTTCCAGATGAAATTTCAGAGGAAAAATATAGCCCTACAAGAACTATACGTCGTTTGCATGTAAGGCCTACAGTGGAAAATGCAGAAGAAGTATATGGTTTTATGGCAAAATCTATTAAGGAAGCAAGTCTTGATAATATTGAACTTCCGAAGACTAAAGAAGAAGTACCAAAGAAAATCTATAAATCTAGAGAAATTCAAAATAGTAGAGAAGATGCATCTGATAGTAAATTTTTATCAGATCTTAAGTCAAAAACAAATAATGAAGAAGAAATTACAAAAAATGATATTAAAGAAAAAGAAAATCCTGCTATAGAACAACCTAATATACAAGCACCTGATACACAGGATATAGAAATGTAAAAGTGATATAAAAGTTAAATGTTAGAGTAAATTTTATACTTAAACATTTAACTTTTTTTGATATATTAAATATGTTGAAAAATGTTTTTTTTTAGTATAAAATTATTATATAAGAATTAAATAGGTGGTAAAATGGCAAAAAAATCTATTTTTAGTAAGAAACAAATTCAATATTTCGAGGCAATAGTATATATTGTAGCTATAATTGTAGTTATCTTTTGCAAAGTATATGGCACAATATATTTTAGCTTTATACCTCTACTTGTAATACTTGGAATTGTTGGAAAATGTTTGTTTAAAAGAGAAATAGTAACAACGGTATTTGGAGTAATTGTGTCTATTTGTATGGTATATACAAAAGGACAAATGAACATTATAGAAAACATATTATATAGCTTTTTGTTAGGACTTGATATTGCACTTGGAGAACTTTTAGGTACATATTTATTAAAAACATATAAAAAGATAGTAAATGCTAGTACTAAAAAAGCAAGGTTTAACAAAGGAGCAATAGAAGTATATGTTATAACTTTTGTTATTTTAATAATAACACTAAATATAAGTATATTTACAAATGGAAATTTATTTGATTATATAAAATGTAAAAATTCTGTAGATAAGTATATAGAAGAAAGTTATGACTTAAAAGAAGATTTTGAAATAGTAGATGCAGTTTATACAATGGGCTTTAATAGAAGTTATATATTTAAAGTTTTAAATAAACAAGATGATAGTATAAGTAATTTTACAGTATATTTAAAAAACAAAAATATTGTAAAAGACGAGTATAAGGAAAAAATTTTAGCAAAAAATATAAATAAAATAAAAGAAAAATTAAATACATATCTAGAAGAAAATAATTATACAGATAAATATAAAGACTTACAAATTAGTATAGAATATTTAGAAAAAGAAAAAGTAAAGATAATATTAGATAAAAAAGTGGAAAATGTTGATAAAAATGAGCAAGAGATATTTGCAAAACAAATAGTATCGTTTATAGCAGATATAAAGACATGCGAGATATACAAAGATGTAGAAGAATTGCAAATAAGTTTAAGTAATGAAAATCAAACAAATGATATATTAGTATCAAGTATATATATGGAAGGCTATGAAAAAAATATATTAACTCAAAATGAAGAACCATATTTATATATTTTAAAAGCACTATCAATTGAATATATAGATTCAAAATAAAAAACGGAGGAAAAAAATGTCAGAACAAAATAGTTTGGAGCATAAAAGTGAGCATAAAAGATTATCCATAATAACGGATATTCTGCTACTTATTCCATTTGTTGTAGCGACATTTATATTCTTGAAATCAGTTAAAATTCCTTTAAATAATGAGGCTTCATCAGAGGTACTCTCTCTTGAAACGGAAGTCTTAAGTATTGAAGATGAAAATGAACTTTTAATTAGGAATATAAAAAATGACTTTGGTATAAATGTACTGTATGGAAAAGATGTAGCACCTTTTGCTAAAAGGCTTGAAGCTACAGAACAAGATAACAAGTATATTATTAATAATAATTTAAAGGTTATTTATGATGCATTAGATAAATACCCAAAAGAAGTGTTTAATATGACACTTTCAAAGGAAAACCCAACATATATAATGCTTGTGGACCATTTTGACAATAATAACTTAGCTCTTGCTTCAAGAAATAATTTAGACGAGTATAGAATATACGTTAGTAATACAGAAAAACTTGAAAGAGCATTCCATCACGAAATGTATCACGTAATAGAGTATTATATGAATAAAAAAGAAGATTTCCTATATGAAAATTGGAATAAATTAAATCCAAATAATTTTAGATATACTGAAGATACATCAAAAATTGATAAAAAGTATGTATATAATGAAGAAGATATGCAAAAAGCTATGTCGCTAGATAATGATTATTACTTTGTTACAAGATACTCTAAAGCAACAGAAAAAGAAGATAGAGCTGAGATATTTGCAGAGCTTATGATTATGGATGTAAAACAAAACTATTTAAATAAAGGACAAAAAATACGAAATAAAGTAGATTATATTTTTGAAACTATAGAAGAAAATATTACAGATAATGATTTTTATTGCAGTAAATATTTAAAATAAAAGTAGAGTCGTTTGATTCTACTTTTTAATTATTTCCTTGATTTTATACTATAGATATTGTATAATCAATAAAAAAGAGGTGCTATAATGAAATATTTTACAGTAAAAGATTATTTAGATGTGTTAAATCTAAATAATCAAGTAGTTGAAACAATAAATTTAGATGAAGATATTAAGAAAAAAGAAGTAGAGCTTCTTACATATAACTCTAAAGAGGCAAAAGCAAATTCTATGTTTGTTTGCAAAGGCTTTTTAGATAATTTTAAAGAAGAGTATTTATCTGATGCAGTAAATAGCGGTGCATTTATATATATTAGTCAAAAAAAATATGATGTATCTATTCCTTGTATAATAGTTAAAGATGCATTTATTGCTTTAAGCATTGTTTCAAAATTATACTATAATTATAGTAGTGAAAAATTAAATGTAGTTGGAATAACAGGTACAAAAGGGAAATCAACTACTTCTTTCTATATTAAATATATATTAGACGAGTATGCAAAAGCAAAAGGAAAAAAAGATACTGCAATAATCTCTTCTATAAAAACTTATGATGGAGTAGAGGAGTTTGATTCGCATATTACAACACCTGAGTCTTTAGATATGTATAACCACTTAAATAATTGTATTAAAAGTGGTATAGAAAATGTAGTTATGGAAGTATCTTCACAAGCACTAAAAGTTGGAAGAGTGTATTCGTTAGATTATGATATAGGATTATTTTTAAATATATCTGAGGATCATATAAGCCAAGTTGAACATCCTAACTTTGAAGATTATTTTAATTCGAAATTAATGTTATTTAAAAAGTGTAAAACTGCTTGTGTAAATTTAGACGCAAACTATAGTGAAAGAATTTTAGAAAAAGCAAAAGAAGATTCTAAAGAAGTACTTACTTTTTCACTTAAAGATAAAAATGCTTGTTATTATGCTTATGATATACAAAAAAATGAGCTTTCAACTGAATTTAGAGTAAAATGCAAAAATTTTGATGAAAAATTTGTTCTTAATATGCCTGGACTGTTTAATATTGAAAATGCACTTGCAGCTATATGTGTAGCAGATAAAATGAATATTCCTGTAAAGTATATGATATCTGCTTTAGAAAATGCTAAAATACCAGGTAGAATGGAGATATATAGCACAAATGACAAAAGAATAATTGCAATTGTTGATTATGCACATAATAAATTAAGCTTTCAAAAGTTATACGAATCTACAAAAAATGAATATCCAGATAGAAAAATAATAACTGTTTTTGGTTGTCCTGGAAATAAAGCATATATAAGAAGAAGAGATTTAGGAATAGAGTCAGGAAAAAATTCTGATATGATATATTTAACTGCAGATGATCCAGCTTATGAAAATGTTAATACAATTTGCAAAGAAATAGCTAAATATATAGAAGAATATAACAAACCATACGAAATAATAGAAGATAGAAAAGTTGCAATTAAAAGTGCTATATCTTATGCAAAAGAAAATTATTCTAACTCTATTATATTAGTAGCAGGAAAGGGAAATGAAAAAGCTCAAAAAGTTCGGGACAGGACTTGAGCCATATTTGTCTGATATAGAATATGTAAAAATGTATTTAAAAGAATATGACGAAAATAACAAAAAATGATATGAGGTAAATATATGGGAAATAATTTAGTTACAATAGAAAGTTTAGAGAAATATAGAAATGAAAATGGCTTTATTGATATGGACAAATTTTTTGCAGAAAATGATACATCTGTTGAAAGAGAAGTTGTGGGTAATGTTGATAGAGTAAAAGACTGGATAACTTTAGAAGATGGTACAAAAATATTGCTTAAAACAGAGCCTGATATACAAGCTGATAATGAGGAGCAGTATGGTATTGTTTATGCAGACCTTATATATAATAAACTAGCAAGTCAAGCATGTCTAGATACTGCACAAACAGATTTAATTATGTATAAAGGGAAAAAAGGAATATATTCAAGAGATGTTAGAGAAAAAAATACTAGTTTAAAAACTCTTAGAGATTATATTGGGGATGACAAAAGTTGTAGTGCAGGTTATGAAGATATAACTGATATAGAATTTGTACACGACAAGCTTTTTGAAGCTTTAAAAAAATCAGATATTCCATCTAGTAATGTAAAAGAAGTAATTAACTCATTAAATAAATTACTTGTATTTGATATATTTTGTATGGCAACAGATAATCATACTGAAAATATAGGATTTCTTGAAGGAGTAGATAGTGAGGGAAATAAAACAATTTCGCTTTCTAAAATTTTTGATAGGGAAAACTCACTTGCAATAGATATATCTTTTTCTAGTATGGAGAAAATTACTCAAAGTATTACTAAGGTAGCTGAAATGGCAAAAGTTCAAGACCCTAGAATTGCTGTTATAATCGAAGAGGAAGAACAAGAAGAAAAGGATGAAAATGATTTCTTTTCTATGCTTAAAAGTAATGTATGCCCTGAAGAAAAAGAAAGTGCTTGGGAAATGACATTGGATTATTTAGAAGATTATCCTCAAATTTATGATTTTATAACATCAAAATGTATGAATTTAGATATAACTAAAGCAATTGCTGAAGTAGAAAAAGATATAAAAGCTCCACTTCCAAAATGTGTTAAAGAAATGGCTAGAAAAACTTTTGAGGAAAGAAAAGAACAAATTTCATATTACTTAGGTCTTGACCTCGATATGGAAGAAGCGGAATTTGAAGCAAAAGACCTTGACGAAAAAAGTGATATGGAAATATAGATTATACGCACTTGACATTACATAAAATATGTGGTATAATAGAATAGTGTTATTGTGTGGTATAATCAAACTTTAATAAGGAGGTGTATGAAATGAAGGTATATGATGTTTATTTGAATAATCAAAAAATAGGAGTTTTGAGAATTAACGAAAAGGAAAAATATTCTTATGAAGTCGACGAAGAAGGACTAAAAAAGCTGTCAGATACTCCAATCTTTTATCAATTAAAGGAGTCAACGGACGGTTTTGTTGATCCTATCCCTGTTTTTTATAACAGAATAACAAACTGTAAAAGGTTTGGAAAAGAAAATGAGATTGGTTACTTTGGTGATGATTTAAAACTTGTTTTAAAGGAATAAGGTGGTGTGAATATGCCGTTTTATTCCTTTTTTGTACAATAAGGAAAATTATAAAACATATATTAATTAATTGTTGCAAAAAAATAAAAAATATAGTAGAATAAATTTAGAGGTTAATATGCAACAAACAAAATATGTAAACTAAAGGAGCGAAAAATATGAATACACTATACATACATACATACATACATACATACATACATACA
>CANQLD010000031.1 GCA_947624625.1 uncultured Clostridia bacterium | reverse complement strand
AAAAAATATTATACTAGTTAAAGAAAAAAATATATATTATCAAGAGTGGACGAGAGAATCGGCTTTATGACTCCACAGCAACCTGTTAAAAAATAAGGTGCTAATACCGACAAAGTATGAAACTACTTTGGATGATGATTAAAAAATATGATTATTAACCTTTGTATGTTTTTATACTACAAAGGTTTTTTGTTGTTATGGTAGTATATATTTTAAAGAAAGGAATGATAAGTTATGAGAAAATTTTTTACATCTGAAAGTGTTACTGAAGGACATCCAGATAAACTTTGTGATTATATATCTGATAGTATACTTGATGCGTATTTAAGTAAGGACAAGAATTCAAGAGTTGCTTGTGAAACTGTAGCTTCAAAAGGAGAAATATATGTTACAGGAGAAATAACATCACAAGCAAATGTAGATATTGAAAAAGTTGTAAAGGATGTTATAAAAGAAGTGGGGTACGATAATGAAAATTTAGATATCGACTATGAAAAATGTAATGTTAGAGTAAATATATCTAAACAATCAGAAGATATTGCACTAGGAGTTGATAACTCACTTGAAACTAAAGAGGGAAGTTTGCAAAATTTACAAGGTGCAGGAGACCAAGGTATTATATTTGGATTTGCTTGTGATGAAACAGAAGAATATATGCCTCTACCTATTATACTTGCACATAAACTTGCAAGAAGACTTACAAAAGCTAGAAAAGAAGGAATTATAGATTATTTAAGGCCTGATGGTAAAGTTCAAGTAACAGTTGAATATGAAGATGACATACCTTTAAGAGTAGATACAGTAATTGTATCAACACAACATTTAGAAAGTGTTGATATGGGTACTTTAAGAAAAGATATAATAGAAAAAGTTGTTAAAGAGGTAGTTCCTAAAGAATTACTAGATATAGATACTAAATATTTTATTAATCCAACAGGGAGATTTGTAATAGGAGGTCCACTTGGAGATAGTGGGCTTACTGGCAGAAAAATAATTGTTGATACTTATGGAGGATATGCAAGACACGGTGGTGGTGCTTTCTCTGGTAAAGATGCAACAAAGGTTGATAGGTCAGCTTCATATATGGCAAGATATATTGCCAAAAATGTAGTTGCAAATAAATATGCAAAAAAATGTGAAATTCAACTTGCGTATGCAATTGGAGTTGCAAAGCCTGTTGCAATATACATTGATACTTTTGGTACTAATATGATAGAAGAAGAAAAAATACTTGAAAAAATAGAAGATAAATTTGATTTAACACCTAATGGTATAATTAACGAATTAAATTTGCTTGATCCTATTTACAAAAATACTACAAATTATGGACATTTTGGTAAATCTGATTTAAGTTATGAAAAAATAATAGAATTCTAATTAATTTATTATAACATATTTTATATATAATTTACTTGACAATATACCCCATAGGGGTATATAATTATTATGGTGATTATAGTGGATAAGCAAAACTGTAAAATGTGTAGTAATAAAGTTACATATAGAAGTGATGAAGAAAAAAATAAATTAATAAAGAGATTAAACATTATAGAAGGGCAAGTTAGAGGAATAAATCAAATGATTAAAGAAGATAGATATTGCAATGATATATTGATACAAATTACTGCTATTACTAATGCTTTAAAAAGTTTGGGAAATAATATATTAGATAGACATCTTAGAACTTGTGTAGTACGAGATATTAAAGAAGATAATCTTGAAATAATAGATGAAGTTATGGATCTTGTAAAAAAGCTACAGTAAGAAGGTGAGTTTGTGATTAAAAAAGTTAAGTTTAATGTTTTGGGGATGACTTGTAGTAGTTGTTCTGCACATGTAGAAAAGGCAGTTTCTAAAGTAAGTGGTGTAAAAAGTGTAAATGTAAATTTACTATCAAATAATATGATAGTTGAATATGATGAAAATACTACAAATAACGAAAGTATTATTAGTGCCGTAATAGAAGCAGGATATGACGCAAGTGTAAGTGATAATGAAACAAAAAAAGAGGATGTATCTAAAGTTAATAATATTGATAATGAAATAAAATCTATGAAAAAAAGATTTATTATCTCAATTTGTTTCCTTATACCTCTTATGTATGTATCAATGCATCATATGTTGTATATGCTTTTTAAAATACCTACACCTTATTTTATACAAATATTATTTGATGGTACAGAAAATACTTTAATATATTCATTTACACAATTTTTGTTATTACTTCCAATAATATATGTTAATAGAAAATATTTTATTGTTGGTTTTAAGAAACTCTTTAAAGGAAGTCCTAATATGGATTCCCTTATAGCACTTGGTAGTAGTATTTCTTGTATATGGGGAATATTTGCTATATTTATGATAGGATATGGACTTGGTCATTTAAATTATGATATGGTAAATAACTATTCTTCTAATCTATATTTTGAATCTTCTGCTATGATACTTACACTAATTACATTAGGAAAGTTTTTAGAAACAAAGTCTAAAGGTAAAACTACGGAAGCAATTAGTAAACTTATAAACTTAGTACCAAGCACTGCAGTTGTAATTAGAGATGGCAAAGAAATAGAAATAAAAGTTGAAGATATACTAGTAAATGATATTTTAGTTATAAAACCAGGAAATAATATTGCAGTTGATGGAGTAGTAAATAAAGGTAGCACTTTTGTAGATGAATCAAGTATAACTGGAGAAAGCATACCTATAAAAAAAGAAATTGGAGATAAAGTTATTTCTGGAACAACAAATAAAAATGGATATATTGAAATAAAAGCTACAAAAGTTGGCAAAGATACAACTTTATCACAAATTATTAAGCTGGTTGAAGAGGCAAGTAATTCTAAAGCTCCTATTTCCAAACTTGCAGATAAGGTAAGTGGGGTATTTGTACCAGTTGTAATAGCAGTTGCACTTATTACTTTTTTAGTTTGGATACTTAGTGGACAAAATGTAACTGATGCATTAAATTTTGCAATCTCTGTACTTGTAATATCTTGTCCTTGTGCACTTGGACTTGCAACACCTGTTGCTATAATGGTTGGAACAGGTAGAGGAGCAAAAGAGGGTATACTTATAAAATCAGCTGAAAGTTTAGAAACTATGCATTTAGTTGATACCGTTGTTTTAGATAAGACAGGTACTATAACTGAAGGAAATATAAAAGTAACTGATGTTATTAATGTTGCAGGTGATATAGATATATTAAAATATATTGCAAGTCTTGAAAGAAATTCTGAACATTTAATTGCAAATGCAATTTTAGATATGGCAAAAGAGCAAAATATGGAACTTTTAGATGTTAAAGAGTTTAAATATGTATCAGGTAGAGGAGTATCTGGTATAATAGATGGCAGTAAATATTTTGCAGGCAATACTATTTTTATGAAAGATAACAATATAAATGTGGAAAATGTTGATAAAGAGGCACAAAAATTTTTAAGTCAAGGAAAGACCGTTATTTACTTTGCAGATAGCAAAAGTTTACTTGGTATTATTACTATTGCAGATAATATAAAAGATACAAGCTATACTGCTATAAAAGAACTTAAAAAAAGAAATATAAATGTTATGATGGTAACTGGTGATAACAAGAAAGTAGCTCAAACTATTGGTAAAGAAGTTGGCATAGATAATATTGTTTCAGAAGTGTTGCCACAAGAAAAACAAGATGTGGTAAGAAAATTACAAAGTGAAGGAAAAAAAGTTGCTTTTGTTGGAGATGGAATAAATGATAGTATAGCACTTGTAAGTGCTGATGTAGGTGTTGCAATTTCTTCAGGTACAGATATTGCAGTTGAGTCTGCTGATGTGGTACTTATGAAAAATAGCTTGCTAGATATAATTACTTTAGTTGATTTAAGTAAGGCAGTAATTGGAAATATAAAATTAAATTTGTTTTGGGCATTTGCATATAATATTATTTTAATTCCAATTGCTGCAGGAGTGTTATATCTACCATTTGATATAAGTCTAAGTCCTATGCTTGCAGCTGCAGCTATGAGTTTAAGTTCAGTTTGTGTAGTTACAAATGCATTAAGGCTTAGAAGTTTTAAAGTTAAATATAAGGAGGAAGAAAAGATGGATTTAAAAGAAAAAGTAGTGTATATTGAAGGTATGCAATGTAATCATTGCAAAATGACTGTTGAAAAAGCATTAAATAGCATTGAAGGAGTTGTTTTTGTTGATGTTAGCTTAGAAGATAAGAAAGCAGTTATTAAATCAAATAGTGATATTGAAAATAGCAAAATAGAGGATGTAATTAAAGAGGCAGGATTTGAAGTAAAAGAAATAAAGTAATAGATAAAAGCAGTTACTAAAATGTGACTGCTTTTTTAAATATTTTTTTATTTTATTTACAAAAAAATAATTTTATTATAAAATTTTAGTATATAGTATGGAGGAAAATTTATGGATAGTGGGGTTTGGAGCTTTTTCTTAATGTTAATTCCAGTAGTATGTGTAATAATTGTAGCTAGTTTACTTTTTATATTATTAAGTAATAAAGTTAAAAAGAAAAATATAAAAGTTTTACTAATAATAATGATAATACTATTTTTTATGCCGATAGCAAATGTAATCTTAACTAATATATCAAATGTTTTTAATATAAGTAATTTTGCAAATGTAGAAAATATAGAGTTTAATATAGAAAAATTAAGTGACAGTGTATATAACTTTTATTTCTTTGATAAAGAGGGTTATTATTACACTGTTAAAAAAGAGTCGTATAACAACCAGTTTGAAAATAATGTATATTTAAATAAAGAAAGTAGCGAAAAATATGTAGGATTAAAGCTTGATTTAAATAATATAAAATGTGAAAAGGTATATATGTGTGATTATTTAGGTCATAAGATTTTAATTTGGAATATAGATAGTAATAATTTGGAGAATAGTTATGAATAAAAAATTATTAATTATATCAATTATTATTTTATTATTAGGGATACTTGGTGGAATTTTAGTTTCTTTTTGTTTTAGCAATGAAATTGCAAATTTACCAAGTGGAAAGTATAATGATATTATAGGGATGATTGGGTATCTTAGTATACCAGCTATATGTATTTATTGTATTATTGTAGCTATTATAATAATATTATTGATGTGGGTCATTTATGGCATTATGCTGTTAATTAAAAAGATAATAAAAAGTAACAAAAAAATTAATTATAAAATAGCACTTTTAATTTTATTTATAATTATAGGAATATCAGTATTTATGTATTATATAAGTATTCCAAAATTTGACGAAAACACTATAGGATATATTGCATATGATTATAATAGAGATAAAGATTATACAGTTTATATTAAGGAAAGTGATAAATATATACCATATTTAGTTTTAACATATAATTATAATAAAACAGGAAATGCTCTGTTATTAAGAAAAAATGTTATAGGTGGAGAAAATGGTTATACTGAGGAATTAAATGGAACAATTGCAACTGATAAAGTGGATAATGATTGGCTGCCAATGTCTGGCAATATGTACTATTATGATACGGAAGTAGATAAATTTTTAAGTGATAATTTTATAAAAAGATTTGAAAATGATTTATTAGATAAAATAGTAAATACAAGTTTAAGTTTTTCCGATTTTAGTATTGGAACATATAGTAATTATGAAATTAATAGGAAATTTTTTGTATTGTCAGTTACAGAGTTAAATTCAGATTATGCACGTGATAACGATAATAAAACAGAAAATAAAATGAGATTAAAATATTTTAATGATACTAATAGAAGTGCGACAAATGATGTTAGTATGGAAAGTCCATATTGGACAAGAACATCTACTTCTAATAACTCTGCTTTTTATAATGTAGGATATGGAGGAAGTATCACATATACAGGTACAGATGCAAGACTTGGAGTTCGTCCTGCTTTTACTATATCAAATAAAACTAAAATAATAAATATATTTGATGATACACTTTCAAAAAGTATTAATATTATTGAATAGTTTGACAATATTAAAGTTATATAATAAAATGAAAATATATTGTAGGAGGATTAAATAATATTATGCAAAGTAAAAATGTAAATAATAATTCAAGTAAAATAAGTATCTTTGGTATTTTTAGCATTATTTTTTCGTTAATTGGTGTTTTTTATTTAGGCTTTATATTTGGAACATTAGCTATAATATCAGGAGTTATTGGAATTATACAATCTAGTAAAGGAAATGGAGCTTACAAATGGATGTCTGTATTAGGTTTAGTTATTGGTGCAGCAGATGTGATATTAACATTCGTGCATATGCTTATTGCAATTTCTACTATGATGTAAGAAATATATTATGATATTTTATGAGCGGCTCAAAAGTCGTTCTTATTTTTGTATAATTTATACAAAAAGTCGTTTGACTTTTGCAAAAATATAATGTATAATATATATAGGTGAGTTATATGTATAGAAGTAAAATTGAAGAATTAAAAAAATGGAAGGATAAAAAAAATAGAAAACCATTAATTATACGTGGAGCTAGACAGGTTGGAAAGACTTGGTTAATGAAGGAATTTGGAGCAAAGTATTTTGAAAAAACTGCATATATAAATTTTGATTCAAATACAAAAATGGAACAACTATTTTCAAGTGACTTCGATATAGATAGAATAATACAAGGATTAAAAATAGAAACAGGTGTAAATATAACTAAAGGAGACACACTTTTAATATTTGATGAAATACAAGAAGTCCCAAAAGCATTGACATCTCTAAAATATTTTTTTGAAAATGCAAATGAGTATCATATTGTAGCAGCGGGTTCTCTTCTTGGAGTAGCAATGCATAGTGGAACTTCATTTCCAGTTGGAAAGGTGGATTTTGTAGATTTATATCCATTGAATTTTTATGAATTTTTAGATGCATTAGGAGAAAAAGAATTAGTAAATTTAATAAATAAAAATGATATAGAACTAATTAATGTATTTTCAGGAAAATTAAAAGACTATTTAAAACAATATATGTATATTGGAGGTATGCCTGAAGTAGTTGCTTCTTTTGTAGAAAAAAAGGATTATATTGAAGTAAGACAAATACAGAAAAAATTGCTTGATGCATATGAACAAGATTTTTCAAAACACGCACCAAATAACATAGTACCTAGAATTAGGCAACTATTTAATAATATACCTACTCAACTTGCAAAAGAAAATAAAAAATTTATTTATGGTCTTGTTAAGGAAGGAGCAAGAGCTAAAGAATATGAACTGGCACTTTCTTGGTTAATTGATTGTGGACTTATTTATCAAGTAGTAAGAGTTAATACTTGTAAAATTCCACTATCTGCATATCAAGATTTCAATGCTTTTAAATTATATGTTTTAGATGTGGGCTTGTTATGTGCAATGGCCGATTTAGATATAAAAACGATTATGGATGATAGTTCTATGTTTGTGGAGTTTAAAGGAGCACTTACAGAGCAGTATGTATTAACAGAGTTAAAATCTAACTTGGATACTAATATATTTTATTGGAGTGCCAAAAATGGAAAAGCAGAGTTAGATTATATTATTCAAATAAATGATAATAATATTCCAATTGAGGTAAAATCAAATGAAAATTTACAGTCAAAAAGTTTAAAGTCATTTGTAGAAAAGTATGGAACTAGTATAAATGTTAGGACTTCTATGGCAAATTATAGAGAAGAAAGCTGGATGAAAAATATACCACTGTATTTAATTGGAAATATTAAAAATATAATATAATTAGTTATAGCAAAATGAGAATATTATATAGTTAAAAAACCATATAATATTCTCATTATTTGTTATTTGTTCATACCAGATTTATACCATTTGGCAAATTCTGAAATTGCATCAACAGATTTATATCTTACCCTATTTTCACGAGTTTCTTCTGACATTTGTGCAAGTGTTACATCATAATTATATGGGATGTAAATATACCAAAGGTCTGACCACTTTTTATTTGAATCAGTTCCAAGCTTTTTTGTTGCAATTGTTCCAACATCATAGCCCATAAATTGATTTAATTCTTTGCCATCATAATATGACAGACACTCAGTAAATTTACAAGTCCTATTTTTTTGTCCTTCCATTAATTTCAAAATTCCATCAATGCCAATTGTATCAAGAGCAAAATTTACAAAAGCTCTTGGAAAACCATTTAATGCATCAATCCAAAAGCCAGCATCAAGGGAGATACAAGGCTTTTTTACTAATTTGTATGCTTCCATTACTTTATATTTTGAAATATATGTAATGTCGTCACTTCTTGGTTCATCAAGTTCATATTCGAAAATTTCAAAATTTACGTCGTTTAGATATTTCATAGCGGTTGCAATTTTTCCTTTGTTATGAGTTACAAATACCAATTCCTTCATTTTTATCTCTCCTTTTTGATTAATAAATCTTTAATTTATTTTTTTGTGAGCTAAGTATATCATAGTTATTTTTAAAAGTCAATTTTTTGAATAATCAAATAATAAAAGTTTCATAATAAAATTAAGGTGAAAATTATGGAACAAATTGAAGAAAAGATACAAAATTTAAAAACTACAGAAGATGTAATTAAGTATATAAAAGAAAGCACTTTTGATAGTCCTGATATGGTATATAGAGAAATAAAAGTATTAAATGAAACAATATATGCTGTGTATAACGAAGCTCTAACAGATACAGATATTATCTCAAATTTTGTAGTAAAAAGTATTATAACAATTTCTGATGATTACAAAACTAACACAAATTTAAAAGAAATTGCAAATGAACTTGATAATTATATTGATGAAAGTCTAAATGTAGAAAAAACAAAAATAAATAAAAAGCAAAGAGTATATGATAATTTAAACAAAAAGTGCCCAAATAATGAGATAAGTATAGAAGATATTATAGATGCTTTAAGTAAAAAAATTTCAATAAGCAAAGTAAAAAAAATAGATTTAAGCTCTGAAGATATTTTTTATTATATTTATTCTGGCTTTACTTGTATTATACGAAATAGAGATATATTAGTAGTAGAAACAAAGGGGACTATTGATAGGGCAATAAGCACACCTATGACAGAAAACACTATAAAAGGGCCAAAAGATTCATTTACTGAAAATTACCAAACAAATCTTGCATTGATAAGAAAAAGAATAAAGACTGAAAAATTAGTGCTAGACGAAAGCAAAATTGGAAGACGTAGCAAAACCAAAGTAGGTGTACTTTATATATCTGATATAGCAAAAGGAGAGCTTGTATTAGATATAAAAAAGAGGCTAAAAAAAATAGATATTGACGCAATACTTGATAGTAATTATATTCTTGAAATACTTGAAAGCTCAAATAAAAGTGCTTTTCCAACAATGATAAGCACAGAAAGACCTGATTTAGTTTCACTATATCTTTTAGAAGGAAGAATTGCAATTGTTGTTGAAAATAGTCCATTTACTTTAGTACTTCCTGCTTTTATGGAAGATTTTATAAATAATATGGACGACTATTATCAAAAAAGTCAGGATGTCACAATAACTAAAATAGTAAGATATATAGCTTTTTTTATAACTATATTTACACCAGCAGTATATATTTCTCTTATAACATTTAATCAAGAAGCTATACCTACTGAATTATTACTTTCTTTTGTATCTCAAAGAAAAGGTGTGCCATTTCCAGCATTTTTTGAGGCAATACTTATGATACTTTCTTTTGAAATATTAAGAGAAGGAGATTATAGAGTACCAAATGCTGCAGGAAATACACTTTCTATTGTAGGTGCATTAATTCTTGGAGATGCAGCAGTAAGTGCGGGAATTGTTTCTCCAATTATGATAATTGTTATAGCAATAACTACAATTTCAGGATTGATGTTCCCAGATATTAATATGAGTAATTCTCTTAGAATATGGAGACTTATATTTTTAGTATTTGCAAGTCTTGCGGGTCTTATTGGTGTTGGAGTTGCTACATTATTTTTAATAACCAAAGTATCTGCTACTAGTAGTTTTACAAAACCATATTCTTATCCAGTATCTCCAATTAATTTTAAAACACTTAAAAACCGTTTTTTAAAGAGAGAAAATATATCTGAAAATAAGTATAGGGAAAGAATATTAACAAATAATATGACTAAATACAAGGTAAATAGAGGTAATAATTTATGAGATATAAATTAATTGTTATTATAATTGCAATGATATTACTTAATGGCCTTAATAATTCAAGAGAGTTAAATGATTTAGCAATTGTATCTGCTATAGGTATAGATAAAGAAGATGGAAATTTCAAAGTTTCTGCAATTGTTCTTAATCCTGAAAAGCAAGATAGTGGAAGTAGTTCTTCTTCTGCAAGTAACAAAATGATTGTATATGAAAAAACTGCTTCTTCCGTTCAAGAGGCTATTAGGAGTATGATACTTGAATCACCCAAAAGGTTATATTTAGCACATATGGAATTGTTATTAATATCTGAAGAAGTTGCAAAGAAAGACTTAGCTAATGCATTAGATTTTTTTATTAGAGATAACGAGGGAAGTAATGATTTTTTGTTTGTTATTTCTAAGGGAACAAGTCCAAGTGAAGCTTTGCAAGTAAAAGTTCAAGCAGAAGAAATACCAACAGAAAATATAGTAAAAAGTATAAAAGCAAGTAATAGATATATGGGAATTACTACAGAAAATCTTTTAGATAACACTTTAGAAAATTTGCTTGAAGAAGGCGAAGAAGTTGTTATGCCAAGTATTGTAGTTGTAAAATCAGAGGGAAGTGAAGAAGGAAGCTCAGAAGACTCAAGTGAAGAAAATAGTGGAGCAACTGGTGGAAGTCAAGAAAATGGAAGTTCTTCTAGTAGTACTGAGGAAAATGAAAAAATATTAGTTGATACTTTAGCATATTTTAAAGATAACGAATTTAAGGGGTATATGACAAAAGAAGAAAGTATGGCTTATACAATTTTAAGAAATAAATTTAAAAGTGGAATTATGGAGATAAAAGATAAAGATAAACTTGTAGCAGAATTTGTGCAATGTAATGCAAAGTTAACTCCAAAATATGAAAATGGTAAATATATAATGGATATTGAAGTAAAAGGAATTTGTAATATTGCTGAAACAGGTAAAAAACTTGGAAATGTAGATTATAGAAGTATCGAAGAATATGAGAAACTTATATCACAAGAATTATATACATATATTAAACAATATGTTGATAAATGTACAAATGAATATAATTCTGATTTAATGGGCTATGGAAAAATATTTAGGGAAAAACTAAATAAAGAGTATAAAAAAGTTGAAGATGTATTTTATAAAGATATATTTAAAAACATTGAAACGAATATTAAGGTTGATGTATCTTTTCCAAATGATGGAGGTATAAATAAAAAATGGTAAACACAGAAAATGATATAGACACGGAAAAAATAAATGACTCAGATAAAATACAAGGACTTGGAGTTTCAAGTTTTGTTTTTCCTTTAATATACTCTTGTTTTTTAGGTATGGCAAGTTACAATATATTTAGTGTAGCAAAGGTAGATGCATATATAAGTGTTGCACTAGGTTGTATAATAGGAATAATACCATTTTTTCTTATAATGTATATATTAAGAAATAGCGGTGGTGAAGATATAATTGATTTAAATTTATCACTTTTTGGAAATGTGATAGGTACAATAATTAATGTTATATTAAATATAGCTCTTATTCTATTTGCTACATTGATACTATATAATTTGGCTTTGTTTTTAGATACACAGTATATTCCTGATACAAGTAGTTTATATGTAAAAATATTATTAATAACTGTTGTAATATATGCTGCCTCAAAAAGTATTGCTACAATAAGTAGAATAGGTCAAACAATATTTATAGTAAATTTAGGATTATTTTTGCTATCTTGCATTGGTATTATTTCAGAATTTGATTATAATAATTTACTGCCAATTGTTTCAAATGGAACAAAACCTATAATAGTGGGAGGCTTGGAATATGTGGTATTTGGTGTACTGCCACTATTTTTACTTACTATAATACCTACAAAACTAGTTAAGAATAAAGAACATATTGTAAGAAATAGCACTATTATGTATGTTATAAGTTCAATTATTGTTTTTTTAATCTTTCTTATTATAATGGGAGTTCTTGGCTATGAAGTTGTTTCAATATACAAATATCCAGAATATATGGTGCTAAAGAAATTTTCTTTATTTGATATAATAGAAAGAATTGAAAATACTCTAGCTCTTCAAAATGTCTTTAGTATGTTTATATTTTTAACATTAATTGTGTATATATGTAGTAAAAGTATAAAAAAAGTAACTAAGAATTTAAAATCACAAGAGTTAATTCCTACCTTACTTGGGATTTTAATAGTTGTATTATCAAATTATATATTTGAAAATTCAAGTTTTGCAACTGAATTTATTTTAAAATATATTCCATATATTGTAGGAATTACTTTAGGAACATTTATACTACTTGTAACTATTACAATATATATTCGAAATTTAATAAATAAGAAAAGTAATGATTTACTTATACAAAATAATTTAAATAAAGAAATTTAATAATATAGTCAATTATCAAATTTATTACTAGTTTGCTAATTGACTAATTTTATGTATATGGTATAATTTTGCTAGAGGGGAATATTTGTGGAAGAATATATCATAAACAAAGAAAAGTATGAAAAAATAAAGAAAAATAGTTTAGTTATTTATTATAGTTTAAAATATGATTTGTTTAATATTAATAATCAAAATGTTGAAATGGCTAAATTATATGATTATATAAAAAGATATAATGGGGAATATAAATATATAGTATTTTATTTTGATTTTTTGGGAGGTAAGTTAACACTAAAGCAATCTGATAAATTAGTATGTAGTATAAAAAAGCTTGAAAGAATAAGAAAAATAAAGAATAAAATTAAGTATATTTATTTAAAATCAGGTAATTCTCCTTATGAACAGTTTGTTACAACAAGTGCTTATATATTAAATATTTACTATAAAAAAGATAAGTATGAAAAGTTATATGATAGTATATGTGATTATCTAGATGATAGAGTTGTAAAAACTAATGCTTGTGGATTTAAGGATGACAAATGCATTGCAAAAAGAGATACGAATTGTACTATGGGGTGTTGCCATCATTATAAAAATAAGTTGTTTGGGGTGCTATACGAAAAAGAGCTGAATTTATGTGAATATCAAAAAGATAAAAAATGTAGTGCAAAATGTATTACTTGTAAAATGTATATGTGTGATACATTAAAAAAGAAAGGCTATAATTTTAATACAAGAAATGTAATTTTAATAAAAAGATACTTTAATCCTTTACAAAAGATTGTACTGACAACAAGTTTTTTTACACCAAAAGACAAAATATTAAGAAGAATAAATAATCTTGAATAATGAAATAAAAAATCTCTATACACAAGTATAGAGAATATTTTTACTTATTTAGCATTTTTGCAAGATTTGCTTTTTTACGACTTGCAGTATTTCTTGCAAGTACACCTTTAGACCAAGCTTTATCTACTAAGCTAACAGCTTTTTTGTATAATTCTTCCTTTTCTTTTGAATTATCTTTAACTGCTTCTTCAAAAGCTTTAACAGCTTCTTTATATGCTTTTTTTGTTGCTCTATTTTGAGCAGTTTTCTTTTCAATTACCTTAACTCTCTTTTTAGCTGATTTTATATTTGGCATTGCTTTTTTAGCACCTCCTTGTTATTTGATAAGTTACATTACTCGAATATTCTAACATAAAAATTATAAAAAATCAAGTGCATTTAACATAAAATTTATATAAAGATAATTTTTTTTGAAAATATGCAAGAATATAATAGGAATAATTAAGTATATTTTAAAGTTTAAATAAACTTATTAAAAAGTTCCAAAATACATAACGGCTGAGCAATGACAAGGGTTACCACAAGATGGACATTGAAATCCTTCTTTTATACTATCTTCAGTCCAATAGTTTTCTATTTCTTTATATGCATTAAAGTCAAAAGCTTCTAATATTCCTTTAATATTAATTGTATCTCCACTTTTCCACGCAACACAAGCAAAATCTCTTATATTATTGTTAGTTGCATCATCAATTAATGATTTCACTAGTTTATATCCTATGCCCATTCCGTGAAAGTTATTATCAACAGATACTGTTTTTATTACGCATATATTTTTTGAAGCCACAATAAATTTTGGTAAATCTTTGATATCCAACTTTAGATATTCTAGTAATTCTTTTAATGATAGAACGACACTCATTGCAAAACCTACAACTTTTTTGTCTATTACAGCAATTTTGCAAAAAGATGTTGTATTACTATCTGTAAAGAAATCTAAGTCTTTTATATCAAAATAATCTTTTCCTAATTCATTATCAGATATTTTAAGTATTTGAGAAGAATATCTTCTGTTATAATCTACAATTTCAACATCATTTATGATTGGTTTAAAAATGTATTTACCAGAAGTTATTATATCATTAGCACTATCATATCCTGACCATAAACCGAACATTTTTCTATCCATATCAATTGATAAGAAAAACTCTCCTATTCCTCTATCCCAAGGACTTTCAGAATAATATACACCATAGATATTTCCTGTATCCATTATAGTTCCATTTAATACCCAAGTTCTATCTTTAAACCAAGTTTTTCCTTTAATTTTATTTCCCTTTTGTTTTAACTCTGCAAGTGCAGTCGTAACAACACGTTTACCATCAACAATATCTTCATAATTAGTTATATATTTACCACTTAGTGGGAACTTTTTTTCAACTAATTTATTTTTTATAAATTCATATATATAGGTTATAAAACTAACAATAGCTGCACCAAGTAAACCTATAAAAATATTTTCCCATGCTATACCAAATAATCCGTTTAAATCCATGACATCCTCCATTATTCAAACTATATGCATATATTATACCACATATTTTACATAAAATCAACTACTACAAAAAATAATGAAATTAATAATATTTATATATTGTAAATTAATATTAATATGGTATAATTTTAAAAGGAGTTAAAATATGATGAAAAATCAAAAAAACTCAACAAAAGATAAAAATAATTAAGAAAAAATATATTAAAAAATTGTTATTTTAAGAGGTGAAAAAAATGTCAAAATTTGATAAATCATATATTGATTTGTGCGAAAAAATCTTGAAGGAAGGAACATATTCTGAAAATAGAACTGGTGTAAATACATATAAATTGCCACACCAAATTTT
>CANQLD010000030.1 GCA_947624625.1 uncultured Clostridia bacterium | reverse complement strand
TATTTTTCTTTATTAGGCATAGCAGCCATAATTTTTCTATATTTTTCAATAGCTTTTAATTCGTCAAACATAGCTTTTTCAAGATTTTCTATATACATTGTGCTAGAATTATTTGTTCTTGACATTGTACTTTGTGGAGAATTCATTTTAGTTAGTTCTTCATATAACTCTTTAAGTATTTTTTTGTGCTTTTTTTCATCATTTATTATGCTTTCAATTACCATTTTATCTTGCTTTGTAGGAGCTTGTGAAAGCAAGACAGAATAAAATACTGCGTCATCTTGTTCAGCTTCAATTGCTTTTTTTATTTCATTTATTGCTTCATCTAGTGGCGATAATCTATATGTACTATTATTTTCTATATTATTTATACCATCAGTTCTGTTTGAGTTGCATATAGCATATGGGTATTTGTAGTTTAAATTTAAATCATATGAATTAGTAAAGTCCATAATTACCTCCTTTCATATTAATAGTTTATGTACGAGCTATATAATTTGTTATTTATAGTAATAATATGAAAGAGAAATAAACTAAATGTTACTTAATAAGTTTGAATTATTTTATATGTGTTTTTATATTTTTCTTCTAAATATTTTTTATAAAATTATATATTTCTGATATTACATTTTTAGCATAATCTATTGTAATTTTATATTTATCATCCAAAACATATTTATTTTGCATATTATAAAATTCTTGAATAAGTTCATTATTAAAATCTAATTTAAAATAATTAAAATCCCTTATTTTAATATTATTATCAATACCACCAATTCTGATTTTTTCTTCTTGCCTTTTATATGAAACTAATTTTTCTACTTCTTTTGTATCTTTTAAAAATTTTTTTATATTTTCATTTTGAAATAATATTGAAATATCATATAAATGTTTAGAAACATCTTTATACATATTTCTTAAATAATAAAATTCTGTTGCAAATATTTTATCTATAAACATTCTTTCGAGTTTAATAATATTTATATTAAATTTAGATATTTCAAATTGTTTATCTAATATTTCTTTTTCATTTTCATTAGATAATTTATATATAAGTGGCTCTATAGTATATGTTTTATATGGCTCACTAACAGTAAAAGAGGTTGCTTCTACTTGAATAATGCCCGCTCTATGCAAAGGGTCTTTATTTATATCATAAATGGAATTGTATCTATATATTCCTGTAATACTTCCCTTATTATTTATACATTCATCTTTTGATAACTCTAATCTAGGAACTTTATAGCCTAAAGCAGATTCTTTTAATCTATTTTTGTTCTTATTATTTGAATCTTCCTGAATAACTTTTACAGTTAAATCTATATCTTCAGAAAAACGATTCATTGTATCTAATATCTTATAAATTGCAGTTCCTCCTTTAAAATATGCCTGTAGTGTATTTTGTTTTTTTGATAATTCTTTTAATATACTACATACATAATAGTCTTTTTCTATAATATCATAATCAATACCAGTTCTTGCATTTAAGTTGTCTATAAATTCTCTAAATAAATCTGTATTTAAATGTAAATTCATTTATAACCTCCTTTTTATTATCTTGCTAGGATAAGTATTTTGTTTATAACCTTTCTGCTTTTTGTATCCATAGCAAACTTTATTATTTTTTCGAAATTTAAATTATTATCAGTAATAAAATCATAAATAATTTCATCTTGGTTTGGAGCTTCTATATCAATGTTGTCCTTATTTTCAATCAAATCAAATAGTTGAAGATATTTATAATTTTCATTGCTAACTGTAATTTTTGGTTTTCGTATAACCACATTCAAATTTTTGTTTTCGTATTTATTAAAATTTTTGCATTCATTTGTAGCTATATCAATTACATTTGGAACTTGTGTCGTTAAATGAACATCATTAAATAATTTAGCACCTGTAATATATCCTTTTATATTTCCTTTTTTGTCCATTAAATATTTATATTGAATAATTTGTCTAGTACCTAATAACATTTTTCCAAAAATGTTTTCTATTGGAATATAATAAATACCTTTGTAAGCTGTTTGAATAATACCTTCTTTATTCATCCTATTTAATATGGATTTTACATTATTAAATACTTTTTCTTTATCTTCTTTATTATAAAATTTAATAACATAATCTTTTACTTCCTCAATAAAAATTGGTGTGCCTTTTTCTATATTGTTTATATAATCTAAAACCATATTATAGCAATTCATTTTTTTCATCTCCTTGTTACTATTATATGATATTTGTTAAATAATATTCACGTTATAGTAATATTTTAACATATTTTTTTGAAAAAGTCAATTTTTAAAATTAAAGTGAGTTATAAAGTTATTTTAATACTTTTTAAACTAAAAAATACATTTTTTTGTTTTTAAAAAGTGCCATAACTTTTTCTAGACAAATATAAAAAAAAATAGTATAATTATACCAAAAGTAATTTTAGAAGAGGTGTAGTATTTAGAAAATGGATAAAAAAGTAAAAGATGTATTTTTAAACTGTAGTAGTCAATATAATGATTTTTGCAATGCAGATGTAGAAGAAATAAAATTTTCAAAAAAATTAAATGCAGTAATACTAAATGCTAAAAGTAATCTAAATATTGCACTAGCAGATATTGAAGATTTTGAACAGCAAGCAAAAACAGCATATAATTTAAGTAGTTTTAAGGTTAATTATAAATACATAGGAGAGCCTTGTGATATTGAAGAAAATGATATAAAAGGAGCAATAAGGGACTTAAATAAAAAGTATAATTATACCCAAGATGTATTTGAAAATTGTAAAATAGATGTAAATAACGAAGAAGAAAAAGTAAGTATAACTTTAATGAAACCAATGTCTAACTTTATGAAAATAAAGAAAATAGATGAATATATGAAGAAGCAAATTGAAACAAAAAATGGAAAATCATTTGATGTTATATTTAATGATGATAAAAACATTGTACAAGAAGAATTAGACTATAAACCAGGAACTATATCATATAATGAATTAGTAAATATTCCAGTAAATAGTACTGTTTCATCTAGTAGTAGTGATAATGGAAAAAAAGATCAAACTGAAAAAAAGAAATTTGTTAAACGTGCTTTAACTGAAGCAGAGAAAGAATATAAAGAAAGAGCAAAGTTTGAACAGCCAGAAAATGTTATATATGGTGTAGATATATTAACAGATAAAAGAGATAGAGTTGTAGATGTAAATGAAAATCAAGATGTGGCTTGTATAGATGGATATATTTTTGAAAGAGAAGAAAAAGAAACTAAAAACGGGAAAATAATAATGACTATTGATGTATGCGATAATACAAGCACTATATCTTGTAAAATGTTTCTAAATAAAAAGCAATTTGAAGGAGTTAGTTCTCGCTTAAAAAAAGGAAGCTTTGTACAAGTACAAGGTAGACCACAAATTGATGAGTATTCAAATGAACTTGTTATAATGGTGAATAACATTATTGAAGGAGAAAAAAAGGAAGAAGAAAAAATTGTTGATGATGCTGAGACTAAAAGAGTAGAACTTCATATGCATACTCAAATGAGTGCAATGGATGGGGTATCATCTGCAACTGATATAATAAAACAAGCAATAAAATGGGGACATAGTGCAGTTGCAATAACTGATCATGGAGTTGTACAGTCTTTTCCTGAAGCAAATCACGTTATTGTAGATAACTATCAAGGTTTAGCTAAAGAAAAAACTGGAAAAAGCAAAGTAAGTACACAAGATATACTTGATAATGCACCAATAAAAGTAATATATGGTGTAGAAGGTTATCTTGTTGACGACATAGAAGTTGCACCTAATTTCCCTGATACATATTGTGTATTTGATATTGAAACTACAGGTTTTGAAGCTGAAAAACAAGATAAAATTACAGAAATAGCAATTTGTAAAGTAAGAAATGGGGAAATAATTGACGAATACACTACTTTTATAAACCCTGAAAGAAATATTCCTAAAAATGTACAAGAGTTAACTCATATAACAGAAGATATGGTAAAAGATGCACCAACTATAGAGCAAGCTTTACCTGAAATACTTAACTTTATTGAAGGAAGCACACTTGTAGCACATAATGCTGATTTTGATATTGGTTTTTTAGATTATTTTATAACTAAAAATGGTTATAAAGAAAGATTTAATAACTATATAATTGATACTCTTATGATAGCAAGAGAACTTTACTATTATCTTCCAAATAAGAAACTTGGAACAATAGTAGAGGATTTGGGGATAGAGCTTGAAGGAGCACATAGAGCAATTAATGATACTAGAGCAACTGCTAAGATGTTCATAAGGATGGCAGAAGATTTAGCAAAAAAAGGGCTTGATATAAATAATTATGCACATAGTGAAAAAAATATTGCAGAAGTAATGAGTGAAAAAGCATATCATATTATTATTCTTGCTAAAAATTATGTAGGCCTTAAAAATTTATATAAATTAGTTTCATACTCACATTTGCATTATTTTAAGAAAAAACCAAAAATATTTAAGTCAATGCTTAATAGATATAGAGAAGGGCTTGTTGTTGGAAGTGCTTGTGAACAAGGAGAGCTATATCAATCAATTATTAGAAATGAACCAAAGGAAGTACAAGAAAAGATTGCAAGTTATTATGACTATCTTGAGATACAGCCTCTTGGAAATAATGCGTTCTATACAAGAGGAGCAAAAATAAAAAATAAGGATTATAACAAGCAAACAGATAGCAAGGATGATGAGTATAGAATACTCACTCTTACTGAAGAAGATTTAATTAATAATAATAAAAGAATAATTGAAATAGGAGAAAAGTTAAATAAGCTTGTTGTTGCTACCTGTGATGTACATTTCTTGAAAAAAGAGGACGAAATATATAGAAGAATACTTCAAGCAGGACAAGGCTATGATGATGCTGATATGCAAGCACCATTATACTTTAGAACAACAGAAGAAATGTTAAAAGAATTTGACTATTTACCTTATGAAAAAGCATACGAAATAGTGGTTACAAATACTAATAAAGTTGCTGATATGTGTGATAGAATAAGTCCTATTTCTGACGAAAAGTGTCCACCTCATATAGATGGTTGTGAAGAAGATATAAAAAATATTGCATATGAAAAAGCACATAAATTATATGGAGATCCTTTACCTGATATAGTTAAAGATAGACTCGATAAAGAGCTTAATTCTATAATCTCTAACGGCTATTCTGTTATGTATATAATAGCTCAAAAATTAGTTTGGGACTCAAATGATCACGGATATATTGTTGGCTCAAGGGGGTCTGTTGGTTCTTCACTTGCAGCATATATGACTGGTATAACTGAGGTTAATTCACTTAAAGCTCATTATAGATGTCCTAATTGTAAATATTCAGATTTTTCTGATTACGGAGTTGCAAATGGAAATGATTTGCCAGATAAAGACTGTCCAAAATGTGGACATAAGTTAGATAAAGATGGAATGGATATACCATTTGAAACTTTCTTAGGATTTAATGGTGATAAAGAACCAGATATTGACCTTAATTTTTCAGGTGAATATCAAGCAGAAGCACATAAATATACAGAGGAAATCTTTGGTAGAGGTACAACATATAAAGCTGGTACTATTGGTACTGTAGCAGATAAAACAGCATTTGGCTTTGTTAAAAATTATTATGAAGATAGAAATATACATCAAAGAAAAGCTGAAATAAATAGACTTTCAAAAGGTTGCACAGGAATAAAAAGAACAACAGGGCAACATCCAGGTGGTATAGTTGTTGTACCAAAAGGAAGAGAAATATTTGAGTTTTGTCCTGTACAGCATCCAGCTGATGATCCATATTCTACAATAAAAACAACACATTTTGATTATCACTCAATAGATAAAAACTTGCTTAAACTAGATATACTTGGTCACGATGATCCTACTATGATCAGGATGTTATATGATTTAACAGATATAGATCCAACAAAAGTGCCACTAGATGATAAAGAAACAATGAGTATATTTTCTTCAACAGAAGCACTTGGCGTGACACCTGAGCAAATTGGTTCAGAAGTTGGAACATATGGCGTACCAGAATTTGGAACAAAGTTTGTTAGAGGAATGCTTGTAGATACAAGACCAAAGACATTTGATGAGTTAATTCGTATATCAGGTTTATCACACGGTACAGATGTGTGGGTTGGAAATGCAAAATCATTAATTGACGATAATATTGTGACTTTGCAAGAGGCAATATGTTGTAGAGACGATATAATGATTTATTTAATAAATAAAGGACTTGATCCGGGAACTGCATTTAGTATAATGGAAGTTGTGCGTAAAGGTAAAGCATTAAAAGATCCTGTAAAGTGGGCAGATTATGAAAAGGCTATGAGAGAAAAGGGAATACAAGAGTGGTATATAGACTCTTGCAAAAAAATAAAGTATATGTTCCCAAAAGCTCATGCTGCAGCATATGTAACAAATGCATTTAGAATTGCTTGGTTTAAAGTTCATAAACCAGAAGCATATTACGCAGCATATATGTCAATTAGAGCTGACGAATTTGATAGTGAGTCTATGTTACACGGTGAAGATAGAGTAAAAGCCAAGATGAGAGAAATTGATAGCCTTGGAAATGCTGCTGCACAAAAGGATAAAAATATGTACCCAATACTTGAATTAGTACTTGAAATGAATGAAAGAGGCATTAAATTTTTGCCAGTAGATATATATAAATCAGATGTAAATAAATTCCTACTTGAAGGAAATAATCTAAGACCACCACTTTCTGCATTATCAGGCTTTGGTGAAGTAGATGCAAAAAAGCTAGTAGATGCAAGAAAAAATGGTAGATTTTCATCAATTGAAGATATGATGATAAAATCAAAAATAGGAAAAGTAGCTTGTGAAACACTTGAAAAATCAGGGTGTTTAGATGGTATGCCAAGATCTGAGCAAATGGATATGTTTGATTTACTTGCAGGTAGTTAAAAAATGAATATATAAAAGAGAATCAACAAAACTTATGATATTGATTCTCTTTTTCTTATTATATTAATTTTTCTAGCAATTCTTTAGCCTCATTTTTATTCGTATCTATACTTTCATATTTGACATTGTATATAACAGCTGAATATGTGTATTTATCTGTTACTATTGTACACAATTTTACTCTGTCCCCCATAGGATTTGCACTTCGCACATATATTGTTTTATCATTTATTTTTTGCACAAAACAACTCTTTAAATCTTCACAAACACTATCTTTTACAACTTGGTTTTGCTTTTGGTCTTTTTGCAAATATATATTATTCTTCTTATCTAATATTTTAGTATAATACATAGGCTCTTTATATATTCCATCATTTAGTATAGCTCTGTTTGCAACTGCAATTTCAGATAAAGTAATTCCTTGTGAAAGTCCTCCTAAACTTACATTTGCTATGTTTTTGTCTTTTTGTTCATCAAGATTAATACCTAGTTCTTTAACGAAATTATAACAAGTATCCAGTCCAAGTTCTTGTGCAATTGTTAGTGCAACATAATTAGAATAAAGTCTAATTGCTTCTTTTACAGTAATATATCCGTGGAATGTGATACCTGAATTACTAAAATCTCCACTAGGCTTATCACTGTAAATGCTATCTAATGTTATTTTGCCACTTTCAAGTCCACAAGCATATACAGAAAGTAGTGTTAATGCAGAGCCAGGTTGCAATTTAGTTTCTGTTGCGTTATTTACATTTTTTGCCCAAATGTCAGTAGTATTTTTGTTATATTCGCCAAAAGTAATAATCTTATCTTCTATATTTCTGCCACCAACAATAGCTTTTACTTCTCCTGTGTTATTATCCAAAACTATTGTTGAACTTTCTAAGTTCTCAGAAAAATTTGTATCATCTTTATATGCTTTTTCTATTTTACCTTGCTCTTTACTATCTACACATAAATATATCTTGTAACCACCTGTTGAAAGAAGTTTTTCTGCTTCATCTTCACTAATATGTTCTTTTTCCATTATATCATTTAATATATTTTCTAATGCTGATGCAAGATAATATGATTTTACTGTATCAAAAAAGCTAACATCTGCATAATTAATTTCAGCAATTTCGTTATTATTACTGTCATATATATATGTATTAACTCTGCTATTTGTTATATATAATAATCCCAAAATAGCCAAAGCTATAACTAAAATAATAACTATAACTAATATAATAAGCAAAGTTTTTTTCTTCATAACAATCACCTATAATTATAACTATTATATCATAGTAATTATAATTTCAAAATAAAAACTTGAAAAAAAATATAAATAGTGTATAATATATGTGTGAGGTGATTAGTTTGAAATTAGATTTAACTGGAATTCATATTGAAGTAACAGAGGCTATTAAAGATTTTGTTGAAAGAAAGTTAGAAAAACTTGATAAATTTTTTGATGATAGTACAATTTGTCATGTAACTTTTACAGACAAATCAAAAGGAAAACAACGTTTAGATATACGAATTGAGTATAAATCTCGTACATATCTAGCTGAATCTGAAACAGATAACCTTTATTCTGGTATAGAACAACTTATTTCAAAAATTGAAGGACAAATTAAAAAAGATAAATCTACGGCTGAAAAGCTTAAAAAAGAAGGTCTTCCAGAATTTGAACAAGTTGAAGATGATGAAAATATTGAAGAATAAAAGATATATAAAAGTCGCTCTATAATTTATTAGAGCGACTTTTAACATATGTAGTTAGAAAAAATGCATAAATTAAATAAAATAAAAAACAGTAAATATTTATAATTATAAGTTTTTCTTTTTTGTATAAATATCATTGAAAATAAACAATAATTAGTATAAAATTATTAATGATATATGAAAGGAAGTAATTAAATGCCAGGTTGGATTGTACATATAGATATAGCTACAAAATTAAGTAAAAAATTAAAAGTAGATAAGGATAAATTTGTAATTGGTAACGTTATGCCAGATGCAGAAAAGTGGGTTGTTAATGATTTTTCTGTTTTTGTACCGGGGGATATATCTCATTTTGCACAAGTAGAGAAAATTGGCAATTTTAGTTTAAGATTACCAAATATTAAAAATTATATCTCTTTATATAAAAACAAGCTAAATAATCCAATTGTACTTGGGTATTTATCTCATTTATTAACAGATTATTACTTTAATAAAGAAACATATACACATCATTTATTAGTAGATGATGCTGGTAATAGAATTGGAGTAAGTTTAAAGAATCGGCGAACGATTTATTGCAAAACCAGAAGAAATTACAAAAATTAAACACCATGATTTTAAATTATTCCAAAATTATATAAAAGAAAAAAATGAGTTTGTATTGCCTAAAATTACAGACGATATTATGGACTATACAAAAGATATTGAAGAAATCAAATATAATATGGAAGATATAAAAAAGATAGTAAACTATTTAGAAGAAAATAGTATAAAAGAAGAATTAGATGATACATATATTATGCTATCTAAAGAGGAATTAAATAGTACTTATGAAAATTGTATTGATTTTGTGTATGATAATTTACTAAAAGCAACAAGTTAGTAACGTATGAATTAATAATATTTTTCAGCTTGAATTGTTAAAATTTATTTAGTATAATAATGCTAAAGGGAGATTAATAATGAATAAAAAGAAATATAATTCAGAAGAAGAATTTTTAAAAGAATATAATCCAAATGAATATGATAGACTATCGCTTACAACCGATATTTTAATATTTAGTATATCAGATGGAAAAAAAGAAAGTTATAGAAAATTAAATAAAAAGCATTTTAGTGTATTGTTGGTAAAAAGAAACGATTATCCATTTAAAGATAAATGGTGCTTGCCAGGTGGGTTTGTAAGAATTGATGAAACTATTGAGCAAGCTGCCATAAGAATACTAAAAAAAGAAACAAATCTTAGTAATATATATATTGAACAATTATATACTTTTAGTGATATAGATAGAGATCCAAGAACGCGTATTGTGAGTACATCATATATGTCTTTAATTGATAAAAATTTATTAACGAACAAATTACCAAGTAATGCTAGTTGGTTTAATATGGAGATTAAAGAAGATAATAAACATTTTGAAGTTGTTTTAGATAATGGTGAAGAAAAGCTTTTATTTGAAGTAAAAAAAGAACTTAGAGAAAAAACTACAGATAGGTATAATTATATTGTAACAAAGAATGAAAGTATTGCTTTTGATCATCCTCTTGTAATAGTAAGTGGGGTGTCAAGACTTAAGAATAAAATAGAATATACTGATATAGTATTTAATATGATGCCTAAATATTTTACACTCGGTGAATTACAACAAGTATATGAAGTCATACTAGGGAAAAAATTACTTGATCCTGCCTTTAGAAGAATTATAGCAGATAAGGTGGAAAAGACAGATAAGCAAAAAAAAGGAGAAGGACATAGACCATCAATTTTGTATAAATACAAAAATAAATAAAAAGCACATTAGAAAAAATTCTAGTGTGTTTTTTTATGATTTTTTAAGCATAAAATAAATAAAAATAAAATAATTTTAAAAAATACTTGACAAATGCAATTGTTATTAATATAATGTTATTAACAAAATATTAATAACAAAGTAAAACTTTACGAAAGGAGAATTTTTATGAAATTTGTAAAAAGTAATGTTGTTTACAAAGGCAAAAGGGTATTACTTGAGGAGGCTACTTACATTGACAAAAAAGGTAATTTAAGGGTAATGGAACATGTAAAGGTTCAACCTGCAGTTGCAATTTTAGGAGTAACGGAAAGTAATAAATTTGTATTAATAAAAACTAAAAGGACTGCAATAGGAAACACTGATGTATTTGGGATACCTGCTGGAAAAGTTGAAAATGGCGAATGCCCTAAAAAAGCTGCAATAAGAGAGTTAAAAGAAGAAACTGGTTATGTAACAGACGATATGGAATTATTAACTACTTTTTATAGCAGTCCTGGTTTTACAGACGAAAAGAAATTTATCTTTTTAGCAAATGGGCTCAAAATAAAGGAAGAGCAAGAACTTGAAGATACTGAAGAAATTGAAGTTGTTGAAACTTCAAAAGATGAAGTGATAGAGATGTTAAAAAATGGAGTATTTTCGTGTGGAACTACACAACTTGCACTTACTTGGTATTTTATGAATAAGGAGGAAGATAAAAATGCTTAAAGGGATGAATGAAACATTTGAAGCACTTGAACATATTATTAAAAAGTATGATAAGTGTGAAGAAGTGGCTAAGATTGCTAAAGATAAAAAGGTAGTAGTTTTTGATGTGGATATGATATATGATTTTGTTTATACAAGTCTTATGAAAAATCCACTCGCTGAAAAAATTATTCCAAAAATTGTAGCATTTCTTGAAAAGACAATAAAAAATGATGGTAAAATAGTTCACGTAATTGAGGCACATACTCCTGATTCACTTGAACTTAAAACGTTTGCAAAACACGGTATAATGGGAACTCAAGGAGCAATGCTTGTTGACCAAATTAAAGCAGTACCGTATGATGAAATTTTCTATAAAAATAGTACAAATGGCTTTCATAATGAAAAAATAAAAAAGTGGCTTAATGCTCATCCTGAGATTAATGTTGCAGTTATAACTGGTGTACTTACAGATATGTGTGTATTTCAATTTGCAATAACACTTAAGACATATTGCAATCAGATTAATAGAAATATGAGGGTTATAATACCGTATGAACTTGTAGAAACGTCTGATTATGAAGGTCATAACAGAGACCTTTTCTATTATGTATCTCTTGAAATGATGGCACAAGCAGGAATTGAAGTAGTTAAAAATGTTGACTTTAACTAAAAAAGGAGGAAATACTATGAATACAACAAGAAATTATTTAAAGAGATTAAAAGAGGAAGGCTATAGTGTATTTACTGACTCATATGAGCAAAATATGATGTTTGGTTATCACTTAAAAGAGGTAAGTGGAAAAGTTGTATTTGATATGTTCTATAGAAGTGTGCCAGATGGTGGTGGATATGCAATTTGTGCAGGACTTGATATGGTTATTGAAATGATACAAAATCTAAAATTTACAAGTACAGATGTTGAATATTTAAGAAAATGTGCACCTTATTCTGAAGAGTATCTTAATTATTTGCAAAATGAATATAAATTTTCAGGAGATATTGATGCAGTACCTGAAGGAACAGTTGTATTTCCTGGTGAAGTGATTTTAAAGGTTACAACAACTCCAATGGAGGCACAACATCTTGAAGATATTATTCTTAATGCAATTAATTCACAAACACTTATTGCCACAAAAGCTTCTAGATATGCATATGCAACTCAAGGCGAGCCTTTGCTTGAATTTGGACTTAGACGTGGTTCTGCGTATTTAGGCTCTGTATTTGCATCTAGGGCAGCATATATCGGTGGATGTAGTGCAACAAGTAATGATTTAGCTGCAAAAGTGTTTGATATTCCAAGTACAGGTACTATGGCTCATAGTTGGGTGCTTATGTTTAATGATGAGTATGAAGCTTTCTATACTTATGCTGAGGTTTTTAAAGAAAATGTTATTCTATTGGTAGATACTTATGATACACTTAAATCGGGTGTGCCAAATGCAATTAAGGTGTTTAAAAAACTTAAAGCAGAAGGTAAACTTCCCAAAAAATACGGTATAAGACTTGATAGTGGCGACCTTGCGTATCTTTCTATTAAAGCAAGAGAGATGTTTGATAAATCTGGCTTTAAAGAGGCAGTTATATGTGCATCCAATGATTTAGACGAAAGATTAATTGAAAGTCTTAAAAAGCAAGGTGCAAAAATAAATGTATGGGCTGCTGGTACAAAACTTATTACATCATATAGCTGTGCTGCATTTAATGGTGTGTATAAACTTGCTGCTAAAGAAAAAGATAAAGTTTTAGAACCTGTAATTAAAATTTCTGAAACAAAGGAAAAGATTACAAATCCAGGAGATAAAATGGTGTATAGAATTGCAGATAAAGAAAGTGGCTTTTTTATAGCTGACCTTATTTGTCTTGCAGATGAGATGTATGATACAACTCAAGATTTAATTATATTTGACCCTGAGTTTACCGCCAAGAAAAAGTTTTTTAAAGGTGGTACTTATACTATGGATAAGCTCCTTATTCCTATTTTTAGAGATGGTGTATGCGTTTACGAAAATAGAACAACTAATGAGGTAAAAGAATATGCTAAAGAGCAACTTTCACATCTTTATCCTGAGGTAAGACGTTTTGACAATCCACATAAATACTATGTTGATTTGTCTGAAAAATTGTATGAACTCAAAGAAAAGCTTATTGCAGAACATAATTTTGCAAGTTAATAAAGGAGGAAAATACTATGCTTACCAAAAAACAGTTAGAGATTGAAGTACCAAGAATCTATGAGTATATAAGGAATTATTTCAAAGATAACGGCTTTACTAAAGCAGTTGTTGGAAATAGTGGAGGCAAAGATTCTGCAGTAGTTATTGGACTTCTTGCGAATGCTATTGGGAAAGAAAATGTGCTTACTGTTACTTTGCCGTGTTACTCTAAAGAGGAAGATAGAGAAGATGCACTACTTGTTGCAAAAACTTTTGGCACAAAGTGTATCAATGTAAAACTTGACAAGGTCGTTGATGAAATGATAAGCTCTGTTGAGATGGGGTATGGTAGCAAATTAAGTAAAGAGGCAATTATAAACATCAAGCCAAGACTTAGGATGACAGCTCTTTATGCAGTTGCTGTAGCTGAAAATGCTATTGTTGTAGGTACTGGTAACCTTTGCGAAATATTTGTTGGCTATTTTACTAAGTTTGGTGATGGTGCTAGTGATTTTAATTTACTCGGAGAATTTTTTGTATCAGATGTTTACAAAATAGGTGAGTATATTGGAATACCAGCAAAAATTTGTAAAAAAGCACCAAGTGATGGTATAAGTGGTAGAACAGATGAAGAAAAACTTAAATTTAAGTATGCACAAGTTGAAGAATATATTACTACTGGTAATACAGATTCTGATGCAAAGGCAAAAATTGAAAGGCTACACAAAATTACAGAACATAAGAGAAATCCTGTTCCTGTATATAGTAGAATTAAAGATTGGAGTAAGTATGATTTAAGTTAAATTAAATGATGTCGGAAAATATTTTCCGGCATCATTTTATGCAGTTTAGATAACTTTTGATTTATTTTTGGCTTAAAGCAAAATTGATTATTAGAAAAATTGTGATATAATATATATTATTTAAGGTGAAATTATGGAGAAGATAATAAAAATTAATGAAACAAATATAAATGAAAAAATTGACTTTTTAGCTAAAGAAATAAAAAATGGTAAGGTTGTTATAATGCCGACAAGTACAATTTATGGTATCTGTGGAAATGCTTTAAATGAAAATACTGTAAAAAGAATATATGAAATAAAAAGAAGAGCTTTTAGTAAGCCATTGATAGTTTTAGTTAATAGTAGAAAAATGCTAGATAAAATAACCTATGGATTAAATTTTACTGAGGAGAAATTAGCAAATAAATTTTGGCCTGGTGCACTTACTATGATTTTAAAAAAGAAAGAAACAATTCCTGATATAGTAACATCAAATAAAGATAGTGTTGGAATAAGAATTGATTCAAATAGGATAGTAAATAATATAATTGAAAAATCAAATGTACCAATAGTTGCACCAAGTGCTAATATATCTGATAAAGAAAATATAACAAGTATTAGTGATTTAGACAAAGAGATAATTGATTTAGTAGACTATATTATAGATGGTGGTAATTTACAAAATACAGAGGAATCAACCATTGTAAAAGTAGAGGGTAATCAACTAAATATTTTAAGAGAAGGTAAAATAAAAAAAGAAGATATATATGATTGTTTATAATTTTAATTTTTTTATTGAAAAAAAATGTAATATATAGTAACATATTAATATATAAATATAGGAAAAGAGGAGATAAAATGGATAAAACAAATTTACCAGCAAAACACACAAAGAAACCAAATTTTATTAAAAGGGGTATATCAAGTTTATTAGCTTTTTTGGGGATAGTAACTCCTGCTAATGCTAATATTAATAATGATATAGATAAAAAAGATATATCAGAGCCAAATCCTATTGTACAAAAAACTAATGTGGATGTTAATAAGCAATATGATGAAAGCCTAAATAACTTAGGTGTTAAAGTTGAGCCACCAATTTATGATAAAGAAGTTGCAGACAAAGACATAACAGATAAAGAAATAAGCGATAAGGATGTTGTAGACAAAGACATAACAGATAAAGAAATAAGCGATAAAGATATTGTAGACAAGGATATAGCAGATAAAGAAATAAGTGATAAAGAAGTTGCAGACAAAGACATAGCAGATAAAGAAATAAGCGATAAGGATGTTGTAGACAAAGACATAACAGATAAAGAAATAAGTGATAAGGATGTTGTAGACAAAGACATAACAGA
>CANQLD010000029.1 GCA_947624625.1 uncultured Clostridia bacterium | reverse complement strand
AAAGCTATGTTTGACGAATTAAAAGCTATTGAAAAATATAGAAAAATTATGGCTGCTATGCCTAATAAAGAAAAATACGCAAAAATAATGGAAATATTAACTGATGAAATAAGACACGCAATAAAATATAACTTTTTAATTAACAAAAATACAAAATAGATTATAATTACATACAAAAACAAGTATATAAACTTTTATCATTTATATACTTGTTTTTACTAAATCTTAAATGGCAATTTATTAATCCACTTTTTAATAAAATTATCTTCAACTGAAAATTTAAAGTCTGCTAGTTTTTTTCTTTTTATACTTATTCCATTTTCTCTTAAATCCTCATCTGGCATAGTTAAATCTATTTTACAAACATTTAGCTTGCCAAGTCCATCTACAATATTTATGTTATAACACATTTTTATTTTTAAATCATTTAAGTTTAAATTTAATGTTTTTATAAGTGTTCCATCATATGTTACCATTTTTGTATCACTTGGAAGTTTTACATCCTTTAAAAAATCAAGATTATCTATATTTAGATTTATTAATATTTGTCCTTCTTGTTCATCTTGATATATCTTTATTTGTTCTGCTGAAATGTCTATTTTTTCTTCTTCCGCACCGTTTTGGTAAAATACTACATTTCCCTCAGATTTTGGCATTGAAATTGACAAATTATCAATATATATATCTTTAATTTTCGCCTTATTTGCAACTAACATTGAAATATTATTTCTTTGTGATAAATTTAATGAAATACTATCAAATCCACTTGCGTTTTCATCTTGAGATGTTAGTTCTTCAACATCAAGAGAAGATTCTATTACTAAATCATTTACTCTAAAACTGCCTTGATTTATATCGTCACTTCCATCTAATAATAGCTTTGCTAGTAACAAGATAAGTAATATTGATACTACAACTATTATAATTATTGACATTGCCTTACTTTTTTTCATTAATCTACCTCCAATATATACTTTATTATACTATAACAATCATAAAAATACAACTTAAAAAATATATTTTAGTATAAAGGGTGTGATATTTTGAATAATTTTTTTAACAACATACCAAATAACTTTTTAAATAATTGTAATTTAGGCGATTTAGATATAAATAAAATATTAGTTATTCTTTTGCTACTGACTGACAAGCTTGATATTGAAGCTATACATATATATAGGAACAATTTTATTGTATCTCTTGGAACGTTTAATGATAACTAAACACAAAGCTTAAACAAAATCTAAATTTTTGTTTAAGCTTTTTAAAATCAAATATAAAAGATAGAGACGATCATAAAATGATAAAACCCTTTTAATAAAGGTGGGCATCTTGTCATAACCATTAGGATTCTCAAAATAACTTAGAGCATTCAACACAGGTTACAATTCCTAATTCCCTTTCAATTTGCTTGTAGATTTTCATATAATATTTCATCTCTATCTTAGTTTATTTTATCATTCTTTTTAGTAAAAGTAAATAGATTAATATGCTACTTTTTTATATTTTAATTTATTAACTTCGATTATTCCCATTTAATATACTTTTTTAGCTTGTTTTGTACTTTAGTTTCAATTCTTGATACATAGGAACGAGATATTCCAAGTTCATCAGCAATTTCTTGTTGTGTTTTCATTTTTTCTCCTCCAATACCATATCTTAATTTCATTATATATTTCTCTCTTTCTGGTAATTTTGTATCAATATACTTTCTAACATCCTCTGATATTATTTTGTTATATATTGTATCTATTGTATCTTTTCCATCTGATTCAAGTGTTTCTTGTAACTCCATATCGTTTCCATCTTTATCTGTACCAATAATAGTATTCATAGATACTTCAGCCTTTTGCTTTTTGCTACTTCTTATACTCATTAATATTTCATTTTCTACACATTTACTTGCATATGTACTAATTTTGTATCCTTTATCTGAACTAAAACTATTTATTGCTTTTATGAGCCCTATAGTACCAATTGAAATCAATTCTTCTAATTCTTGTTCACTATTTGAATATCTTTTTGCAATATGTGCAACAAGTCTTAAATTATGTTCAATAAGTATATTTTTTGCCTCTTTATCTCCTTTAAAATATCTCCTTAAATAATATTCCTCTTCACTCTTGCTAAGTGGCTCTGGGAACAAATTATTACTTGATATATAACCAAATAGACAAAAAATATGTGATAATATATTGCATAAAAAGTTAAGCATAAAGTTACCTCCAATTTCTATTTATAACATACTATGTTAAAAAATATTATTATTGCCTGTCACTCTTGTACTTAAATATATGAAAAACGAAGAATCAGTTTTAATAACCAATTCTTCGTTTTTTATTCATAATATTTTATATAATACCTTTTCTACTCTCCATAGTATGATTTTTTTAGAATTTCTTTAAGTTCTTCTACAAGTGGTAACTTTGGATTAGCTGTTGTACATTGATCGCTAAATGCTTTGTCTGCAAGCTCATCTAATTTACTCATATATACTTTTTCATCTATTCCCTCTTCTTTAAAAGAGTGACTCATATCTAACTTTGTCATAAGTTCTTTTATAGCAGTAATTAAAGATTTAACTCCTTGTTCCTTTGTATCTGCTTTAAGACCTAATCTTCTTGCTATATCTGCATACCTTTCATCAGCAACAAAATATTCATATTTTGGGAAAGATACAAATTTTGTAGGAACTTTAGCATTATATTCTATAACATATGGAAGTAATATTGCATTTGCTCTTCCATGTGGTACATGATATTCTCCACCAATTTTATGTGCTAAACTATGATTTATTCCAAGAAACGCATTTGAAAAAGCAATTCCTGCTATTGTACTTGCATTATGCATTTTCTCTTTTGCAATCATATCAGTCGAATCTTTATATGATTTTACTAAATATTCAAATACAAGTTCTATTGCTTTTATTGCAAGACCATCAGTAAAATCTGATGCCATATTTGATACATAAGCTTCAATAGCATGAGTAAGCACATCCATACCAGTATCAGCAACAACTGTTTTAGGTAATGTAGAAACCAAATCAGGATCAACAATTGCTATAGTTGGAAGTAAAGCATAATCTGCAAGTGGATATTTCATATTTTTTTTCTTATCTGTTATTACAGCAAATGAAGTCGCTTCAGAACCTGTTCCACTTGTAGTTGGAATAGCAACAAATTTTGCTTTTTCTCCTAACTGCTCTATTTTATATACTCTTTTTCGTATATCCATAAATTTTTCTTTAAGTGCACCTAAATCTACATCCGGTTGTTCATATAATAGCCACATGCCTTTTGCAGCATCAATTGCACTACCTCCACCAAGAGCAATGATACAATCTGGATTAAAATTATTCATCATGTTAACACCTTTATTTATTGTATCAAATGATGGGTCAGGCTCTACATCTGAAAATAATTCACAATGAACATGATTTTTTCTTTTTCTTAAATAATAAAGTATCTTATCAACATAACCAAGTTTTACCATTGATGGATCACATACAATAAATACTTTGGATATATCTCTCATAACTTCTAAGTATTGTATTGAGCCTCTTTCAAAATAAATTTTACTTGGTACTTTAAGCCACTGCATATTTACTCTCCTTTTTGCTACTCTTTTTACATTTATTAAATTTGTTGCAGATACATTTGCAGTAGTTGAGTTTCCACCAAAAGTACCACAACCAAGAGTTAAAGATGGCATATTTGTATTGTATATATCACCAATTGCTCCATGTGTTGAAGGAGAATTAACAATTATTCTACCAGCTCTCATACTAGTTTCAAATTTTTGTATTTTTTCTTTACTTTCACTATGTATTACTGCTGTATGTCCAAGTCCACCATAAATTAGTAACTTATCAGCAATACTAAGTGCTTCATCTTCATCATTTACTATGTAATATGCAAGAATTGGACTTAATTTTTCCTTAGATAAAGGATCTTCATCTCCTACTTCTTTAAGTTTAGCTATTAAAATTTTTGTATCTAAAGGTACATCTATTCCTGCTTCTTTTGCAATATTATATGCACTTTGACCTACAACTGCTGAATTTATCTTTAAACTATTCTGGTCTTTAAGAATAACATATTTTTGCAATTTTTCCTTTTCATCCTTAGTTAAGAAATAACAACCATATTCTTTCATTAAATTTTCAAATTCTTTAGATATTTCTTTATCTACTATTACAGATTGCTCTGATGCACAAATCATACCGTTATCAAAAGTTTTTGACATTATTAAATCTGTAACTGCAGTTCTTAACTTAGCACTTTTTTCTATATAGCAAGGTACATTTCCAGGCCCTACTCCTAGTGCTGGCTTACCACATGAATATGCTGCCTTTACCATACCTGAGCCACCTGTTGCAAGTATAAGCTTAATATCTTCGTGATTCATAAGAACACTTGTTGCAAGAAGTGAAGGATGTTCAATCCAAAGTATGCAGCCCTTTGGTGCACCTGCTTTAATAGCTGCTTCTTTTATAATTCTTGCTGCTTCACTACTACATTTTTGAGCTGATGGATGAAAGCCAAAAATTATAGGGTTCCTTGTTTTAACTGCAATCAAAGATTTATATATTGTAGTAGATGTTGGATTTGTAACTGGTGTAACACCTGCAATTATTCCAACTGGTTCTGCTACCATATCATATCCTTCTTCTTCATTTTCTTCTATTACTCCAACAGTCTTATCATATTTTATACTATGATATATGTACTCAGAAGCAAATATATTTTTAGTTATTTTATCTTCATATACCCCTCTTTTAGTTTCTTCAACTGCCATTTTTGCAAGCATCATATGATTATTCATTGCCGCCTTAGACATCTCTTCAACTATATTATCAATTTGTTCTTGAGTCATATTACGATACTGAGCTTCAGCTTCGTGAGCTTGTTTAACTAAATTATCTATCTCAATTTTTTCTTCTAATTCTTTCATTTCAACCCCTCTTTTTTTTATTTTATCACTAAAAAAAACTTTATTCAATCATTATGCAACATTTAGACTAAATAACAACTAAAAATTTATTTTATTCTAAAAAATTCAAAACTACAACAAAAAATAGAGAATTAAAATATTAAATTTTATATTTAATTCTCTATTTTTTATATTTCATTTTCTTAATAGCACCTCGCAATAATGCAATATTTCAGGAATCATCCAATCAGGAAACTTATATCTTGGAATATGTTGTTTATGTACAAATTCCATTAAATCAGTTCCTTTTTGAACTGACCTTGCATGCCAATCACATACCATTTCCATTATATCTAACCTAGACATATCTACACAGGACTGATAATGGTCAGGATGATGCGAATTATGTTTATGATGTAGTTTTATAAAATCGCGATTTAACGGTGTTAAACATCCAGTTGCTTCTGTTAAACTTGATTGATCATTTATTATTGAAGAAAGTGCTCTAAGTTCATCCTCATCCATAATCTTAGAGTTATCATGAGCAATTCCTCTTTCAATTAAAGCTTCTGCGTGATTATGTGCTCCAATCGCCTCCAAATATCTAGCAAGTTTTGCGCAACTTTTTTCAACTAAATCTTTATGTATAAAAGTATCTTGAATCATTTTTTCATAGTCGGTCATTGAAGAAGTATCGTCATTTAGCAAAAATTTCCAAGTTGCTCTTTGAATTTTAGTATAATAACTAAGTGACGTAAAACCTTGACCAACTTTGTAATCTATACAAAAATCTAAAAAGGGCATTTTTCCGTAATTTTCTGTTTCCAGTTCTTTAACTACTGAATGAAACAAACCTACTTGAACATTACTGTTATTTCTTATAGCAGTAATTATTATTTCGGTATTATCTATTGGTAAATATTCTTTAAATAAAAAACCAGTATTTGTATCCGGTACTTCCACTCCTTTAATATATCTTACTATATCAACTGATATAGCAAGCTTAAATGTCTTTTTTGGAGCCTTTTTGCAAGTTCCTTTACAAATATAATATACATCTTTTGAGCCTTCCATAATACAATTTTCTATAACTTCAAATTCGTATGGATATTCTTTTGCTTTAGTAAATTCTTTTAAACTGTCGTGCCAATCTTCTGTTATATAAATTCTAGTTCCTTCTAAAATTTTTAACCGTTCAGCTAACTTTAACAATTTTTATCCTCCTTACTTAGTTTAGATTTAAGTTATAAATAAATATATATTATTATATCATTTTTGTTATTTATTGTCAAGTATTCTCCTTGTAATTACCAGTATATACGAAAAAAGCAGATGATTACTATATAATAAATCATCCGCTTTTTTCTTTTATACATCTTTTTCGAATTTAATACTTCCCTTTGCAATATCTACTGCACGTGCTAACATTTCATTATGTTGGAATGCTAAATGAGTATTTAATACTTTACTTACTTCATAAAAATCTACATTGGCAAGTCCTTCACTTTGCTTTATAATAGACCTATACTCATTTACATCACCTTCCACATACACTAAGTAGCACTCACTAGAGCCTCCTCTTGTTCCAATTTTATCTTTCTCTTCAGAGCTATATATTCCAACCATATTCATAAAGAAGAAAGTTGATTTTATTCCTTTTATTTTAACAGGAGTAGAAACAAAAGTGTCTTCTAGTTCTTCTACACATATACCAGTCTCTTCTTCAAGCACTCTGATACACGCATTTTCAGGAAGTTCATACTTTTTAATTGGACCTCCAGGAAGTGCCATAACGTTTGCAAAATCAATTGCATCTTTAGGTCTATTCCCAAGTACACAATATAGCTTATTATCTTTTTTATCTTTAAGCAAAAAGACCATATCTACAGTTTGTCTACCAGGAACAAAGATTACTTCTTCATCATTATTTGCAAGTTGTATATTCCTAAAGCAACCATAATCACACATAATTTTTATTACAGATTTTGGAACGTACTTTTTAAGTCTTTCATAATCTCCTTCTTCAATTGTTTTTCTTACATCTGTTGCGTGATAAGGTATTTCTTCATCAAGAGGAATATCTCCTGCTCTTAATTTATACTTATTTTGATTCATAACAATATCTTGTACCCACTCATTACCAGATACAATATCACCAATATGGTAAATATTTGCTATTTTACCAAGTTCATCAAGCCACTTTTCATTATCTTCATAATCTGAAAGTGTAACAATTTCATATTTTTCTCTTGAGAAGTTTACTTCGTCAAGCATTGCTTTTATCATTTTTACTCTTATACTTGAAGGAAAGCAATGCCTACTATTTCCTAAAGTATACTTTGAACCTGAAATTATAACGACTTTTTTGTAAAGTCTTGAAAGTTTCAAAATGCACTCCAAATGTGCAAACGTAGGTGGTTCTGTTCTTGCAATCCAACCGGCAGTCTTTTCTTTAAGATTTTCTTTTTCATTAATAATAATCATTACTAATTTCCTCCTTTTTAAAAGTCATTTAAGTTTCTTAATTATTTTGCCTATATTATATCAAAATATTAATTTAAAGTCAATTTTTATGTAATCATTTATACAAACAAAACGGTATAATCTATTTTGACTATACCGTTTTATTTTTTTATAACAACTTTTTTAAATCTTCTATTACTTTATCAAGCTCGTCTATATTTTTTAAAGTAAAACCTGCTTTATGAAAATGTCCACCTCCACCAGTGTATCTTCTAGCATACTTACTTACATCAATATCACTGCTTTGTGCAGACTGTATTTCAATATATACTTCTTTAGTACTTGCAGACTCACAAGCACAAAAGTATAATTTACCTTTTATACAAGTTAAAGTACTTACTGCTCTTGCTACACTAATTGCATCAAAACGACTTTCGTTTTTTATAACTGAGCCAATTAAGCCCTTTGTATCAAATACTTTATTTCTAAGTGCTACTAAGCCTTCTATCCGCTTTCTATTTCTTGTTGCAAATCTCATATTCTCAACAATATTCGTTGAATCTGCCCCACATTTTATAAGTTTGGCAAACTGCAAAAATACATTTTCAGAAAGATTATATTTTATTCCACCCGTATCCGTGTACATTCCTATATACAAATAAGTGGCCATTTTAGGTGTAATTTCATTTTCTGAAAGCATACTAGCAACAATCTCGCAAGTTGATGATGCTTCTTTTTTAATACTAAAATCTCCAAAATTTTCACCATTCTTATGATGATCAATTTCAAATACTTTTATTGCCTGCTCATACATATTATTTTCACTATTTAAGCTAGTTGAAGTATCAAGGCAAACAGCAATAAAATCCTCATTAATACTTTGTGTTGTTTCTACCTCAATTTCAAAGACGTGCATAAGACAAGTATCTTTTTCTGTAATTATATACTCGCTATTATAACCTTTATTTTGGAAATACTCAACAAGTGCAAGTGCAGAACCTTTTGCATCACCATCATGTTTTTTATGCGAAAACATAAATATGTTTTTTGTACCATAATAGTCTGCAGTATCACAAATTGATTTTAAAGAAAAATTATTTTCCATATAAAAGCCTCCTAGTATAATTATATAAAAATATTATAACAGCATTTGCCTTTATATTATACCATATTTTGCGTACTAAGTCAACATAAAATTATTTATAATAGTATATTTGACTTTTATTCAAATACATTTTATACTATATTTATGAAAGGAGAATTAAAAATGATTTTTCCTAATATACCAAAAGATAAACTAATTAATGGAGATATAACAAAAGAAATCAAAAGCTCAAATTTGCTAATTTCAAAAAGAATTAATAAAGGAAATCTTATTAATTCTAATTTAACAGATATTGAAATAAATAGTTGTATTTTAAGTGATTTAAAACTTATTTCATGTAAATTAGATAAATCATATTTTGTAGATGTTATATTTGAAAACTGCGATTTGTCTAATGTCTCATTTGAGAAATCAACCTTTAAAAGAGTTATATTTAAAGGCTGCAAACTTTTTAGTACAAATTTTAATGATTCATATTTTGAAAATGTTAGCTTTGAGGATAACAATATGAAAACTTGTTTTTTAGATAATAGTTCATTTAATGTAGTTGATTTTAGCAACTGTAATATGCAAGATTCAAGCATTACAAATGTACATCATAAAAAAATTAATATATCAAATTGCGACTTAAGTTTTAGCAACCTGTCAAAAACAAGCCTTAACAATATTGATTTAACAAGTGATACTATCGAGGGAATTACTTCCTATATTGAAGATTTAAAGGGTGCTATAATGAATGAATACCAAGCTTTACAATTTGTAAAATTAATAGGTATAAATATAAAATAAGAATTTTGTTGAATTAATTCAACAAAATTTTATAATTTTATTGATTTCATTCAACAAAATGTGGTATAATATATATGTAAATATTCATAATATTTATTAAAAGGTGATGAAATGAATAAAAAAGAAAGTTTAATTATTAATAATCCATGGTGGAAAGAAAGTAGCATAAGTCCTAAATTCTTATATAAAAGAAATAGAGAAGAGTTTTACAATATAATAGAAAATTTAGATAATAAAAGAATTTTAAGCATAATTGGGCCACGTAGAGTTGGGAAGTCAACTTTACTTTATCAAACAATTAATTACTTAATAAAAGAAAAAAAAGTAGATAAAAAAAGAATTCTATTTTTTAGTGGAGATGACCCTAGTTTATTTTTCAATGAAAATGATAAATTATCAGATATATTTGATGTATATTTTAATAATATATTATATGAAAATTTTTCAGATTTAAAAGAAAAAGTTTATATTTTTATTGATGAAATACATTTTATAAAAAATTGGCAAAATTATTTAAAAATTTATTATGATAGAAAATATAACGTTAAATTTATAATCACTGGTTCATCATCTTTGCACTTATTTAAAGATGCAAATGAATCGCTTCTAGGTAGAATAGAAAACATTTATATACTACCTCTTTCATTTAATCAATTTTTTAGTTTTTATTTAAAATATGTATTAAATGATAAAGACATTACATTACCAAAATTTAATTTTGATAACCCAGAAACAAGTTTTAAATCATTAGAAAACTTCTTTTATAACGAAAATTTAAAGGTTACCATTAAAAAAATATTGGATGAATATATTTTAGTAGGTGGCTATCCAGAATATTTTGAAAATAGAAATATTTATACTTGGCAAAAAAATTTATCAGATGATATTATAACAAGAGGAATATACAAAGATATACTCACTATGTATAATATTAAAAGTCCAGAAATTCTTGAAAAAATAATGTATTATATAGCAAGTAATAATTCTCAAACTTTTTCATATAATAATCTTACTAAAATTTTTGGTATAGATACTGTTACAATGATTAATTATATAGGATATTTAAAACAAGCATTTCTTATTAATATTGTTGATAATTATTCAAGCAATATGGCAAAAATTATTCGTTCAAATAAAAAACTTAGCATTTTAGATAATGGGATTTTAAATAGCCTTCTTAAAAGAAAAGAACTTTCTAGCAATGATATAGGTCATATAATAGAGTCTATGTTTGCATTTGATATGCGACTAATCTGTGAAAAAGAAAATTATAACGAATACTATTATAGAAATGATTTAAAAGAGGAAATTGATATTATACTTGATAGAAAGATTGATACTATTCCAATAGAGGTAAAATATACAAATAAAATAGAGACTTCAGATACAAAATCAATTATTAAATTTTTAAATAGGACAAATAGTAATTCACCTTATGGTATAATTATAACAAAAGATATTTATAAAAAAGAAAATAATTTATATTATATTCCATATTGGTTATTTAATTTATAGAATAAATGTTAAACTACATCATATATTTTAATTTACTAAAAGGGGTTTATTGAATTAATTCAACAAATATTTATAATTCTATTGAATAGAATCAACAAACTCCTTTATTTCTTTATTTCAAAATATCTTTTACCACCTCTGAAGCAATTACAAGGCCTGCAGTTGATGGCACAAATGAAATACTACCCAGTGTATTTAAATATACTTTTTTTTCTTCTTCTGATTTCCTTTTTGGAATTTCAGTTGAAAAAACTACTTTTTGTTTTTTTATATTTAGCTCTTTTAATCTCTTTCTTAACATTCTTGCAAGAGGACAAGTATTTGTTTTATATATATCTGCTACTTTAATATCTAAAGGATTTAACTTATTTCCCATTCCCATACAAGATATACATTTTAATTTATTTTCATAACAATATTTGATTATTGCAATTTTTGCTTCAATATCATCAACACAATCTACAACATAATCATATTTTTCTTTTATAATTTCCTCTATGTTGTCATTTGATATATTTTTTTGCAAGGCAGTTACTTTGAGCTCTTTATTAATACTTTCTGCCCTTTTCTTTGCTACTTCAACTTTTGGTTTTCCAATCGTATCGTAAGTTGCAATTATCTGCCTATTTATATTAGTAACATCAACTACATCTTTATCAACAATAGTAATTTTTCCAACTCCTACTCTTGTTATAGCTTCTAATACAAAAGAACCTACTCCTCCTATTCCGTAAAATAAGTATATTTTTTGATTTTAATTTATTTACATTTTCTTTACCAAGTAATATTTCTGTTCTTTGATAAATTGTATCTTCCATTACTACCTCACTATTTTTTTCTTCTAATTATCGTATTTGATTTTAAATTGCTATAAGGAATATGCATTTTTACTTGTTGCCCTTTTATACCAGGATTAATTGTTTCAATTTCCTTATTTGTTTTTATATCATAAAGCTTATCAATATTAAAATTAACATTATTCATACTATCTGAAAGTAAAACTTCCATTTCATCATTAATGGATAATTTATTTTTTATCTCAACAGTATATATATCACCTTCACAAGATATAACTTTTGCACCATATTCATATTCTAAATTATCACTTTTTCCATCAAAGTCGTGTATATCCTGATTGTTACTATCAGAAAAGTAAAATTCAGAAAGTCCTCTTGTCTTTACTTTAAGTAATTCAGGTAAATATTTATTTACATCATACTTATCTTTATTACCTTCTTCTTTTAGTTTATAATAATCGTCTATTGCTTGTCTATATGTTCTTACCACTGTAGCAAGATAATAGTCTGTTTTTAGTCTTCCTTCTATTTTTAAGCTATCAAGTCTCATATCAATAATACAAGGTATTTGATTTATAAGGCACATATCTTTTGAAGAAAAAATATAAGTACCTTTTTCATCAAAATCAAGATTTATTACACTATCTTTATTATTAACTTCTGTTGCAGTAATATTATATTGCCACCTACAACTTTGAGCACAATCTCCAAGATTTGCACATCTTCCATTTAAATACTTGCTTAGATAACAACGTCCAGAATATGCAAAGCAAATTGCACCATGTATAAACATTTCAACTTCTAACTCTTTTGGTTTATTCTCCATTATATATTTTATTTTTTCTTTACTTAATTCTCTTGCAAGAATTACTCTTTTAGCACCTAATTTATGCCAAACTTTAGCTGAATGCAAGCTAACAGTATTAGCTTGTGTACTAATATGTATTTCCATATTTGGTGCTACTTCTTTTATTTTATCTATAACTCCTATATCACTTGCAATTATTGCATCAGCACCAATTTCATCTAGTCTTTTTACTTCACTTTCTATTTCTTCATAATCTTCATCTTGTGCATAAATATTTAATGCAACGTATACCTTTTTACCAATACTATGTGCATATTCTATAGTTTCTTTTAAACTATCAGAATTCATTTCTGCTCTTGTTCTAAGTGATAATTTAGATGTACCAGCATATACTGCGTCCGCTCCATACATAAAAGCTACTTTTGCTTTTTCTAGACTACCTGCAGGTGCTAAAAGTTCTACTTTTTTCATAAGCTTTTCTCTCCCTTAAATTACTTTAATATTATATATTATACCACAAAGGTTTACATATGTAAATCATTGTTATAATAATTTTATTTTAAAAAAATGCTAGGCAAAACTGCCTAACATTTTTTTACACTGTCAAATTCATTAAGACCAATACCAAGTTCACCAAATGTCTTTTCAACTACTTTATTTGTATACCTTTTTACAGCTAAAACGTTATTACCATACTTAGCTACTCTTTCTTTTTGTTCTACCTTAAGCTCAAGAGTTGATATAACCATATCATCTACCGTAAAAGTTACTAATGCAGTATTGCTATATTCAATATACTTAGGCTCTTCCATTGTAACTTTTATTTTGTTTGAATTATCATAAAGAGCTTTAAGACAATTTTCCAATCTTGTTTTCATATACTCAGATCTAACTTTAATCTTTACTTTTACATCCTTTATGTTTTTGCGTATATGCTCAAAAATTACACTTTCTTCAATAATATTTAAAGATGTAGAAGCTTCATCCTCATTGGGTATATTACCAGCACTAACTCTATCAATACTGTAGTAATAATACGGTAAGTAAACAGGGCTATCTAAGTTAAGATTTTTAAATTTCTTTATAACGCATTGACTAAGTGACTCTTTTATTGTATACACTTCAACTTCGCCAGTACCGTTTTTCCTTTCAACAAAAATTAATATACTTTTGCTACCTTCTTTTACACTATAATGAGGTTTTTGATATACATACACGTTATATAGCATAAAATCGCAAAAATATATATCTTTACCGAAAAGATATGTCTTTCCCAAGAAACTAGTTTCATCATCAAATGTCTCAAGCAATTTGAAATTATAGATATTAGCATTTAAAAGTTCATTTCTTATTCCAAATAACATGGACTTTTGAATTATACCACTTCCCTCTCTGTCTATAACATATCTATAGATTTTATTAATCGAATCTATAGCAAATTTTGTTACGTTTATTCCATTTTCCATAAAATCTTCAACAGAAAATGTTTCTTTAGCCCCTAAATCATTGTTTATGAGAAAAACAAGGTCTTCAGGGGTTATTTCTGTAAAATCATATTCAGATATAACTGATTTAAATGTTCTAAATACTTTTCCATTTATTTTTATATAGCAAATTATAATATTTGCTTTATTTAACAAGTCACTTTTTATATCACAAACATAATTATCATCTACATATATAGCAGAGGTCATATCTTGGTCAACTTCCATATTTTTTTTATAACCAAAGTCCAAATCAAAAAATTCTTCTGACATTTTAAGTTCAGCTATATCTTTAAAATTTTCATCAAAATCTTTTGCAAACTGGCTTGTTGCACTGGGCATTATAACAATTTCCTGTCCTTTATATGCTTGAGTAATTATATTGTCAGCCTTTTCTAAGCATGGATAATATCTATATGTTGCAATTTCAAAGATACCATATTTACAAAGTACAAAAAGTGTTGTCTTTAAACTATAATAAATATTTAGTGAGCCCATTTGTACTATTTGGCAAATAGCACCAATTTTATACTCACCATTTAATATCTTATTTACTTCATAATTGTTATGTGCCATAGCAAACTTTTGAAGCAAATAAACCTTATTAGCCATTGCAAATACTTCTACACCAACTGTTTCAAGAGAAGCAAATTTATGCAAATAAAAAATCTTATTCTTTTTCTTTAATATTTCCGCCATTTTAACCGGTGCAAACAAATCCCGTAATTTATTTTTTCCAATAATATCAAACTGTTCATACTCCTTCACAAACTCCTGCATTTTACTAGACATTTTAGTATTCAATTTACAAATCCTCCTTATTTATTAAAAAATAGAATTATATACTTTTGCATAAGTATTATACCATTTTTATGTTCACTTGTCAACCTGTAACAACTTGATATATTAAGAAAAAGAATAATATATAGCTAAGACAAAGCTATATATTATTCTTAAATTTTTATTCTTTATTTATTTGATTCAAACTTTCTTTAAATTCTTCAGGAGTTTGCTTTACTTCTTCTTCATTATTATCATTTTCAGGTATAGTATCTGGAACATCTTCATTTAAATTACTTTCTTTTTCTTCTAGTGTGGTAACCTCTTTAGATTCAGTTTGTCTTTCTTTTGCATGAACTAACTTATCAATTATATCGTAGTGTTCTTTTGTATTTTTTACACCAAATATAACAAGTCCATTACTATATTCATTTTCTGCATTAGTATATATAACAATAATTCCATACCCAAGTATCCTATCCCAAACACTTCTTCTTATTTCAACTTCTTTTATATTTGAATATTGAATATTTTTTTTATGTTGATTTAAAAAACTATCTTCATATATCATATGTGTTTCATAAAAAGTATATTTTATATTTCTATATTGCATAATTTGTAATACTATATGTATAGTTAATTTTATTACTGTAAAAATTATACCTATAAGCAATATTATATTTAATATAGACATAACATTAATACCTGATATTACAGAGCTCTCTATTGCTGGACTACTTTTACACACCAAATATATAACGTATCCTACAATAAAAATTAACATCAAAAATAATGTTGACTTTATTTTTTTGCCAGTAGGCATACCTAATTCATAAATAAAATTAAATTTTGGAGTGATTTCATGAATTATTTTATCATCTTTTACATTTTCTTCCATAAT
>CANQLD010000028.1 GCA_947624625.1 uncultured Clostridia bacterium | reverse complement strand
TATAATTAAATATAGCATCTGTTTATCAATTATCATAGAAAGTTTATTCTAGTTTACACAAACTATTCTACATACTCCTTAAAGACTTTATTTGCTTTGATTTTCTTGACATATGTGTTTTTTTAAAGTATAATTATTTGTATGATTAATTATTAAGGAGGGATTTTTGATGAGTGTTTCAAAGGAAGAAGTAATGCATATAGCTTCACTTTCTAGACTTGAGCTTACAGATGAAGAACTTGAAAAGTACACTAACGACTTATCAAATATAGTTGATTATGCAAATGAGCTTGCAAGTATTGATATAGAAGGAGTTAAACCAACTGCTCATATACTTGATATAAAAAATGTATTTAGAGATGATGTGGTAGATTCATCATATGATAGAGAAAAAATATTGCAAAATGCTCCGACTAAAGCAGCAGGTTGTATAACTGTACCAAAGGTTGTAGAATAGGAGGAAAATATGGAATCATATAAACTAAGTTTAAAAGAAATTGCAGATAAAATAAAATCAAAATCTGTAACTATAAAAGAAGTACTAGATAGTGTTTATGAAAGAATAGATACAGCAGATGAAGTACTTGGAGCATATATAACTTTAGATAAAGAAAATGCATATAAAAGAGCAGAACTATTACAAAGTAAATTAGATAATGGAGAAGATATTGGTATTCTTGGTGGAGTTCCAATTGCAATAAAAGATAATATTTGTACAAATGGACTAAAAACAACTTGTGCTTCAAGAATGTTAGAGGATTTTGTACCAATATATGATGCAACAGTTATAAATAAACTAAATGATGAAGGTGCAATAATAATTGGTAAAACAAATATGGATGAATTTGCTATGGGTTCATCTACTGAAACATCATATATGAAAAAGACAAAAAACCCATATAATACTGACCATGTTCCAGGTGGTTCAAGTGGTGGAAGTGCGGTAGCAGTATCTGCTGATATGGCTTTTGCATCTCTTGGAAGTGATACAGGTGGTTCAATAAGACAACCTGCATCATATTGTAGTGTTGTAGGGCTTAAACCGACATATGGTCTTGTATCAAGATTTGGATTAATTGCATATGCATCATCTCTTGATCAAATAGGACCATTAACAAAAACAGTAGAAGATTCTGCAATTATGTTAAATGTTATATCAGGTTATGATAATAAAGATACCACTTCTGCAAATCTAGAAACTAAAGATTATACTAAAGCTTTAGTAAATGATGTATCAAATATGAAAATTGGTATACCAGACGAATTTGTAAAAGATGGAATAAATGAGGAAGTAAAACAAACATATAACGAGGCAATAAAAAAATTAGAAAGCCTAGGAGCTGAAATTGTACATATAAATCTTGACTATGCCAAATATAGCCTTGCCACATATTATATCATAGCAACTGCAGAAGCATCATCAAATTTAGGTCGTTATGATGGTATAAGATATGGACATAGAGCTAAAGATTTTGATGATTTAATAGATTTATATAAAAAATCAAGGACAGAAGGATTTGGAGAAGAAGTAAAAAGAAGAATAATGCTTGGTACTTATGTACTTTCATCAGGATATTATGACGCATATTACAAAAGAGCACAATGTGTTAGAACTTTAATAATATCTGAATTTAAAAAAGCATTTGAGGGTTGTGATGTAATAGCAATACCTACTGCACCACACACATCTTTTAAATTTAATGAAAAATCAGAAAATCCACTTGAGATGTATTTAGAAGATATATACACAGTTCCTGTAAATATAGCAGGACTTCCTGCAATGTCAGTACCTGCTGGTTTTGATAAAGAAGGTTTGCCGATAGGATTACAAATAATTGCAAATTCTTTTGAAGAAGAAAAAATATTCAAAGTAGCATATACTTTTGAACAAAATACAGATTATAACAAAAAAAGACCAAATATTTAAAGGAAGTGATATTTATGTTACAATCAAAACTTATTGGAGATACAAAAAAAGAGTGGCCAAGTGAAGCAAGTGTAATAAGTCACGGACTGCTTTTAAAAGGTGGATATATTAAACAAATGGCAACTGGAATATATACACTATTGCCACTTGGGAAAAAAGTTGTAGCAAAAATAGAAAATATAATTAGAGAAGAAATGAATAAAATAGATGCACAGGAAATCTTGATGCCTATTGTAGCGACAAAAAAATTATGGGATATGTCTGGTAGGTATGATAGTGTAGGGTCTGAGCTTCTAAGATTTAAAGATAGAAATAATGTAGAAATGGTACTTTCAATGACTCATGAAGAAGCAACAGTTTTCTCTTTGTTAAATGAAGCAGCTTCATATCAAAAATATCCATTTTCCGTATATCATATACAGACTAAATTTAGAGATGAAGCAAGACCTCGTGCAGGACTTATTCGTGTAAGAGAGTTTACAATGAAGGATGCTTATTCTTTCCATACTTCACAAGAAAGTTTAGATGAAGAATATGAAAAATTTTTTTGTGCGTATAACAAAATATATAGTAGAGTTGGAATACCACAAGTTGTTGCAGTTGCATCAGATACTGGAATAATGGGTGGAAGTGGTGCTCATGAGTTTATGTTATTATGTGATAGTGGAGAAGATAAAATAGTTCATTGTTCATCTTGTAATTATAACGCAAATATGGAAGTAGCATATACTTCTAAAGTAGATGTAGTAAATGAAAAAGAAGAAAAAATTGAGAAATTTTATACAAAAGATATAAAAACTATAGAAGCATTGAAAGAGTATACAAACCTTAAAAGCGAAAACCTAGGAAAAGCAGTTATATATAAAAGGCTTGATACTGGAAAAACAGTTATAGTGTTTGTAAGAGCAGATAGAGAAGTAAATGAAACTAAACTTCGTAACTTACTAAAGCTAGATGATGAAGCTTTAGTACCAAAGAAGGAAGAAGATGCTGATAATATTGCATATGGCTTTGTAGGACCAATAAATTTAAAAGCTGATGCAGAGATTATCTATGATAAATCACTTGAAAATGAAAAATCTTTGGTATTTGGAGCAAATGAAAAAGATTACCATTTAAAAGGAGTAAATATATTAAGAGATGTTGGAGAAGTAGAATATGTTGATGTATCAAAGGTACTTGAAACAGACTACTGCCCTATATGTCATAAAAAAGAATTATCAATTTCAAATGGAATAGAAGTAGGAAATATTTTTAAGCTTGGAGATAAATATACAAAAATGTTAAATATGTTTTACTCAGATGAAAATGGAGATAAGAATTTTCCATTAATGGGATGTTATGGTATTGGAGTTGGAAGGTTATTTGCCTCAGTAATTGAAGCAAGAGCAAAAGATAATAAATTAAATTTACCACCAAGTATTGCTCCATTTGATATACATATTTGCCCTCTTGATTATACAAAAAATGAAGAAGTAAAAAATATGGCAGATGATGTATATAATTTATTGCAAGAAAAAGGATATGATGTATTACTTGACGATAGAAACAAAAATGCAGGAGTAAAATTTGCAGATAGTGATTTGATATCTGCACCAATTCGTATTACAGTTAGTAAAAGAACTATTGAAAATGGAAATAAACTTGAAATAAAAGTATTTGACAGTGATAATACATCTCTTGTAAGTAAAGATGAATTAGTTAAATATATAGAAGATAAAAGAAAGGAATGGGTATTTTAATGAGAGAAGATTATGAAGTTGTAATTGGACTTGAAGTTCACGCAGAACTTTCTACAAATACCAAAATATATTGTAATTGTACTACAAAATTTGGAGCAGATCCAAATACACATTGTTGTCCAATTTGCACAGGAATGCCTGGTACTTTACCAGTATTAAATGAAAAAGTAGTAGAGTACGCAATAAAAATGGGGCTTGCAACAAATTGTGAAATTGCTAAATTTTCTAAACAAGATAGAAAAAATTATTTTTATCCTGATTTACCAAAGGCATATCAGGTATCACAATATGACCTTCCACTTTGCGAAAAAGGATATATTGATATAATGCTTGACGATAACCAAAAGAAAAGAATTGGTATAACTAGAATACATATAGAAGAAGATGCTGGTAAATTAATACATGACGCATATACAGGTGATACTTTAGTAGATATGAACAGATGTGCTGTGCCTCTAATTGAGATAGTATCTGAGCCAGATATTAGAAGCTCAAAAGAAGCAGTAGCATATATGCAAACTCTAAAATCAATTCTTGAATATCTTGAAATATGTGATTGTAAAATGCAAGAGGGTTCACTTAGATGTGATGTAAATTTGTCTGTTAGAAAAAAAGGAGAAACTAAATTTGGAACAAGAACAGAAACTAAAAATTTAAACTCTTTTAAAGCTATTGAAAGAGCAATAGAGTTTGAAATAGATAGACAGATTGAAGAACTTGAAAATGGTGGTACAATTTACCAAGAAACAAGAAGATTTGATGATGCAAAAGGGATTGGATATGCAATGCGTTCAAAAGAAGATGCACACGATTATAGGTACTTTCCAGAGCCTGACCTTGCACCAATTGTTATGAGTGATGAATATGTACAAAATTTAAAAGAAAATCTTCCTGAAATGCCACATACAAGAAAAGAAAGATATATGAAGGAATATGAACTTAGTGAATATGATGCTAAACATTTAACTGATTCAAAATATACTGCTTGTTTCTTTGAAAATACTGTTAAACTTTGTGGTAATGCTAAAGCAGTTGCAAACTGGATAATGAGTGATTTTGCTAAAATGCTAAACGAAGCAGAAATAGAAATACAAGATAGTAAAGTTACAGAAGAAAATCTAGCAAATTTAATAAAATTAATTGACTCAGGTAAAATAAGTTCGGCAATTGCTAAAAAAGTATTTATTGATATGTTTAATACTGGAGAAGATGCAAATAAAATTGTAGAACAAAAAGGATTGGTTCAAATTTCAGATGAAGGAGCAATTAAGGAAGTTGTAGAAAAAATAGTTGAAGCAAATCCTAAATCTGTTGAGGACTATCATAATGGAAAAGATAAAGCTATTGGTTTCTTAGTAGGTCAAATAATGAAAGAAACAAAAGGAAAAGCTAATCCACAAATTGTAAATAAATTACTAAAAGAAATACTTGATAAATAAAAAATATAAAATCACAAAACCATTGAAATACATTTTGTAATTCAATGGTTTTGCTTGATAAGGAGAAATTTGAAAAAACTTATTGGCTTTGTTTGTTTACTTGTCTTTAATCGTTTTAACTATTTTTTTACTTTCTCACAGAGTTGGTTTGCTACAGTACAAGACGTCTTGCAAGCACTTTGACAAGATGTTTGACATTCGCCACAACCACCAGTTTTTACGGAGCTTTTTAAAGCACCTTTATTTAAAGTCTTAATATGCCTCATCAGTACACCTCCTAATTATAGTAAATGATATTTTTAAATAACTTATTATATTCTATCAAAAAAATATAAAATTGTCTAGTATATTCGTGTTATTTTTAGAAACTTATTTAGATAAATAATATAAAATTAATATTTTCTATTGAATAAACATATGTTTTGTAGTATAATTCTTATGGTGATAAATTTAATGGTTGATTTAGAAAAAAACATACAATATATAAAAGGTGTTGGACCTGCTAAAGCAACTTTGCTAAATAAACTTGGTATATATAATATAAAAGATATGGTTGAACATTTTCCAAGAACTTATGAAGATAGAACAAAATTAATCGATATAATTGATTTTATGGATGGAGAGTATGTTTTGTTTGTTGGAAAAATTCAAACTGATGTAAAAGTACAAAGAATAAGAAAAAACTTAGCTATTTATTCTACATTTGCTTGTGACGATACTGGTAATGTAAAACTTACTTGGTTTAATCAAAAATATATAAAAGATAGATTAAAAGTAGGTATCTCATATTTATTTTATGGAAAAGTGCAAATAGAATATGGCAGAAGAGTAATTGATAATCCACAAATATATAATTTAGCTGAGTTAGATAAAGTAAAAGGTATTTATCCAGTATATACTTTAACTTCCGGTATAACACAAAATTATTTATTTAATTTAATTAACACAATTTATGAAGACGAAGTTAAAGAAGAAGAGATTTTTAGTGATGAGTTTAGAAAAAAGTATAACCTTGCAGATATAAATTATGCACTTAAAAATGTTCATTTTCCAGAAAATTTTTCTGCAATAGATAGAGCAAGAAATAGAATAATATTTGAAGAGCTTTTTTTGCTACAACTTGCTTTAATGACTCTAAAAAATAATAGCTTAGGTATGAAAAAAGAAAATGTATATAGTAGTGTAGATGAAGAAGATTTTTTAAAACTTTTGCCATTTGATTTAACTGGTGCACAAAAAAGGGTAGTTGAGGAAATAAAAAAAGATTTAACATCAGATAAGGTAATGAATAGATTAGTGCAAGGAGATGTTGGTTGTGGAAAAACAATGGTAGCTGCAATTTCTATGTATATTGCAGTAAAAAACGGTTACCAAGCAACAATGATGGCACCAACTACAATTCTTGCAAATCAACATTATAACGAGTTAAAGCCATACTTTGAAAAACTTGGAATAAATGTTGAGATTATTACATCTAGTACAACAAAGAAAAATAAAGAGATTATATCTAATAAACTAAAAAACAAAGAAATTGATATATTAATTGGTACACACTCATTAATTGAAGATAATATAGAGTTTAATAATTTAAGTTTGGTTATAACTGACGAACAACATAGATTTGGTGTAAAGCAAAGAATGAAACTTACAAATAAAGGAAAAAATGTTGATACAATTGTTATGACTGCAACACCAATTCCAAGGTCACTTGCAATTGTTCTTTATGGAGATTTGGATATATCAATAATTGATGAAATGCCACCTGGAAGAACACCTGTAAAAACTTATGTTGTAGACAAAACTTTTGAACTTAGAATTAATAATTTTATAAGGAAAAATGTAGAAGCAGGAAGGCAAATTTATGTTGTTTGTCCTCTTGTAGAAAATAACGAAACTTTAGATTTAAAATCAGTTGAAGAAATATATGAAAAATACAAAAATGAATATTTCAAAGATTTATCAGTTGAGTTCTTGCACGGAAAAATGAAAAACAAAGAAAAAGATGAAATAATGCAAAGGTTTAAAGAAAACAAAATTAATATCTTGATTTCTACAACAGTAATAGAAGTTGGAATAAGTGTAAGCAATGCAACTGTTATGATAATTGAAAATGCTGATAGATTTGGACTTGCAGCACTACATCAATTAAGAGGAAGAGTTGGTAGAGGTTCTTATGAATCATATTGTATATTAAAAAGTGATAACAAATCTCAAAAAGCAAGAGAAAGACTAAAAGTAATGGAGAAAAGTAATAATGGTTTTGAAATTGCTGAAACTGACTTAGAAATTAGAGGGCCTGGAGATTTCTTTGGTATAAGGCAATCAGGACTTCCTGAGTTTAAACTTGCCAATTTATTAAAAGATATGAAAATACTAAAAGAAGCTCAGCAAGCAGCAAAAGAACTATTAAAAGAAGATAAATATTTAAAATTAGCTAAAAATCAAAAAATAAGGAATGCTCTGTTTGATAAATTTGGTGAACAGTTAACTAACGTAGCAACTTAATATAATCTTTAGGAAATGGGATGATTAAATGCACGATATATGGAATCCGTGGCACGGTTGCAAAAAAATAAGTGAAGGATGCAAAAATTGTTATATGTTTTATTTAGATAAAACGCGAAGTAATAAATCTGGGGATGAGATATACAAAACAAAAACTAATTTTAATTATCCACTTCAAAAAGATAGAGCAGGAAATTACAAAATAAAATCAGGAGAAAAGATAAGGATATGTATGACTTCAGATTTCTTTTTAGAAGAGGCTGATAAATGGAGAGAAGATGTATGGCAGATAATTAAATCAAGAAGTGATGTAATATTTTTTATTCTTACAAAAAGAGCTGATAGAATTGAACAAAATTTACCTTTTGACTGGAATGATGGCTATGAAAATGTTATTCTTAGTGTAACTGCTGAAAATCAAAAAAGAGCAGATGAACGAATACCTATTTTACTTAATTTAAAAGCAAAGCATAGGGGTGTTATGGTAGCACCATTTATAGCGGAAGTAAATCTTGATAAGTATTTAGCAACAGGGAAGATAGAACAAGTTATTTGTGGTGGCGAAAATTATGATGGCTCAAGACCTTGTGATTTTAACTGGGTAAAAAAATTAAGTAATGATTGCAAAAAATATAACACAACATTTTGTTTTATTGAAACAGGTACATTTTTTCTAAAAGATAAAAAGATGTACCATATAAAAAGCAAAGATGTTCAAAGCAGGATGGCATACAAGGCAAATGTAAATTTTAAAGGTAAAGAAATAGAATACAAACTAGTTGATAAATATAACAGTATTATACCAAAAGAAAAATTATATATACCTTACTTTAATGATAAGTGTAATAATTGTGGTAGCAAAATTATTTGTAACGGTTGCGATAGATGTGGTAGATGTAATAATCAAGAAATAATGTAGATTATATAAAAAAAACAAGTGGGTATTAAAAATATGAGTAGTGATTTAAATAAAAAAATTGATAATATTCTTTTTTCATTGTCAAAATCAAAGTTTAGAAGTAGTTTCCATTTGAAAGAAAATGACATACAATATATTAAGGACAAAGGATTAAATAAAATAAAAGAACATGCATATGATTTTATAAAAAATAGACTTGCAAAAGAGGTTATACCAAATGATGGCAAACAAACTCCTATGAAAGGCCATCCAGTATTTATTGCACAACACGCAACAGCAACTTGTTGTAGAGGCTGTTTGTTTAAATGGCATAAAATAGAGAAAAATAAAGCATTAACAAATGAAGAAATTGATTATATTGTTTGCGTTATAATGAAATGGATAAAAAATGAGCTAAGGAACTTTAGGGATATAAATAACTAAAAAAGTATTTTAGATCTATTGACAAAGTACAGAATAAAGTATAGAATAAAGTACAGAATAAAGTATAGAATAAAAAGGAGCGAAAATATATGAATTTAGGAGAAGAAACAGAAACACTTGAATTTAAAAAGAGTACAAGTGAGTTAATTGAAGGCATAATCTCAATTTCATCTATGTTAAATAAACACGGAGAAGCAACATTATATTTTGGTGTAAAAAATAATGGAGATGTAATAGGTCAAAAAGATTTAAATGAAAATACATTAAGAGATGTTTCTAGAAAAATTGCAGAAGGAATAAAACCACAGATAATTCCAAGTATTTCATTAGAACTAATTGATGATAAGAAGGTAATAAAGGTTAGTGCAAAGGGAAATAACATCCCATATTCAGCTTTTGGAAAGTATTATAGTAGATCCTTTGATGAAGATAAACAATTATCTCCTGAAATGTTAAAAGCATTGATAAATAGAGAAGGTGAGCCTGACTATATAACACAAAAGAAAGCTACAATACGGTAATTTAACCTTTAAGATGTTAAAAGGACTATATGTATCTAATGGTATAAATATCAACAATGAGTATTTTGAGCAAAATTTAGGACTTGTAGATAATTATGGTAATTATAATTATATGGCTGAATTACTTGCTGATGAAAATAATACTTCAATAAAAGTCGTTACTTTTGCTGGAAACGATAAATCAGTTATGTTAAAAAGAACAGATTATGGTAATAAATGTTTACTTTTATCTGTAAATAATGTATTAGAATATATGGAAAGCATAAATGAAACTAAAGTAAAAGTGGGAGGGCTACAAAGAAAAGAAGAAAAATATTTTGATTTTAGTGCCTTTAAGGAAGCTTGGTTAAATGCTTGTGTTCATACAAAGTGGTCTGAAGAAATATCTCCAGCAGTATATATATATAATAATAGAATAGAAATTGTTTCAAATGGTGGACTTCCGTCTGCCTTAACTAAAGAAGATTTTTTTGCAGGAGTTTCAAAGCCAATAAATAAAAAACTTTTAAGAATATTTGGAGATTTAGATTATATAGACCAAACAGGTCACGGTATTCCATTAATTGTTAAAAAGTATGGAAAAGAAGCTTTTTATATAAGTGAACATACTGTAATAGTTACCATTCCTTTAAATAAAGAATTGCTTGAAAAAGATAAAAATGATGATAAAAGTGAAATTCAAAATAAATTAAATGAATCAGAAACAAAAATCTTAGAACTTTTAAAAAATAATCCAAAGCTAAAAACTTCTGACTTTATTAATTTAACAGGATATAGTGAAGGATACATTAATAAAATAATACGTTCTTTAAAAAACAAAAGATATATTCAAAGAATCGGAGCAAATAAAAATGGATATTGGGGATTTATAGAATAAAGTATAGAATAAAAATCTAAAAAAGAGATGAAAAAAATATGTTGGGAATTTATTTAATTGAAATTGGCATTTTTTTAATTATACTTTTAATTGTTAGATTTACAGACAGAAAGAATATAACTGAAAATAATTTAGAAACTGATATTGTTATTAGAAAGGGATATTCGTCTTTAAAAGAGCATTTAAAGGAAAAGAAAAAAATATATATTGTACTTATTGTTTTGTTTTTGTGTTTAATTATTTGTGAGTATTTATTTGAAGTTCCACAAATGACATTTGCAAAAACAAATATAGAAGCAAAAAGTAATGAAGATATTGTAATTCCATATACAGTCTATCATTTTAATAATATAACAAATGAAGTTGAGGTTGATAAAAGTAGTATTGATACGCAAAAAGTAGGAGTATACAAAGTAAAATATAAAGTAAAAACATTATTTGGAGTATATAATAAAGATGTTGAAATAAAAGTTGTAGATACACGAGCACCGGATATAACACTTGAAGGAGGAGAAGAGTATAATTTATCATATCTAAAAGAATACCAAGAACCAGGAGTAAAAGCAATTGATTTAAATGAAGGTGATTTAAGTAGCAAAGTAATTTCTACAAGAGAAAATATTAATGATACTGAATTTAATATAAAATACACTGTTGAAGATTCTTTTAATAATAAAGCAGAAAAGATAAGACACGTAACTATTGTAGACGATATTCCACCAGTTATAACGTTAAATGGAGATTCAAATATAATTATTAATGTTGGACAAGCATATAATGAAAAAGGTGCAAAGGCTATAGATGAAAAAGATGGAGATATGTCAGGTAATCTAATTATTTCTGGAAATGTTGATACGTCAAAGGCAGGAGAATATAGTATTACTTATTCAGCAAAAGATACAAAAGGTAATGAGGCAAGAAAAATTAGAGTTGTAACTGTATTAAAAAAAGCAAATGTGTATAATGGAAATGGTGGTAAAAAAGGAACAATTTATCTTACATTTGATGATGGTCCAACTACAAATACAACACCAAAAATATTAGATATACTAAAGAGAAATAATGTTAAAGCTACTTTCTTCATTTTAAATTATGATAACTCAAGAGAATATTTAGTAAAAAGAGAGGTAAATGAAGGACATACTGTAGCAATACATGGATATTCTCACGATTACAAAACAATATATAAATCAGAAGAAGCATTTATGGAAAATATTACTAAGTTAAGAGATAAGATAAAAAAATCAACTGGTTTTGACTCAACAATAATTAGATTTCCGGGAGGTAGCTCAAATACTGTTAGTAAATTTAATAAGGGAATAATGACAAAATTAACAAATAAAGTTTTAGCAAGTGGCTATAGGTATTTTGACTGGAATGTTGATTCAAATGATGCAGGTAGTGCAAAAGACTCAAATGCCGTATATAATAATGTAATAAGAAATTTGAGTAAAGATAGAATTAATGTAGTACTTATGCACGATTTTTCTGGGAATAACAAAACAGTTAATGCACTTGAAAGTATAATTAATTTTGGAAAAAATAATGGTTATACTTTTGAAAAAATAACAAATACAACACCTATGGTAACTCATAGAGTAAATAATTAAAATTTAAAATAGATTTAATATAATGTATAATTTTTTAGTAAGATTAATAAAATATTAACATAAGGAGTGAATTTAATGAAACAAAAAGTTTTCACATTTATTAAATCTATTTTAGTACCTTTAGTTCTTGGTGGAATTGTTGGATTTATATTATCTAAGTCTATGGACTATGATTCTTTAATTCAGCCACCACTTGCACCACCTGCGATATTATTTCCAATAGTTTGGACAATTTTATACATTTTAATGGGTGTATCATATGGTATTCTAAAAGTAAATGAAAAAGTAGATACAAAAGTTAGTTTGATATATTATTTACAACTAATTGTAAATTTACTATGGCCAATTGCATTTTTTGTATTCAAATGGCGTTTATTTGCATTTTTTTGGATAATTTTATTGCTTGTTTTGGTAGTTGTAATGACAGTATCTTTCTATAAAAGAAATAAACTTGCAGGCATACTACAGTTACCATATATATTTTGGACAATATTTGCAACATATTTAAATTTAGCTATATATATCTTAAATGGGTAGTTTTAAAAAAGTTTTTATGAATTTTTCATAAGGACTTTTTTCTTGACATTTTTTTTAGATAGTGTATAATTAAAATAGAAATAAATTTTTGGGAGGCAAAATAATGAAATATACTTTTAAAACTCAAAATACCTGTGCAAAAAGAATTAGATTCGATTTAAATAAAAATATAGTAACAAATGTAGAATTTTTAGATGGCGGTTGTCCTGGAAATTTGCAAGCTTTGCCAAGACTTGTTGAGGGAATGACAGTAGAAGAAATAGAGAAAAAATTAGGTGGAATTAATTGCTCAGGGAGAGGCACTTCTTGTGCTGACCAACTTGCAAAAGCAGTAAAAAAAGCATATGAAGAGTCTAAAAAATAATATAAAGGAGAGCTGATATTATGGAAAAAGGAAATAATAATTTTAACATTTTAACAATAGTTTTGCTTGCAATTATTGTTGTATTACTTGTAATTGTAATACTACTATATTCTAACTTACTTAATTCAAATAACGCAACTACAAGTACACCAATAAATAGTTTTGATGAAGCTCAAAACGTTAATAACAAAGATGAAAATATACCTCAAGATTTAAGTATAAATAATAATACACAAAAAGAAAATAATAATTATATTTCTAGTCAAGAGGCATTACAAGTTGTACTTAAAAGTTTAAATATAACTGAAAACAATATAACTGATTTAAGTAATGAAATTGATTACAAATATGGCAAAACAGTATACGAGATTGATTTTGATTACCAAAATTATGAATACGAATATTATGTTGACGCATTAAATGGAGAGATAATAAAATCTTTTAAAGAGAGAGAGTAAGCAAAAAATATAGTAAAAAAAGGTTGAAACGAAAAATATGTAAACTAAAGGAGCGAGAAATATGAATACACTATACATACATACATACATACATACATACATACATACATACATTAACATACTAGATAATATTAAAAAAATAAATAAGTTAAAAAAGCCAGTGTTAGAATATGGTTAAAATATTCTAGCACTGGCTTTGCACGTTTAAAATTAGGTGGGAGGAAATGATATATGAAAAAATCAATGAAAACAGGAATAAGTTTAATAGTGATGTTAATTACGATAGTAGTAATAATAATACTTGCAGCCTCAATCGTAAATACAGTAATATATAATAATCCAATGGATAATGCTAAAGAGGCAACATTTAGAAGTGATTTGCAAGAAATAAAAAATGCATATGGAATAAGGCAAGGTGACCTAATGGCAAAATACAAAGGGGATAGAAGCAAAATAACAGAAGCAGATTATGCGGGTGTAGTGCATAAAAATTATGAAGGTGAGATACTTGCATTTGAAGATGGACTAGCGTATTTGGGAAAAGATAAAAAGAAACAAGAAATAGCAGAAAGTATGGACTATATAATAGGAAATCCAAATGATTCAGTATTAAAAGCAAGAGTTGATGGAGCTACATTCTATACAGATGAATATATGACAAAAATATCTAAAATAAAATTTATAACAAGTAATAAAGTACCAAATGGAGTTGTACAGTCTTGGGATGTATCAGAAAAAAATAATGGCTTAGTAATGGCATGGGTAATAGATGATGGAAATGGTGGTTATGAATTAACAATAGGAGGAAACGGAAAAGTAATAGCAAATTCAAATTCAGGTAGTATGTTTTCAGGATTTAAAGCAGTAAAAGATATAGATATAAAAATATTAGATACAAGTCAAGTTACTAATATGTATTGTATGTTTTATGAATGTAATTGCCTAATAAATTTAGATGTAAGTAATTTTAATACAAGTAAAGTAACAAATATGCAAAATATGTTTAGTAGATGTTACAAATTAACAAGTATAGACCTAAGTAGTTTTGATACAAGAAAAGTAAAAAATATGTGTCGTCTGTTCCAAAATAGTAGTAGTATAGAAAGAATAGATGTAAGTAGTTTTGATATAAGCGATGGTGCATCAATATTTGAAATGTTTGATGGATGTAGTAGTTTAAGAAACTTAGATATAAGTAACTTTGATACCAGTAGTGTAATAAATATGAATAGTATGTTTTCTAGGTGTAATAGTTTAATAAGTTTAAATTTAGGTAGTAAATTTGATACAAGTAGAGTAACTACTATGTATGCTATGTTTAATGGATGCAAAAGTTTAACAAATTTAGACTTAGGGAGCAAATTTGTCACAAGTAGTGTAATAAATATGCAAAATATGTTTTCAGGATGTAGTGGTTTAACGAGTTTGGATGTTAGTAAATTTGATACAAGAAATGCAACAAATATGAATAGTATGTTTTCTGGGTGTAGTAATTTAAAAATTTTAGATGTAAGTAAATTTAATACAAACAATGTAACAAATATGGGTAATATGTTTGATGGATGTAATTACCTAACAACTTTGGATTTAAGTAATTTTGATACAAGCAAAGTAACAAGTATGGGTGGTATGTTTGGTCATTGTTATAGATTAAAGACTAGTATAACCATAAGGAATGTTGAGACAAATTTCTATCAATATATGTTTTTTAATGCAGCAACAGAAAGTGATGCAGGAATAACAGTAGATTATACATCTGAAACATCAAATTTAGTAGATGAAATGATAAAGCAAAAGTCTTATAATTCAAAAGTAACAAAAGGTGTTGAAGTAAGTATATAAATAGATTATAAAAAATTAGATTTGTACCAATTGATACAAACCTAATTTTTTTGTTATTGTTATATTTCAATTAATTCATAATTTTGTGTACCAACACCAAGTTTTTCTGCAGCATCAATTGTATGAGTACCAAATCTTGAATTTATTCTTTCAAGTAAATGTTCTTTTCCTGGGTCGTCTGAAGACTTAACAAGGTCAATACAAGCTCTATCTATTGCAACAGGGTCAAGTGATGAAAGTATTCCTATATCTTTCATACAAGGATCTTCAGCAACATTGCAACAATCACAGTCAACAGACATATTACACATTATGTTTATATATGCTATATTTCCTTTAAAATAATCAACTACAGAAGAGGCTGCGTCTGCCATTGCTTCTAGAAATTTATGTTGGTCAACTTTAAACATATCTTCGTATGAGCCATTTTCTTTGCCAACACAATGTATATATCTTTTTCCAGCAGATGAAGCAACACCAATAGAAAGTTGTTTTAAAGCTCCACCATATCCTCCCATTGGGTGACCTTTAAAATGTGATAAAACAAGCATTGAATCGT
>CANQLD010000027.1 GCA_947624625.1 uncultured Clostridia bacterium | reverse complement strand
AATATTAATTGAAGCTTTAGCTTTTTCTCAAGGAAATAGAAGGGACGAGTTTAGAATTGGAGATAAAATTGATGTACTTTGTAATGTAGAATTAAATACTTTTAAAACACCAAGAACTATACAATTAGTATTACAAGATTTTAAAAAATCTGTTTAATTTGTATGCGTTAGGAGGCTTAGAATTGGAAAGTACCCTAAATGAAGTAAAAGAAATTTTAGAAAAAGAAAAAATAAATTATGATATTGATTTACTAACAAAAGTAGTAGAGTATATAACAGTTATGTATAAAGATCTTCAAAAAGCAAATATTCCTATGACAAAACATGTTTTAGGTGTTGCAAGGCAGGTTGCGGCTTTGCGTCTTGATGATGTATCTGTTTATGCAGCATTACTTCACGGTGTAGTAAAATGCCAAAACTTTGATAAAAAAGAATTTGAAAGATTGTTTTCAAAAGAAATACTTGATATTGTACTTACTGTTGATAAACTATCTACTTTAAATTTAAAAGGAAAAGAAAAACTTGATAGTGATAACCTTCGTAATATGTTTATGGCAATTGCAAAAGATATTAGGACTGTTATTATAAAACTGGAAGATAGACTATATAATATGCAAAATATAGCAAATGTAGATAACGAAGAAGTTAAGAAAAATATGGCAAAAGAGTGTTTGACTGTATATGCTCCAATTGCACATAGACTTGGTATGTCACAAGTAAAATCAGAACTTGAAGATATATCCTTTAGAATATTAATGGATAAAGAATATCATATAGTAAAATCACAAATTGATGAAAAAAAGCAAGAAAGACAAGAGTATATAGAAAATAGAATTAAAGAAATAAAGGCAAGTTTAAGCTCTCAAGGAATTTCTGCTGAAGTTTATGGTAGACCAAAACATTTCTATAGCATTTACAAAAAAATGGTAGCAAAAAATTGTAGAGCAGATGATCTTTTTGATTTACTAGCAATAAGAATTATTGTAAATTCGATTAAAGATTGCTATACATCTCTTGGTATAGTTCACGATATGTATAAACCAATGCCTGGTAGATTTAAAGACTATATTGCAATGCCAAAAACAAATATGTATCAATCACTTCATACAACTGTATTTGGGGAAAATGGTAGGCCATTTGAAATACAAATTAGAACTTGGGATATGCATAAAGTAGCAGATTATGGTATCGCTGCACATTTTGCATACAAGGAGAAAAAAACAAAACAAACTGAAACAGATAAAAAACTTGTATGGCTTAGACAAAGTTTAGAGATACAAAAAGAGCTTGAAAACAATTCAGAGAATATGAAAAATATAAAAATAGAATTATTTGGAGAAGAAGTATTTGTGTTTACCCCAAAGGGAGATATAAAAGCACTTCCAAAAGGTTCTACACCAATTGATTTTGCATATTCTATTCATCAAAAAGTAGCAGAAAAAATGTCTGGTGCAAAAGTTAATTCTAAAATGGTACCATTAAGCACTAAGCTAGAAAATACAGATATAGTAGAAATTATAACTTCTAAAAATTCTTCAGGACCTAAAAGCGATTGGCTAAAGTATGTAAAAACATCTAATGCAAGAAATAAAATAACAGCATATCTAAAATCGCAAGGTAAAGAAGAAAATATTCAAAAGGGAAAAGAAGAATTTGAAAAAGTAATAAAAAAGCAAAGGATTTCAAAAGACGAATTATTAAAGCAGGATGTATTAGATAGAGTATTAAAAAGTTATAGCATTAAAACGATAGAGGAATTATATGAAGATATTGGCTTTAGAAGTATTTCGCCGGTTAAAGCTGTAAATAAGTTAATAGAAGTATATGAAGAAAATACTCCAAAACATAATAATAAAAACATTTCAAAAAATACACGTAATAATAGAAAAGTAGATTCGAGCAGTTCTGTAATTGTAAAAGATATACAAAATTGTAAAGTTCAACTTGCTAAATGTTGTAATCCAATACCAGGAGATGAAATAGTAGGATATGTTACAAATGGTAAAGGTGTATCAGTACATAGAAAAGATTGCAAAAATTTAAATAATCTTGATATGTCAAAAAGAAAAATAGATGTTTCTTGGAAATCACAAGCAAATGTCGTATCTGTTGCAAGAGTGCTTGTAAAAGCAAATAATAGAGATAATATTTTAAATGATATAATAAACAAAATAAATGAAAACAAATTAAATATTAATTCAGTATCTACTAAAATTACTCCTGATAGAGAAATTGGCTTAGTAATAATGATTAATATATCAAATGCACAAGAGTTGCAAAAAATTATAAAAGAAATAAGAAAAATTGATAGTGTTTTTGAAGTAAGACGTATTCAGTAATATTTTAGAGGAGGATTATATGGAAGAAGAAAATAGAGAACAGTTTACAAGTGATGGAAAAAGAATTATTGCAAGTATATCACTTGGTAATGAAAGGTATTATATTGATGAAAATAGAGATGTGTATGAAAAACTTGGAAGTGTATTTATTGAAATTACTAATAAAGAAATAATTGAAAAAGTAAAATCAGTATTAAATATGCCAAGTAAAGATGAATTTATGTATTAAGAGAAGGTATTAAGATATGATTAATATATATAAAATGGAAATAGATGTATCAAAAGAAGGACATATTACAAATACATATATTGTAAGTGATGGAAATAAAGCTATTATAATAGATCCCGCATCTGACTCTGAGAGGATTATAAACTATATTAAAGAAAATAATTTAGATGTAGAATATATTGTAATTACTCACTCTCACGCAGATCATATAGGTGCTCTTGAACAAGTTCAAAAATATACTAATGCAAAGGTTATAGTTCATAAACTTGACATGAAAGCATTGCTATTTGAAGCAGAAAATTATAGTGATATGTTTAATATAAAAAAGCAAAATATAGACTTAAAAGATTTAATATTAGTTGAAGATGGGTATAGGTTTAAATTAAATGAGTTATCATTTGAAGTGATACATACACCTGGACATACTGCTGGCTCTATATGTTTATATGAAGAAAAAAATAAAGTGCTATTTACAGGTGATACTATATTTTGTGATACTTATGGTCGTTGTGATTTGTATAAAGGTAATTTTAATGATATGCTAAATTCATTAAAAAAATTATTTGAAAGATTTAGTGATATAATGATATATTCAGGACACGGTGAAAATGTAAATATTAATATTGCAAAAAAGAAGATAAAATTACTTGTTGCTGTGAAGGGATATAGTATTTAAGGGGGATATATATTTATGAGTCGTTTCAAAGAAATAATTGAAGAAGAAAGCAAAAAAGATTACTATATAAATTTACACCAATTTGTAGAAAATGAATATAAAACCAAAACTATTTATCCACCAAAAGAAAATATATTTTTTGCATTAAAAAATACTCCATATGAATATATAAAAGTTGTAATTATAGGGCAAGATCCATATCACGGAGAAGGAGAAGCACACGGAATGTGTTTTTCAGTAAATCCTGGAATAGATGTACCTCCATCACTTCAAAATATATTTAAAGAGATACATAGAGATTTAGGACTTAAAATACCAAATAATGGCTATTTACTTAAGTGGGCAAGACAAGGTGTGCTTTTGCTTAACAGTGTACTTACTGTAGAAAAAGATAAACCAGCTTCACATCAAGGAAAGGGTTGGGAAATTTTTACAGATAGAATAATTTCTGAAATAAATAAAAAAGATACTCCAGTAGTATTTATGCTATGGGGAAAATTTGCTAAACAAAAACAAGAATTAATTACAAATCCTATACATCTAGTTTTAACAAGTTCTCATCCAAGTCCTTTTTCAGTTAGATATGGATTTGATGGTTGTGGTCATTTTTCTAAAGCAAATGAATTTTTAGTAAAAAATAATATAAGGCCAATTGACTGGCAAATTGATGATATATAGTAAAGTATAAGGAGAAAGAAAATGAAAGATAAATATAATATGGGAAAAGAAGATAATATATTTTTTGCTAAGAGAAAGTTAGTAGACAATATATATAAAAGTGCTAATTTAGAGGGAATTGCTGTAACTTTTGCAGATACATATTCATTTATGAATAATGTAAATACTGGAAATATATCAATTGACGATATGTTAAAACTTAAAGGTTTGAAAGATGCTTGGCAGTTTGTTTTAAGTACTATAGATGACGAATTAAATATTGAATACATAAAAAAAGTACATTTTGAAGTATGCAAAGGTCAAAATATTACACCACTTGGAGAATTTAGAGACAGAGGAGTAGGAATTACAGGTACATCTTGGAGACCAAAGCTACCAAGCGAGTGTAACTATGAAGAAGAATTAAAAGAAATTTTAGAAAACAAAAATAAATTAGATATGTGTCTTGATTTATTTTGTTATATTCAAAGGTGCCAAATGTTTTTAGATGGAAATAAAAGAGTAGCAAATTTAGTAGCAAACAAAGAAATGATAAAAAATGGTCAAGGTATAATAGCAGTGCCAGTAGAAGAAATAGGAAACTATTTAACAAAACTTATTAATTATTATGAAACAGGTGATAATGAGGATTTAAAAAAATGGTTATATGAAACAAGTGTTGATGGAATATAACATTTAATTGATATAAAAATAAGTTTTATATACTATTATGGAAATTAGGCTTTTTGTTAATTGTTAGAGAAAAAAATAAAAGAATATTATAAAGTGAGGTGATAAAAGTTCATCTTACTTTTTGTTGTTTTTAAAATAGATATTAGACATAAAAAAACTGATAAAAATTATAATATTTAGACTAATTTATCAAAGTTTCTTCTTGAATATAAAATTCTTCTTACTTCCATAGCATTGTCTTTTATTGTATAAAAAACAGTATAATTATTCACATATATTCTAAAATATGTGTTTTTTCTATTTTTAGCAGATATATATTTTTTATATGAATTGGGATTAAAAGCTCTTTTCTTTATTTCTGATTCAAGTTTATTAATTAAGTTATTTGCAGCTATTTCATTTTTTAAATTATATTTAATATAATCTGTAATATGGTCTAAATCTTTATAGAACAAAGGAAGATATTTTATTTTATATTTTTTTTCCATTTAATTTCCTCCTTATATTTCCAAATACTTCTTCGTGAGTTAAATATTTAGTGTTAGGATTTTCTGCTTCTTTCTCAGCTTCATCTAGTGCATTTTCAATATATTCATTATATTCTAAATCGCTTATGAGTTTAGAGTATTTTTCTAAACTCATTACTACCATTGAGCCATATCCATTTTTTGTTAGATAAACTGCCTCATCTTCTTTTAAAACTAGCTCTTCTATTTCTGGGTATTTATTTCTTAAATCTGATACTGGTCTAATGTTAATCATTTAATATTCCTCCTTAAAAATTTATTATCATAATTTTATCATTATTTTATGATATTTTCAATATTTTATGCAAGAAGTTTAAATAATTTCGTTGTATGCGTAAAATTTTTCATATAATAATGATAATAAAAAAATGGTTATATGAAACAAGTGTTAATGGAATATAGTACTTACTTGACATAAAAATCAAGGTGTGATATACTATTATAGAAATTATTAAAAAACTTACAAAAAATTTTAAGGAGGATTTGAAATGCGGTTAATATCAGCAAATCAAGCGGGAATAATAAAAAGTTGGCTAAGGTATATTGTATTTAAAGAAGATGAAGTGTATACCTATAAATTTAATAGTGATACAAATGCTTCATTTGACTTGTTAAACTATCTAAGTTTTGGAGAAGATGCGTATAAACATTGTAAAAAGGAAGAGCATTTTAACGAGGACTATAAATTAATTGGAACATATGACATAGAAGCTAATAAAGTTGGTTTTTCTATAGAGAATATTTTAATGCAACTTCCTCTTTCAATAATAAATGATATGGCGGCAATTAGATTGCTTTTCAAAGAACAAAAGATAAAGGTTTATAGAAAGGCTACTAAGCTCTCTCAAAATAGTGTTTCAGATAAAGATTTATTTGAACTTGCAAAAAATAAAAAGTTTTTCTTGAAATTTGATGGAAAAGAGTATTACATTGATGGTAGTACATTAGATTTTGAATCTTTTTCTAATGTACGTATTGAAAAACTCTTTGTAAGTCAAGGAAAAGTAACAGAAAAAATATGGAATAAAAGAGATTATTATCCGTATACGGCACTAGATAATACTTATGAAAGAAGGCTTAGTTTACTTGGGTTTATGAAACAAGTACATTGTCAACTAGAATGTTGTGATTTTTTCTATATCATTTCATATCACGAATATAAGGATTTCAATATCTTTAAATATCGCAATGAATATGATGATGGGTATTTTGTTTATGAGTACACTAATATAGACTAGTAAAAAAATCAAAAAAAGTTATGTCTAATCTACCAATATTATTTGTTTAATATTGGTAGATTTTTTTGTGTAATTATGATATAATTATAAAAGTTTTTTGAAAGGAAGAATAAAAAATGAAAACAAGCGATTTTTACTATGATTTACCTCACGAGCTTATTGCACAAACTCCACTAAAAGAAAGACAAAAATCAAGGATGCTTATTTTAGATAAAAAAAGTGGAGATATAAAGCATGAAGTATTTGAAAATATTGTAGATTATATAGATAGTGGCGATACAATTGTACTTAATGACACTAAAGTTTTGCCTGCACGTCTATATGGGCATAGAGAAGATAAAGAAGAAGCAATAGAGGTTTTACTTTTAAAACAAAAAGAAGGAGATATATGGCAGACACTTGTAAAACCTGGTAAAAAAATGCAAATAGGTACAACTATAATTTTTGATGAAAAATTACTTCGTGCAAATGTTATAGATATTTTAGAAGACGGACAAAGAGTAATTGAGTTTAAATATGATGGAATATTTAATGAAATACTTGACAAGCTCGGAACAATGCCACTTCCACCATATATAACCGAAAAATTGGAAGACAAAGATAGATATCAAACTGTATATTCAAAAAATTTAGGCTCTGCAGCAGCACCAACAGCACGGTTTACATTTTACAAATGAGGTACTAGATAAATTAGAAAAAAAGGGAGTAAATATTGTATATGTGACTTTGCACGTAGGACTTGGAACTTTTAGACCAGTAAAAGTTGAAAAAATTGAAGAACATAAAATGCATAGCGAGTATTTTATAATAGATAAAGAGGCTTGTAAAGTTATAAACGAAACCAAAAAAAGAGGAAATAAAGTATATGCAGTTGGTACAACTTCTTGCAGGGTACTTGAAAGTGCAACTGATGAAAACGGTATAATACACGATATGGCAAAAGAAACAGATATATTTATTTATCCAGGTTATAAATTTAAAATGATTGATGCATTACTTACTAATTTTCATTTACCAGAGTCTACTCTTATAATGCTTGTATCTGCTTTTGCTACAAAAGAAAATATAATGAACGCATACAAAATTGCAGTAGAAGAAAAGTACAGATTTTTTAGTTTTGGAGATTGTATGCTTATAAAATAATGTGGAGGATATGATATGTTAGAACTAAAAAATATAACAAAGAAATTTGGAAATAATATAGCAGTAAATAATATTTCATTTAAAGTAGAAGAAGGAAAAATTTTAGGATTACTTGGAAGAAATGGGGCTGGAAAATCAACTATATTTAGATGTATATTAAATATAATTAAACAGGATGAAGGAAATATAACATATAATAAACAAAAAATAAATGAAAATATAACAAATAGTATAGGTTATTTACCAGAAGAAGGAAGTCTAATACTTGAATATACTGTTTTAGACCAATGTATATATTATGGGGCTTTAAAACTAATGAGCGAAGACAAAGTAAAAAAAGAACTAATAAAATGGCTTAATAAATTTAATATTTTAGAGTATATGAATACAAAATTAAAAGACCTTTCAAAAGGAAATAGGCAAAAAATCCAGTTTATAATATCTGTACTTCATAGTCCTACTCTCCTTATACTTGATGAACCTTTCTCGGGGCTTGACCCAATTAGTGTAGAAGAAATAAAAAATGTAATATTAGAGTTAAAAAATGAAGGAAAATGTATAGTATTTTCATCACATAGAATGGATTATGTGGAAATGCTATGTGATGATATAATAATACTTGATAAAGGAAATGAGGTTATATCAGGCAATTTGCAAAAAATAAAGCAAGACTTTAGGAAAAAGAGATTAAATATTGTTGGAGAACTTAAAAAAAGCGATTTGCAAGATATAGAAGAAATAGAAAATATAACTGAAGTAGAAAAAAATAATTTTATTTTGTTAATTTCAAGTGAGGATGTATTACCTAAAATATTAAAGAAAATAGGAGATAAAAAAATACTTAAGTTTGCTACTTTAGATACTTCATTAAATGATATTTTTATTGAAAAGGTAGGAAAAAGTTATGAAGAGTAAAATAGTTAGTATAATTAAGTATAATGTAGAAAAAAACATAAGAAGTAAGTGGTTTGTTATATTAAATGTATTGCTTCTTTTAATCACACTTGTTGGCATTAACTTTTCAACTGTTAGTGATATATTTAAAAAAGATAATATAAAATTTAAAGAAGATACAGAAATATTGCTTTGTGATAATGATAACTTAATATATGAAGATTTAAATAATTCGTTAAAAGATATTGACGGTGTAGTATTAAAAAAAGAAGAAGAAAAAGAGTATAACAAAGAAAATTTAAAGAAAAATCAAATAGCAGTAAAAGTAGATAAAGAAGGAACAGATATTAAAGCAAAAGTAACTTCACAAGAAGGAGTATCTAGTTTATACATTGATTTAATACAAAGTTCTTTAAATAATGCAAAAAAAATGTTATATGCAAAAGAAAATAATATAAGTATTGAAAGTTTAAATGAAGCATTTGAAGATGTAAAAATAGAAAGAAAAATGTTATCAGTTGATAATGAAGATACAGATAAAAAATATACTATGCAAACTATATTTAATTATTTGATATTTTTCATACTTCTTATGATACTTTCAAAAATTGCAAATGATATATCACAAGAAAAACTAACCAAAAGTATTGAATATGTACTTACAAGTATTAGTGAAAGAGGCTACTTAATCGCAAAAGTATTAAGTATTAATTTAACTTTTGTGTTACAATTAATTTTTGCAATATTATATTTAATACTTGGTTTTTTAGTAAATGTACTCCTTAAGATATATTTCCTTGCACCAAATATTAGTTTAGCTCAAAATGTCGATATGACAGGTATTACAACTTTTATAGATAAAAATCTTGTTATATATTTTTTAGTAGCATTTGTATATTTATTTTTTACAATATTTATACTAAGTATAATACAAGCAATACTTTCATCTAAAACAACAAATATTTCTGATGCAGGAAATGCAACTGTAATACTTGTTACAGTAAATTTAGTAATATATTTGTTATCTACTTTTATAGTAACACCACTAAAATCACCAACTACATTTTCATATATTATTTCTTGTGTGCCAGTAGCTTCAATGTATTTTGTTCCAACAATGATACTTATAGGGCAAGCAAATATATTTCAAGTAATAATTGCTACACTACTACTTATTTTATCTTGTGTACTACTTGTAAAATATGGGGCAAAGATGTTTAAAAATGGTGTATTAGATTATAGAAATATAAAAGAAAAAGATAATTTAAAACAAAGTACTTATGATATACAAATGCAAAAAATAGCAAAAAAAGAGTATAGCAAAATAGGGTTTGTGTTAGGAATTTCAGTATTAGTATTTGTATTGTTACAACTTGGACTTACATATGTTTTGCAAATATTTACTCTTCCAATATATAACTTATTTAATGGCAAGCTATCTGTAACAAATGTAAATACAATAATACAAATGATTTCTTTTGTAATATCACTTGTTATACCTTCACTTATCGTATTTATATATACAGAAAAAAGCAAAGAAAAAAATAAAGTAAATAAAAAGAAATGCATTAAGTATATTTTAATTACTCTTCCTATAGTTTTGCTAGTACAAATAGTAATAGGTATAATACTTGAAAAACTTGGACTTAATTATGACATTGTAGAAAAAGTAAATATATATGATGATAAAACAGTAATTGGAAAAATACTTCTTTTTGTGGAATTAGCTCTACTTCCAGCTATATTTGAAGAATTATATGTAAGAAAAGCAATACTTAATTTTACTAAAAAATATGGAACAGTATTTGCTATTATTTCATCATCTTTACTTTTTAGTGTAATACATTTTAATTTATCACAAATGCTTTTTGCATTTGTAATGGGTGTAATACTTAGTATAATTACTTTAAAATCAGGAAGCATAATTCCATCTTTTGCAATACATTTACTAAATAATGGGTACGAAGCTTTAATGCTAATATTTGAAAATAATTTAAATGTTATTAGTATAATAAATGGAATATATATAATTTTAATTATTATAGGAATAATATGTATAATTAAAGAAATAATAAAAAGTAAAGGTAAAATTAAGTTACTTGAAAATGTTAAAGTAGAAGATAACGAGGAATTAAAAAAAGTAAAAAAATATAGATATATAGCATATGATTATTCATTTATACTTGCAGTAGTTATTTGTATAACATTACTTTTATCTATGCAAAAGTTACTTACTATTATTTAGCCTTAAAGGAGTGTTATGGGAAATTTAGGTTTTGTACTTAGTATTGCAAGTTTTGTATGTTCACTTGTACCATTTGTTGGAGTTGTTGTTTCTATTGTAGCTTTAGTAATTTCAACTATTGCAGTAATAAAAAATAAAAATAGAAATGACAGAACTTTTGCAATACTTGGCATTATATATTCATCTCTAGGTTATATAATGTCGTTTGGAATAAGTATAGGACTAATTACAATTATGATAATAAACTAATAATCTAATTCTTGTTATTTATAATTAAATGATATATAATTATAAATATAATCATAGGTTAGGTGAGTTAGTATGTTGATATGTGCATATATATTATCAATTTGTGGACTAATTTTTTGTACAATTCCAGCTTTAGGATTAGTTATATCTATAATAGGTTTCATTTTATTTAATATTATACAAAAAACAAGAAAATATAATACAAGTAAAGTAATACTGATTTTTGGATTTGTAATTTCAATTACGGCTGTTATACTTTGTATAATATATAATTTGACCTTCACATTAAGAGCATTTACAGAAGATAGTGGTATAGTAAGCAAAACTAAAGCATCTACAATAGGAATACAAAGAGGAGAAATAGAAGAAAGAATAGATTTGTATTGTATGGTTAATAAAGTAGTAGATAAACAAAAATATGTTAAAGAAAAATTAATTTTATCTAAGGTAAAAAATGAAAATATTGTATACAGTTCAAGTACATTAAGTGAAATTGAAGATAAATCACTTAAAGATAAAATAGCTTTAAAAAATAGCAAAACAGATTATTATAAAATAAATTCTAAAAATATAGATAATTTATCTTCAAGTATTAATATAGATAATTTTGTTATTGATTTACGAGGAAATGTATATATTAATGTAAAATTAGATTAAAATATATAAAAGTAGAGAAACATTAAATTTCTCTACTTTTTAGTATATATTTGATTGGACATTACATAATTTGACAAAAATAATATAAAATGATATAATATTTAAATAAAAAAGTGGAGGAAATATGGGAAATAAAGCATTAACTTTTGAAATAAAAAAGAAAGATAAAAGGACAAATGCAAGGCTTTCAGTATTGCACTTGCCACACGGTGATGTAGAAACACCAGTATTTATGCCAGTTGGTACGCAAGGAACAGTAAAAGCAATGACTCCTGAAGAAATGAAAGATATGGTTGGAGCACATATTATACTTGCAAATACATACCATCTGTTTTTAAGACCAGGCAATAATGTTATAAAAGAGGCTGGAGGCCTTCATAAATTTATGAATTGGGATAGAAATATCCTTACAGATAGTGGTGGCTTTCAGGTTTTTAGCTTAGGACAGCTTAGAAAAATAACTGAAGAGGGTGTAGAGTTTAGATCACATATTGACGGAACAAAAAAGTTTTTGTCACCTGAGAAATCCATTGAAGTACAAAACTATATAGGCTCAGATATTATGATGGCTTTTGATGAATGCGCACCATATGGTTCAAGTTATGAATATGTTAAAGATTCTATGGAAAGAACAACTAGATGGGCAAAACGTTGTAAAGAGTTTCATAAAAATACAGATACACAAAATTTATTTGGAATAGTTCAAGGAGGCTTTTACAAAGATTTAAGAGAAAAAAGTGCAAAAGATTTAATAGAACTTGATTTCCCAGGGTATGCAATAGGAGGAATAAGTGTAGGAGAGCCAAAAGAAGAATTTCTTGATATATTAAGATATACTACACCTCTACTGCCAGAAAATAAACCAAGATATTTAATGGGAGTTGGAACTCCAGATTATTTAATAGAGGCAGTAATGGCTGGAATTGATATGTGCGATTGCGTTATACCAACAAGGATGGCAAGAAATTCAACTGCAATAACACATTATGGTAGACTAAATATGCTAAATGCAAAATATGAATATGATTTTACAACACTTGATAAAGACTGTGATTGCTACACTTGCAAAAATTATACAAAGGCATATATAAGACATTTATTTAAGGCAAAAGAAATATTAGGAGCAAGGCTTTTGTCAATTCATAATTTAAGATTTTTAGTAAAATTAATGGAAGATGTAAGAGAAGCAATAAAAAATGATTATTTAATAGAATTTAAAGATGAGTTTTACAAAAAATATGGCTATGAAAAATAAAAAGACTGTAAATTGTAAATAATAATTATATTATTGCTTTAATATAGATATAGTAATTATTTAAAATATAGGATGGGGATATTATGGGTAGTGATAAAAATTTGGAAGCTTCAAAAAGTAAAAAAGGTAAAAAAGGTGAGAAAAATCTACTACTTACAATTATTAAAATAGTAGCAGTTCTTGTAATACTTGGCGCACAGATTTCACTAATGGTTTTGCTTTATTCAACAACAAGATCAATTTATACTTATGCAAGATTTATATTTGAAATACTAAAAATAATAACAGCATCTTACATATTGTATAAACACGATAGTGCGGCATACAAAATATCTTGGATAATTTTAGTAATGCTTGCACCAATTGTTGGAATTCTTGCCTATTTCCTTTGGGGTAATAGTAAGCTAAGAAAAAAAGAAGAAAGAAAAATAAGAAAAATTAGAGTAGATTCAGAGTATACTTTATCAAGCTCTGAAGATATAAAAGAAGAAATAAAAAATATTGATAAACATAAATATAACCAAGTAAATTATTTAAACAAAATTTCTGGATATCCTGTATATAGAAATCAAGGAGTTAAATATTTTGATATTGGAGAAAAATTCTTTGAAAGTCTTTTTGAGGATTTAAAAAGTGCAAAAGATTATATATTCCTAGAGTTTTTTATAATTTCCTCTGGTAAGCTTTGGGATAAAACAATTGATATCTTAAAACAAAAAGCAAAAGAAGGAGTAGAAGTTAATATTATAATTGACTCTTTTGGTAGCCTTTTGAAAAAGCCAAAGAAATTTAAAGAAGAAATGAAAAAATATAATATTGGGCTATATGAATTTAATCCTTTTACTCCAATAATTAATGGATATTTTAACTATAGAGATCATAGAAAAATTGTAATAATAGACGGTAAAGTAGCATATACAGGAGGAGTAAATCTAGCAGATGAATATGCAAATTTAATCGAAAGATTTGGTTATTGGAAGGATGTTGGAATTAAGGTAGAAGGAGAAGCAGTAAATAGTTTCCTAATAATGTTTTTAAGAAATTTAGAAGAAATTACACTAAAAAAGATAGATTACAAAAAATATATTGTAGCTGAAGAAAAGAATACAAAAGAAATAAAAAAAGAAGAACATCAAGGCTACATCTTGCCATTTGCTGATGGACCTGACAATAGAAAAAATCCAATTGAAAACATATATATTCAAACTATTAATTATGCAAAAAATTATGTATATATGACTACTCCATATTTTATTGTAAGTGAAGTGATTTTAAATGCAATTTTAAATAGTGCAAGAAGTGGAGTAGATGTTAGAATTATTGTACCATATATACCTGATAAAAAACTTGTTAATGTAGCTACAAAATCATATTATGAAGTTTTGCTTGAAGCAGGTGTTAGAGTATATGAGTATAAGCCTGGATTTATACACTCTAAAACATTTGTTGCAGATGATGATACTTCAATTGTTGGAACTGCAAATATAGACTTTAGAAGTATGAACTTAAATTTCGAGTGTACTACTTGGACATACAAAACAGGTGTTGAAAAAGATGTAAGACAAGATTTTGAAAATATGCTTAAAGATTGTCAAGAAATAGATTTAGAAACTTGGAAGAAAAGGTCTATATTTAGAAAAATGGCAGAAGGTATTGTAGTTGCATTTTCACCTATGATGTAAAAAAATTGAAAAGTAATTTAGTAAATATTTCTCTATTGAAAATTTAAGATATAAATGATAAAATTAAATTAAGTTTAAGTAGGGGGTAAATTATGAAGTACGGTTTAGCACTTGAAGGTGGTGGAGCAAGAGGAGCTTACCATATTGGAGCAGTAAAAGCATTACTTGAAAATGGTTATGAATTTAATGCAGTAGTTGGCACATCTATTGGAGCAATTAATGCAGCTTTTATTGCACAAGGTGATTTTGATGAAGTATATAATATGTGGGAAACTCTTACTTTTAATGATTTATTTGATTTAGAAAATGATAAAGTAAGAAATGCTATGAATATGAATCTTGATATGAATACTATAAAATATTTATCAAAGAAACTTTCTAAAGCTATAAAAGAAAAAGGAATAAATACTTTAAAGATTAGAAAAATACTAGAAGATAAAATTGACGAAGAAAGGCTTAGAAAGTCAGATATACAGTTTGGACTTGTAACTTATTGTTTATCTGATAGAACTGGAGAAGAACTACTAATTGATGATATGGAAAAAGGTGAGGTAATAGACTATATAATGGCAAGTTCTAATCTTCCTGTTTTTAAAAGAGTAAAAGTAAATGATAAAAACTATGTAGATGGTGGCATATATGATAATTGTCCTGTGCATTTGCTTGAAAAGATGGGAATTAAAGAGGCAATTGTAATACGAACATATAAAAGGATGAGAATAAGGAATTACAAGCAAATACTTAAACGAGGAAATGTGTCAATGCATATGATTGAGCCTGTGGAAAGTCTGCCAAATATATTGAATTTTGATACTCAAAATTTAAAAGAACAGTTAAAATTAGGCTATTATGATGCTATGAGAGCTATAAAAGATTTAGATGGCATAATGTATTATTTTGAGCCAGTATCAGATAAAGAAATAATAGATAAATTAAACAAAATACCTTATGAAAAAATGGAAGAAATAGCAAAATATGCAAATGTAAAGCTTACTGTAGGAAAAAATATACAAAATGTTTTTCAGGATAAAATAGTTCCAAGTTTAGTATCAAAATTTCAAACTAAAAATCTTGAAACCTTTAAAGATTATATATATACAATACTTGAAAATGTAGCACTAGAAAATAATATTGAAAGATATAACATCTATACATTTGATGAGTTTATATCAAAAATAAAGGAAAAAGAAGAAAATATAAAAAATAAGGCAACTAAGCTTTTGATACACTGTTTATAATAATGTAATATTATATAAAAAAGAGACTAATTATTGTAAAAAATAAAAATATATAGTAGAATAAAAATAGAGGTTGAAATAAGCAAATAAAATATGTAAACTAAAGGAGCTAGAAATATGAATACACTATACATACATACATACATACATACATACATACATACA
>CANQLD010000026.1 GCA_947624625.1 uncultured Clostridia bacterium | reverse complement strand
TTAATTTATATGTTCAAGTCTTTTAATTCTTTCACTAATTGGTGGATGTGTAGAAAATAAATTTGTTTTTTCCTTTTTACCTTTAAATGGAGCAACTATATACATATGAGCAGTAGCTTTATTTGCAGTAGATAAAGGCTTTTCATCTTCTGATAATTTTTTTAGTGCGGATATAAGGCCTTCAGGATTTCTAGTTATTTCTACTGCAGAAGAATCTGCTAAATACTCTCTTTTTCTTGACAGAGCCAGTTGCATTAAAGTTGCAAATATAGGAGAAAGTAATAAAAATATTAATCCTATTAGCATAATAATTGGATTAGATTTACTATCTCTATCATTACTTCCTATAAATCCAAATCTAAATATATAATCAGATATTATTACTACAAATCCAACAAATACTGATATAATTGTTGATAGTAATATGTCATAGTTTTTTATATGTGAAAGTTCGTGTGCAAGTACACCTTCTAATTCATACTTATTCATTTTCTCAAGTAATCCTGTTGTTACACAAATATATGCGTTTTGTGGATTTCTTCCTGTTGCAAAGGCATTTGGGGAAGAATCATTTATTACATATAATTTCGGTCTTGGTAAACCTGCTCCAATACAAAGATTATCAAGTATTGTACTAAGTAATTTATCTTGTTCTTCTGTAGCAGGTCGTGCACCATTTATACTAAGAACTATGCTATCACAACTATAATACGATACAAAAGCACTAATTGTGGCAAAAAGCAAAGCAATAACAATTGACATACTTCCAAGGTCAAAACAAATACAGATAAAGTATACAATAAGCATAATGAATATAATAAATAGAGAAATAATAAAATAAGAGCCTATTTTATTATTTCTTACTTCTTTTAATATCATAATCTAAAATTGTACCTTTACTGCTTCTCTTTGAGCTTCATCAGTTACCTCAAAGAAACTTTCTTCCTTAAAGCCAAACATACCAGCTAGTATATTTGATGGGAAAGACATTATTGCTGTATTATACATTTGAACTGTATCATTATAAAATTGTCTTGCATATGCTATTTTATCCTCTGTGCCACTTAACTCTACTTGTAAAGAATTAAAGTTTTCATTAGCTTTCAAATCAGGATAAGCTTCAGCTAGTGCAAAAATTGATTTTAATGAATTAGTTAAATTGTTATTTGCCTCAGCTTTACCTTGTACACCTTCTGCAGATGCGAAACTATTTCTAGCTTCTACTATTTCTTTTAATGTTTTTTCTTCGTGAACCATATAACCTTTAACTGTTTCAACTAAATTAGGAATTAAATCAAATCTTCTTTTAAGTTGAGTATCAATTTGTGCCCAAGCATTTTTAACTCTCATTTTAAGATGAACTAGTTTGTTATATATTCCAATTACTGCTATAACAATTACTAATATAACTCCAAGTACAATCCATACTGCTGTCATTTTTATCACCCTTTCTTGTGAAATAATCACTAAATATATTCTACCATTTCTTAAATAAATATGCAATATAATAAATTAAAGTTGTTAAAATCTATAATTTTAGCTAAAAAAACACTGCATAAAATTTATGCAGTGCTTTAAATTAAAATGTTCTTAAATGCGACTCAGCGGACGAAGTCCTCTCAATCAATTCTTTTTGACGAATAGAAAGGCTTTTGCGGCAAAAAAATATAATGCCAAACTAAAATATCATCTAAAAGAAAGATTAAAAGCACTTTGCCGAACTTTTGCAGTGAGCAAAAGCCTTAAAAACCTTAGTTAATGGTGAAAGTCTTAATAACATTAAGACTGCCATAGTGTTAGAGTAATTAAACTAAAGCATTAGAACTTTGTTTGTTCTTCTAAACTATATACGGCTATGCAATCTATTTAAGAACATAATAATTTTTTAACAGATTCCTTGTAATTCATACCAGTTTTTTGCTCATATTTTTCAATTACTTTATCAACAAAATCTGGTTCAATATATCTAAAATAACCGATTTTACCTAAAGTACTTTGGAGACTTTTTTTATCTCTTGTTTTGTTATTTTTTGCATCCATAAGAATGTCAAAAATATAGGATTTTAGATATTGTTTATTTATATGGCCAATTGTTATATTTCTTCTTTTATTAATCATAATTCCAGTAACAAATATGCGATTAGTTTGTTTAAATTTATGAATTTTTGATTTAGATAGATTACAATAAAAATCAAAACCATTAAGTGCATCCTGCATTTTTTGTTTAATAGAGCATGTAGTAGTTAGATATAGATATCCTTTAAGTGAAACATATATATTATCTGCATATCTAGTATAACTATTTACAAAGTTAGAATGTGGCTCATGAGTTAAACCGTGAATCAACAAAAAATCAATAGGAAGCATTATAATATTACTTAAAACTGGACTTGTAGGTGCACCTTGTGGTAGTCTATATTTTCCATCATATTTTACCATACAAGCTTTTAGAATTACTTCTAATTTAGTTGCATCCATTAAACAAAAAGGATATATAGTTTTCATTGAGTACATTAATTTATCTAATGTACAATTTGGAAAGAAGTCCTTTATATCAACTTCAATCATTCCTTTGAAATCATACGAGAAACTGGTATGATTTTCAGCAAGCATTTTAGTAGATTTATTTTTTACAAATCCATAAACATTACTTGGAAAATTAATATGGCAGATATAATTTATGAAATAATTAACATTTCTCATAAAAGCTTTTAATTCATCATCAGGTATATCAATTCTGCGTTTTCCACCACTTCTTTTTTCCTTAAAAAATGTGTTATATCTATCATTTATATCACTTTCTAAAAAACTTTTTGCTTTTGAATATAAATCATCTATATAAGGAAGAAAAAGTCCTATTTTATTTATACTTCTTTGAGTAAATTCTTCCACTACACCTACTCTATTTTCACCAGTTCTACTATCAATATAAGTGATGTATTTAAACTTGTAGCCAGTATTTTGCATTTCGTATATTTTTGTTAAAATGAACTCCCGACATTCTGTATCACCAAGAATAGTTGCCATTTCTTTTAATTGACAAGGATAGTAAGTTATAAGGTAAGGAATACATTTTTCTAAGTGATAGAAAAATGTAGGGTCCTCTCTTTTTATAGTTGTAGAAGGAGTAAAAATATACTCGATAAAATTAATTAAGATATATTGTGGGTCAAAAGGGCTATCTGTTGTAAAAAATTTTTCAACTTTAATGTCCACGTAATTTTCTTCCATATGTAGTCTTATACGTGTACCTTCAGAATGAAATCCCATATATTAAACCTCCCATCAAAAAATTTTTTTAGGTAAACTTATGCGTTGTTCTTACATTATATAACTATATTTTACATATGTCAAGCAATTCGTAAAAAGCTATATTTTTTGATTTAATTTTTTTAAAATTTTAATAATAAATAAATCATAAAAAAAATTGACAAAACATATGAATTATAGTATAATAAAATTGTCTTATGTAAAAGGAGGAATTCTGGTGATTAACGATAAGGCATATGTATTAAGAAAAACATTAGTAATAATAACTATGATCTTAATATTTACTACAGTAGGCTTGTTTTTAATATCTATGAATTTAAAGACAATAACTTTAGATTATTATGGCGATATTAAAAATATAAAGACAATGTCTAATACTGTAGATGGCTTTTTGTTGCAAAATCAAATAAATGTTGACAGTAATGAAAAAGTAGAGCCAAACCTTGATACAAAAATAACTGATGGAATGCAGATAAAAATACATAGTACAAATGAACTTGCAAAAATAAACATTGATGAAATAGAAAATGAATTTAACCCAGTTGTAGCAAAAATTGAGGAGGTCATTGAGCCAATACCATTTGAAGAAGAAAAGAAAAATAATTCAACAATGGATAGAGGAACTACAAAAACAGTTCAAAAAGGTGTAGAAGGTAAAAAATCAACTAAATATTTAGTAAAATATAATAAAAATCAAGAAGTATATAGAGCTAAATTATCAACTGAAATTTTAAGTGCTGCAAAAAATCAAATTATAGAGGTAGGTACAAAATTAAATTTAACTGCTTCAAGAAGTGCAGTAGTAAGAAGTATAGGAGCTATTCAAGTAGATTCGAACTTTAAAAAATATAATATAAGACTTCCAGAAGAACAACAAGAATTTGCATATAATGTATGTAAAAAATATGGAATTCAATATGAGCTTTTCTTAGCAATAATGTATAAAGAAAGTGGATTTAATGCTGGTGCAGTAGGTGGAGGAAATTCATATGGATTATGCCAAATACACGTTTCTAACTTTTCAAATTTAAGAGCAAGATTAGGAGTAAGTGATTTTACAGATCCATATGATAATATGACTGCAGGTGCATACTTACTTTCAAATTACTTTGCTTCAGCTAGAAAAGTTGTTTCAGGAGAAGACGCAGTTGAAGCTTATGCTTTAAATTCATACAATATGGGAGAAGGAGTATTTTATAATAGTTGCTATAGTCAAGGAATACTAGATAGAGCATATAGTAATTCAGTTAAAAGTATAAGGAATTCATTAATAGCAAATGGAAATATATAATATACATTTATAATTTTTTGAGGATAAATAATTGCCAGTTGCTGGCAATTATTTTTTTAGAAAGGGAAAATATAGAAATTAAAATGAAGGATATAAATACGGTAATAAAAACTAAAGAAATTTTAAATAAATTTAATATTAAGGCAAATAAAAAGTTTGGACAAAATTTTTTAGTTAGTGATAGTATATTAAATGAAATAATAGATGTAGCAGATATTAAGGAAAATGAGTTAGTTATAGAAATTGGACCGGGACTTGGAAATTTAAGTGAATATATTTTGTTAAATTCTACTTATGCTTTGCTTATTGAGATTGATAACAATATGATTAATGTTTTAAATGATAGATTAAGTAGATATAATAACTTTAAATTAGTAAATAAAGATATATTAAAAATTGATATTGATAATTATATAGAAGAAATAGAAAAAAATAGAAATATATCATTTAAAAATGTTAAAGTTATAGCTAATTTACCATATTATATAACAACACCAATACTATTTAAATTATTGCAAGAATCAAAACGTATAAGTGAAATTGTAGTTATGGTACAAAAAGAAGTTGCACAAAGAATGGTTGCAAAGCCAAAGACTAAAGATTATGGAATACTAACTTTAATGGTAGAATATTTAACCAATGCTGAAATTATGATAGATGTATCAAGAAATTGTTTTATACCAGCACCAAATGTAGATTCTGCAGTTATAAAACTTGAAAAAAGTGATAAATACAAAGTAGAAAATGAAGATGTGTTGTTTGAGCTTATTCATAAAGCTTTTGCACAAAGAAGAAAGAAAATGGTAAATTCTCTTGTATCAAATAAGTTTATGAATTTAGATAAAGAGGAAATAGAAAAACTGTTAAATAAATGTAAAATAAGTACTAATGCAAGGGCTGAAGAATTAAACTTGTGTGATTTTTTAAATATAACAAAAGAAATAAAATAAGGGGTTGAAAATATGATAGACAAAAGAAAAGTAGCAATAATAGGAGTGGGAAGTGTTGGAGCAACTATAGCCTATACTTTATCACTAAAAAATATTGTGTCAGATATAGTCTTAGTAGATATTAATGAAGATAAGTCTGAAGGAGAAAAATTAGATATATTGCACGGACTGTCATATTATACTGAAAGTGTTAATATAAAAGTAGGAAGATATAGAGAATGTAGGGATGCTGATATTGTAGTAATTGCAACTGGCTCACTAAATAATCAAAAGGCAAAAACAAGACTTGATTTAGCAGAAAAAGATTCTAAAATCGCAAAAGAAATTACAGAAAAAGTTGTTAAAGCAGGTTTTAAAGGAATATTTGTTGTGGTTAGTAATCCCGTTGATGTGATAACTTATGTAGTAAGAAAAGTATCAAAATTTCCTGATAACAAAGTGATTGGAACAGGTACAATGCTTGATACATCTAGGTTTAAATATTTATTAGGAGAACTTTCTAATACATCACCAAAAAGTGTAGAAGGCTATATATTAGGTGAACACGGAGATTCTTGTTTTCCTGTTTGGTCTAATTGTTATATTAGAGGAAAACAAATTTTTGATTATATTGAAGCAAATAATTTAAGTTTAGAAGAATTAAATAGAGTATATATGACTACAAAACTATCAGGAAGTATAGTAAGTAGCAAAAAACAAGCTACATATTATGCAGTATCTATGTGTGCTACTAGGATAATACAAGCTATATATCAAAATGAAAATATTGTATTTCCAGTTTCAGCATATTTAAATGGAGAATATAATGCAAAAGATATTTGTATAGGAGTTCCTGCAGTAATAAATAGAGATGGGATTTCAGAAATAGTTGAACTTAAATTAACACGAACTGAAAAAGCAAAATTTGAAAATAGTGTAAATGTACTAAAAAATGTAGTTAAAGATTTAGAAATATAAGGAGTGAAGAGTGATATGGTAAAAAGAAATAATAAACTTAATTTTGTAATTACATATATTGTAATAGTAGTACTTTTAGTAGGTATTAATTTATTATTATATATTCCAGTAAATAATAAAATAAATAGTGCAAAAGAAATTAATGCAACATATCAAACTGAAATAAATAGTATGCAAAATACACAAACAGAAAGTTATATTAAAGATATGAGGCAAACATACAAAGAATATTTTAGAGTATTTACTAATATGATTATAGCATTATATGTTATAGTAGCAATGGGACTTGTAATTACGGGGCTAAAACTTAGAGTAAATTCAAATAGGAATAAAGGAATGTATGATGCTATAGTTGCTGCTGGTATAACAGTTATATTATATCTTATATGGTTTGTAATTACTGTACCAAATACATTTGATTTGTTATTTTAATGATATTTTGTAAACTTATTATAATTATAAATTTAGTTTATTTGTTTTAGTATTGAAATTTAATTAATTTAGTATTATGATTAAAATAAGGGGGAGATATAATGAAAATTTTTAAGGATGTCGCTAAAACGTTTCTTCTTACTTTACTTATATTTTTAGTTGTCTTTGGTATTCCATTTATCATACATAATAGTATCAATGAATCTAAATATTGGTCTGATGTAGATGGAAGTGACGTTAAGGGGCCAATGGGATATCTTGGTTTAATAATAAATAATGAAAATACAACTGGAAATATTAATGAGAATGCTATGCATTTAATGGATGAGGAAACAAATATAATAGCTGGACAAAGAGATGATTTTACTTTAATGATGTTAGTAATGGGAATAATTATAAGTATAACAATTATATCAATTGGAATAATATTGAAAAAAATAACTAAGAGTAAAGTACCATATACTTCTTTCGTTATTTCAGGTATACTAACCTTAGCTGCATATGTTATATTGTATTGTATAGATGTTATTTATTTGTAGTATTAAAAAATATATATGAGAAAGCCGAAATTAATTTTAATTTCGGCCTTCTATTTGTGAAAATGTAGCGGTTGTTTATAAATCGATTTTGAGGTTACCTAACTTGCTAGTAGTCGTTTTTACGTTAATCGTCCGTTAAAAAAGCAGTTTCTATAATTCCATTTTATTTTACTTTTTATATACCAAATTTTGGAAGGAAAGTACAAATATAAAAGAAAGAAAGTGGTCCGTTTGTAAAGTCTAAGTTTTTTACCTATATTCGAGTTCTTTTTTGCCGTTTTCGTATGCTACAAATTCACTTTATTAAAACATTAAAATGTTTTAATATCAAATATTAAAATCAAAGATTATCCATAAATACTAATATATATCTATCTATATATTTTTTGCCACGAGTAATTATACATCTTATTAAAAAAAAATACAACAAAATTTAAAAATTTTTGTAAAAAAATTTTTAAATTTGTAATATTACTTGAAAAAACCAGCTATCTAGTGTATAATAAAGTTACACCGAACGATAGAGAGCTTGTGAACCTTGTCAGATCCGGAAGGAAGCAGCAATAAGCAGACTTCTCTATGTGTTTGGTGCCTTTTTATATGGGGTGATAGGATGGGCTATATAGCACTATATAGAAAATATAGACCTTTAACATTTGATAATATATTAGGTCAAGAAAGTGTTACTAAAATATTAAAAAATCAAGTTAAAACGGGCAAAATTTCACACGCATATCTATTTAGTGGTACAAGAGGAACAGGAAAAACTAGTGCAGCAAAGGTTTTTGCAAGAGCTATAAATTGTTTAAATCCAAAAGATGGAGAACCTTGTAATGAGTGTGAGGTATGTAAAGGAATACTTGAAGGAAATACATCAGATGTAGTTGAAATGGATGCTGCATCTAATAATAGTGTTGAGAATATTCGTCAGATTAGGCAAGAAGTAGTTTATGCAACTGTAGATGTAAAGTATAGGGTATATATAATTGATGAGGTTCATATGCTAACAACAAGTGCATTTAATGCATTACTTAAAACATTAGAAGAGCCACCAGAAAATGTTGTATTTATACTTGCAACAACAGAACAACACAAAATACCTGTAACTATTCTTTCTAGATGTTTAAGGTTTGAATTTAATAGATTATCAACAGAAAATATTGTTGAAAGATTAAAATATGTACTTGAAAATGAAAAAATAGCATATGAAGATGAGGCATTAGAATATGTAGCAAAACTTGCTGACGGAGCTATGAGAGATGCATTAAGTATACTTGATAGATGTATATCAGAAATGTCTGAGAAATTAACATATAATGATATACAAAAAGTAGTTGGTGCAATTGATAAACAAATTGTAAAAAATATTGTCGAAGCTATTTTAGCATATGATGTTATAAAAGCAAATGAAAATATTGATATTGTTATTAAGAAAGGAAAAGATTTAAGACAATTAGTATATGAACTAAATGAAGAGTTTTTATCTCTTTTAATAAATTCAAAAGGAGATAGCAAAAAAATAACAAATATAATAGATAGACTTTCAAAATTAGATAGTGATTTAAAGCAAAGTGCAAGACCTTCAATTATTTTAAAATCAAGTATAATTGAACTATGCAATAATGTAACAAGTCAAGTAACTAGTATCGATAATAGTGATAATAGTTCAAATGCAGACTTGTTAAATACTATTAATATACTTTCAAATAAAGTAGCAAGCCTAGAAAGTGAAATAGCAAGTTTAAAAAGTAACTTAAATGATAAATCAAATATTTCTATTGCTAGGGCAGTAAATAAAAATAGAGCTCCTAAAAAAGAGCAAAAAGAGGAAAATAATAAAAAAGATGAAGAAAAAGAATTAGTAATGACAGAGTTTACTGAACTTGAAGAATTTAATAAGAGTGTTGCTGAACACGGAAAACTTAAATTGTTTTCTGCTCTTGCAGGTTCAACTATTTATTTGACAGACGATTATGTGTTAGTTATTACAAATAACTCATTTGCATATAATATTTTGAAAATGGATGATAGTATTGAAACTATAAGTGATATAATGCTAAATAATTATTCAATAGATAAAGATATACGAATAGAACTTAAAGAGGCAGATGAAGGTGAAGAAAATACATCTTCTATAGAAAAAGTATTTAAACAAAATAATATAAATTACACTGATTTAGATTGAAATATTATTAAAAGTATAATATAATTAATTATGTTTTAGAAAGGATTGATATTTATGGCAAAATTTGGAGGATTCCCAGGTGGTGGAATGGGAAATATGCAAAATATATTAAAACAAGCACAAAAAATGCAAAAAGAAATGGAAGAAAAACAAAAATCAGTTGCTTCAATGGAAATTGAAACTTCAGCTGGTGGTGGAGCAGTTACTGTTAAAGCTACAGGAGATAAAGTAATTAAAGAGATAATTATAAAAAAAGATGTAGTTGATCCAGATGATGTAGAAATGTTACAAGACTTAGTTTTAACTGCTGTAAATGAAGCATTAAATAAAGCTGATTCTATGATGCAATCAGAACTTGGTCAATTTAATATACCAGGTATGTTTTAGGAAGTAAAATATGTATTCACAAACTGTAAATAAATTAATAAATGAATTTGAAAAATTGCCAGGAATTGGGCATAAGTCAGCCGTTAGACTTGCTTTTTATGTATTAGAATCTCCACTTGATGTGGCACAAAATATGGCAAGTACCATAATAGATGCAAAAAATAAAGTTAAATTTTGCTCTGTTTGTTATAACATAACAGAAAATGACCCTTGTGATATTTGTTCTAATAAAAAAAGAGATGATAGTGTAATTTGTGTGGTTGAAAATGTAAAGGATGTTGTAGCAATGGAAAAAACCCACGAATACAAAGGACTCTACCACGTGTTACACGGTTCAATTTCTCCAATGAATAATATTACGGCTGGAGATATAAAAATAAAAGAACTTTTAGAAAGATTAAAAGATGATAAAATTAAAGAGGTAATATTAGCTACTAATCCTACAATAGAAGGTGAAGCAACAGCTATGTATATTTCTCGTTTAATTAAGCCTCTTGGAATTACTGTTACAAGGATTGCACACGGAATTCCTGTTGGTGGCGACTTAGAATATACTGATGAAATAACGTTAATTAAAGCATTAGAAGGAAGAAGAGAAATGTGATGTTAAGTAGAGAGAGTACCAGTTACTATCTCTACTTTTTTTGTAAAGGAGATATATCATGAAAATAGGTTTTTTTGATTCAGGACTGGGAGGAATTACTATATTTAATAAAGTTATAAATGAAATAAATGCAGAGTATTTTTATTTAGCAGATAATAAAAATACACCTTATGGAATAAAAGAAAAAAGTCAAGTTATTAAGTATATAAATACTTGTGTAAAAAAATTAATTGATTTAGAATGCGATATTATTGTTGTGGCTTGTAATACTGCAACAAGTATAGCTATAAAAGAACTAAGAGACAAGTACAAAGGCACTTGTATTATTGGAACTGAACCAGCCATAAAAGTTGCAGTAGATGAGAACTATTTAAATAAAAAAATACTTGTATGCGCTACAACTATGACAATTAATGAGGAAAAGCTTAATAATTTAATAAAAAATTTAGATGTAGAAGATGTAGTGGAAAAAGAGCCATTAGACGAACTTGTTAAATATGCAGAAAAGGGAATATTTAAAGGAGTAAAAGTAGAAAATTATATAAGTCAAAGGTTTAGCAAATACAACTTTGAAGAATTTACTCACTTAGTACTTGGTTGTACACATTTTCCACTTTTTGCCTATACATTTAAAAAAATACTTCCAAGTCATATACATATAGTTGATGGAAGTAATGGGATACTAAAAAACGTACATAGAAAAATTGATGAAAAGCATTTGCAAGAAAGTAGCTTTAAATGCAAAGTGCTACTTACTAAACCAAGTGATATGTTTATATCAAATTTTAAAAATATTACAAATTTAGATAATTTTCAAGTTGAAATAATTTAAGAAATATTTATAATAAATTAATTAATAATATAACAGCTATATTACATTAATTACAAAAAAGTTACAAAAAAATTAAAAATATTTCAAAAAAATATAGCCAAAAAAATATATACGTGATATAATCTAAATATCGTAAGTCGAGGTGTTATATATGAATGAAAAGAAAATATTAATTGTTGATGATGAAAGACCTATAGTAGATATACTAAAATTTAATCTTGAAAAAGAAGGTTTTTCAACTATAGCCGCATATGATGGAGAAGAGGCTATAAATATAGCACTTACAGTAAAACCTGATTTAATTCTTCTTGATTTAATGCTTCCAAAAGTAGATGGGTTAAATGTGTGCAAAGAGCTTAGAAAAAGTCTTGTTTGTCCAATAATTATGCTTACTGCTAAAGAAGAAGTGGTTGATAAGATTATTGGTTTAGAACTTGGTGCAGATGATTATATGACTAAGCCATTTAGTGTAAGAGAGGTTATAGCTAGAATAAAAGCAAACTTAAGAAAACATGTATTACCTGAAAATGATGAGCAAAAATCAGAAAAGAGTAAAATAAAAATTAAAGATATGGTTATTGACCCTGAAAGATATATAGCAATAGTTGGTAATAAAACAATTGACTTAACTATAAAAGAATTTGAACTTTTAAAAATGCTTTCTACTGCACCAAATCAAGTGTTTACAAGAGAGCAAATTTTAAGAGGCGTATGGGGATATGATTTCTATGGAGATGCTCGTACAGTTGATGTAACTGTTAGACGTTTAAGAGAAAAAATAGAAAGAAATTCTGCAGACCCTCAATATGTACAAACTAAAAGAGGAATGGGATATTACGTTTCAGATTAGCAAAAATAAATATTATTTATTTTCTTAATGCAAAGAAAGGAGAATAATATAATATGAAAAAATCTATTAAAACTAGTATAAGATTATTAAGTATGATAATGGTAGTTATAGCTTTTATAACTACTATAATTCTATCTATCAACTTTGTAGATAATAATAATATTTTTTCTGTTACTAATATAATTGTATTATGTGTTCTTCTTTTTATTGCATTTATAGCTGGTACAATAAATGCAAACTTAATAATTTTTCCACTTAAAAAAATGGAAAAAGGTATGAAAAGTGTATCAGAGGGAAAATTTGTTGATACTAAGCATTTAAAAGATTATACTTCACTTGCAGAAATTAAGGAGCTTATTGAATCATATACTTCTATGATGGAACTTATAAAGAAAAATAGTTTTGACTTAAATAGTCAACAAAGCAAGACAGAAATTATACTAGAGCATATGGCTGATGGTGTTGTAGCTTTTTCAATTTCTAAACAAGTAGTCCATATGAATAAATCAGCAATGAGACTTTTAAATATTGAAAAAAGTTATGATACATTTGATAAGATTACAAATAAGCTTAATATAGAATTAGATTTTGATAAAATAATGTATTTACCAAATTATAAAAGTATTGAAACTAAAGTAACTGTTGGTGAAAACGCATTAAATATTGTGTTTGTTCCATTTTTTAGTGATAGACTAAGCCCTATGGGTGTAATAATGGTAATTAGAAATATTACTGAAAGTGTTAAACTTGATAATATGCGTAAAGAATTCGTGGCAAATGTATCACACGAATTAAAAACACCACTTACTTCTATAAAAGGCTATTCTGAAACAATGATGACTGGTGATTTAACTTTTGCAGAAATAACAAGATTTGCTAAGGTTATAAATCAAGAAGCAAATAGGATGGATAGATTGGTTGCAGATTTATTGCAACTTTCAAGGTTTGATTATAAAAAAGTTAGTTGGAAAAAAATGATGTTTTCTATTGTTGATTTAGCTCAAAGTGTATGTGAGAAAATGCAGTATGCAGCTAAAGAAAAGAATCATCATCTTGAATGTATTGTAACTGTTGAGCCTCCAAATGTATATGCTGATAGGGATGCAATTGAACAAGTTATAATGAATATAGTAAGTAATAGTATAAAATATACTCAAGAAGGTGGAACAATTACCGTATATGTTGGCTCAATTAACGGAAGTGTATATATAAAAGTTATTGATAATGGTATAGGAATACCACCTCAAGACTTAAATAGAATATTTGAAAGATTTTACAGAGTTGATAAAGCGCGTTCTAGAAAAATGGGAGGCACTGGACTTGGACTTTCTATTGTTAAAGAAATTATTGATGGAAATGACGGTACTATAGATATTAGAAGTGAGGTAAACAAGGGTACAGAAGTAGTAATTACTTTACCTACTAAAGTTAAAGCTTAAAAAGGAAGATATATATGAAATATTTTGAAACACATACACATTATAATGATGATGTATATAAAGATAATTTAGACGATATATTAAAAGAAGCAAGAGATGTAGGTGTAGATAAATTTATAAATGTTGGCTATAATAAAGAGGCTTCAATTGAATCTATAAAACTTGCTACTAAGTATGACGATTTTTTTGCTGCAATTGGTGTACATCCAAGTGATGTAGATAAAGATACTGCACAAGATATATATGATGTATATAATCAAAATGATAATAAAAAAATAGTTGCTGTTGGCGAAATCGGGTTTGATTTTGCATTTGTAAAAGATAATAAAGAAAAACAGAAAAGATTATTTATTGAACAAATTGAACTTGCAAATACTTTAAAATTACCGATACTTATTCACTCAAGAGATGCTTCTTTAGAAACATATAATACATTAAAAGAAAAAAAAGCAGAGTACGGTACTTTATTTCATTGCTTTCAACCAAGTGATGATTTAGTTAGACTTGCAATTCAAAATGGATATTTTGTTGCTTTTGGTGGAAATATAACTTTCAAAAGAAATGCTTCATTTAAAAATTATATTGAAAAAATGCCAATAGAGCAAATAGTTATTGAAACAGATAGTCCTTATTTATCTCCTGAACCATATAGAGGAACTACAAATAATTCTTCAAGACTTCCAATAATTTGCAAGAAACTTGCTGAGTACAAAAATATGGATGAAGAGTATGTTGCAGATACAGTATATAATAATTCAATGAAATTCTTTAAAATAAACAATCACCTTGAAATGTAAGGTGATTGTTTATTTTTGTATAAAAAAGTTAACTATATTAGAAATTATCATTTATTGTAGTAATAACTTGTTTTATTAAAGCAAGTTGTCTATCTGTATAATATACACTTTCAGGCTCATATAAAATATTGTCTAATGATTCTGAGAACATAGAATCTAAACTAAGTTTTAAAGTATTAGATAATAGAATTAATTTATTAAGACTAGGTAATTTAATACCTCTTTCGATATCTCCTAAAAAATTAGGAGATACATCTATTTTTTCTGATAATTGAAATTGAGTAAGTCCCATTTTTTCTCTTGCTGTTTTAATCTTTCTACCAAAAGCATTTTTATCAATAATATTTTTTGTAACCACTATTATTCCCCCTTTTTTTAATATAATATATACTATTGCAAATGTAAAATAAACAATTAGAGTGTGTTATAATTAACACAATTATACTAGAATATTATATTAAAACTACAATAAATTATTTATATACTTTTAAGTAAATTAAGTGTAAATATTGACATAAAATAATCTGAGTAGTATAATGTGTATACAAAAAATAATATACCTATAATTTATTAATATAAAAGGGGGAAATAAATATGAGTAATAAGCCGAAGATTATAATTGATGTTGATGATGTAATGGTAAAAAATATGATTTTAGTTGCACTTAATAAGTTTAAACATACTGATTTTAAGGAAGAAGATTTTACTGAGTACTTTTTTACTGAAGAAGTGTTGAATGAAGAAGAAAAAAGAGAATTTGTAAATTATATTTTAGCAAATGATATTTATGAAGAGTGTATTCTTATGGAAGGTGCTAAAGAAAAAATTAAAATTCTTTCAGAAATATTAGACGTATATATTGCTTCTACGTGTGTACTTTTTGGTGCAGAAAGAACTTGTGGAGTAATGTTTAAAAGAAAGTTTGATATGTTAATGAAATACTTTCCATTTATAGCTCCTCATAAGATAATCCTTACTAGTATTAAGAATTGTTTTAGTGGTTTTAAATATCAAATTGATGATCGCCTTGAAAATTTATATTCAGAAGATATTAAGTTTAAATTTCTATTTACAAGATATCATAATAGACATATTAGTGATGAGATTTTAAAAGAACATAATGTTGTAAGAGTAAATGACTGGCAAGAAATTTTAGATAAAATTCTAAAACTAGAAAAAAATGAAGGGAAGGATTTACTTGAAAGTATATAACTTTAATCTAAAGTATTTAGAAATTGCTTTGTATAAAATTGACGAGATTGACGAAAGTGAGTTTTTTTACGTTATCGACCTTATTAAGTATTTTAATTCTGTAGAAAAATACTCTGATGATTTTCCAGTAGAGTTTGCTTTCATAGATATATATGGACAAGAAGATGATTGGTATGATGATTTAATAAAATGGTTAGTAGAAAGTGAACTTTGTACTCTTAGTAAGGATAAATTAATTTTAACTGGTGAAGGAAAAGCATTCTTTCAAAAGCTTGAAAAAGAATGTCTAAAAATTGCTGAGACATTTGCACATTATGATATAGCAAGATGTTAAAAAATACAAATAGAAAGTGTTATAATTTTAATGCTTTCTATTTTTTGTACAATAGGAAAATTATCACAATATATATTATATAAAATAAGATTAATTGTTGCAAAAAAATAAAAAATATTGTA
>CANQLD010000025.1 GCA_947624625.1 uncultured Clostridia bacterium | reverse complement strand
TGTCCCCTGTTCAATACAGAGAACATTCCAACCTAGTTGCCTAATTTATACTGTCCAACTTTTTGGGTTCAGTACACTTTTTCAGAATGGTATTAGTCTGTTATATTAGTATGAACAAATACATCGTTGGTACAGGTAGTGGGACTTGAACCCACACGTCACAAGGACAATGGTTTTTGAGACCATCCTGTCTGCCAATTCCAGCATACCTGCAAAAGTATTAAATTTAATACTTTCTCATTATACCTTATCTACTCTTTAAAAGCAAGCTTTTTCGCAAATTTTGTTTATGTTTATGCTTGTTTTACATCTACTTTATTTTGATAAATCTCTGTACTATAATTTTTGCTATAATCTTCTAATATATCTTTCTTTGAAAAAATCTTAAATGTATTTTTCATATAATTTCTTCTTTGCTTTTCCTTGTTTTCAAGTATTTCTTTATCAATTAAATATCTATTAATCACATTTTGCATTTTACTAAAAGTAAAATCTTCTTTTGCTTTTTTTATATATATTGGGTCAAGCTCTATTGCATACTCAAGAGAGGCCATTGCTTTTTCATATTCTCTTTTTATAGCATAAACCGTCGCTATTTTATAATATGCCTTCGGGCCATATATTCCAGAACTTAGCACTTTTCTATATTCATTAATTGCGTCCTCATATTCGCTAAGTGTTAAATGTATATTGCCTAAGTTATAGAATGCAGAGTATAAATCTTTCTTTATTTCTCCTGCTTTTTTAAATGAAGCTTTTGCCTCTTCTAATTTATCTAATTCAATTTCTATAATTGCAATATTATAATACAATTCATAAGAGTTGGGAAACTTTTCTAATGCTTTTTTATATACATTTATTGCCTCTTTAAATTTTCCTTGCCTTGTATAACAAATTCCTAAAGCCTCCCTTGCCTCATAAAAATCCGGTTTTATTCTTATTGCTTTATTAAACATAACAATCGCAGTATCTGTTTTATTTGTTTCATCTAATATATGTCCTAGTTCATAATATGATTTAAAGTCTTTCTTATCTAAATCAACTGCAAGTGCAAAAGAATCTCTTGCATTAATATAATCATTTAAGTTTTTGTAGCATATACCAAGTATGTACATATATTCTGCTTTTCTTCCCTCATATGCTATAAGTTTATTAATATAATCTATTGTTTGTTCATATTCTTTTAAGTTAAATAAATATTTCATTCTATAATATAATATTTTTCTTGCTATAATAATATTATTATACTGTAGAGCTACTAAAACTAGTGGCAAAATATAACCAAACAATATTAAACAAATTTGAAGTATTAAAGGTATATACTTACTTTTTATTGTAAAAAATATATATGTACAAACAAGTAGTACAATTATTGGTACAATTACTAAATTTTCTGGTGCACATTTTTTTATATATTTATAACTAAGTAAAGTAATTAATATTATTTCTGTAAAAATTATTATGAATTCTTCTACTATCATTGCTACTCCTCCATTTCGACACCATTATATATGATAGTAAAAAATCTTTCAATTAAATCTCTATCGTTTGACAGTATTAGACAAAATTAGTAGAAATAATTGACTATTTGCTAAAAATTTTATATAATTCTATATGATATAGTAGTTAACAAAAGGGCGGTATTTAAAATGGGAAAAGAATTTCAAACTTTAAAAAATATAAAAAAAATACATATGATTGGCATTGGTGGAGTTAGTATGAGTGCCATTGCTATTATTTTAAAAAAAGCTGGATATATAGTTACTGGCTCTGATAAAAATAATGGTGATATGATTAGCATACTAAAAGAAAATGATATTCCAGTATATATTGGTTCACACGCAGAACTAGTTAAAGATGCTGACATAGTTGTATATACTTCTGCAATAAATCAACACGACCCTGAATTTGTTCGTGCAAAAGCTTTAAATATTCCTACCTTTGAAAGAGCAAAATTTTTAGGCCTTCTTTTAAAATGCTACGATACTCCAATATGTATTTGTGGTACGCACGGAAAAACAACAACTACTTCAATGGTTGCCTCAATATTTATAGATGCTGGTTATGACCCAAATATTCAAATAGGTGGTAAATTAAAAAAACTTGGTAATTTAAACTATAGAATAAGTGATTCTGAGTATTTTATAATTGAAGCTTGTGAATATGTAGATAGTTTTCTAAACTTCCCACATCATACTGCTACTGTATTAAATATTGACGAAGACCACTTAGACTATTTTTCAGGTATTGACGAAATAAAGGCATCATTTAAAAAGTTTATGCTTATGCTTCCTAAAAATGGTTATTTGATTATAAACCAAGATGATATAAACGCAATGGAAGTTCTAGACGAAATTAAAGACGAAATAAAAAGAAATAATATAAAAGTATTTACTTTCTCACTTAGTGAGCCTAGTGCAACAATTTATGCTAAGAATATATCTTGTAATATAAAAGGATTCTACTCATTTGATGTTGTTGACCCAGATACTTTAGAAAAATATAGCTTTTATCTTACTGTACCAGGCATACACAATGTTTATGACGCACTAGCTGCAATTACCACTTCTTATGCACACGGAATAAAAATATCACAAATGAGAAAAAGTTTAAATGACTTCTGTGGTGCAAAAAGAAGATTTGAACTAAAAAAAGATTTAGGAAACAATATTTTAGTTTACGACGATTATGCTCATCACCCTACAGAAGTAAAAGCAACTCTTGCTGCTGCAAAGCAAAAGGAACATAACAAGATAATAGCAGTATTTCAGCCTCATACATACAGTAGAACAAAAGAACTTTTAAATGATTTTTCTACATCTTTTTCTGATGCAGACATTGTTGTAATAACTGACATATATGCTGCAAGAGAAGTTGATGATGGTAGTGTATCTGCAAAAGACTTAGTAGATTTACTTAGAAAAAATAAAGTTAATGCAACTCATATATCAAAATTTGAAGATATAGCAAAATTTGTTAAAGAGAAAATGGAACCAAACGATTTAATACTTACTGTTGGAGCTGGAGACATTACACATTTAAGTGATATATTATAGTAAAACACACCACTAAAAAATCTAGTGGTGTGTTTTGTTATACAAAATATCTAAAATAAATCTTCAAATTCAAAATAATTATCAATATAATATTCAAATTCCCTAGTATTAAATACATTATATGAAATTATAACATCATTTTTAGTCAAGCTATATTTATCACATAAATATTTTACTAGATACCTTATACTTTTTAATTGTTTCTTTGCTATTTTTTCTTTTTTACCATTTATGTATATTCCAATAGAAATGCACTCTAAATCAAGTTCTATGCAAGAAGTTGGATAAGTTATTTCATTATTTGGGACAATATTTATTATTCTTCCTCTACCATCAATTAAATAATGAAAAGATAAGTATATTTCATCTTGATATTTAAGGCCTTCTATATATTCAATCATTTTTTTATTATAAAAAGGACATAGAAGTATTCTAGTTGTATTTTTTCTTTCCTCCTTACTTCTTGTCATCTCACTTTCCTTTATTATATTTCTTTTAACTTTCATAACATTTCACCATATAATACATTATGACAAAATAACTTTATTTGTTAACATTATTTAATTATTGACTTATACAAATTCTTTGATATAATATTATATGTATATTAAAGGATGTGTTTTTAGTGAAAATAGGAATAGTAGGACTACCTAATGTTGGTAAGTCAACTCTTTTTAATGCAATAACAAAAGCTGGTGCTGAAAGTGCAAATTATCCATTTTGTACTATTGAGCCAAATATTGGTATGGTAACTGTACCAGATAATAGAATAGATGTACTTACCAAAATGTATGATAGCGATAAAACAACTTATGCAACAATTGAATTCGTTGATATTGCTGGACTTGTAAAAGGTGCTTCTAAAGGTGAAGGTCTTGGAAATAAATTTTTATCACATATTCGTGAAACAGATGCAATAGCTCATATTGTTAGATGTTTTGATGATGAAAAAATTGTACATGTTGAAGGAAGAATTGACCCAATAGATGATATTGAAACAATATCACTTGAACTTATTTTTTCTGATATAGAAACAATAAATAAAAGAATGGAAAGAGTATCAAAATTGCTTAAATCTGGAGATAAAAAAGCTAAAGAAGAAAAAGATTTACTTGACAGACTTCTTCTACACCTTGAATCAGGAAAACCAGCTAGAACATTTGAATTAACTGAAGATGAAAATGCTTTACTTAAGGAAGTTTATCTTTTAACAAGCAAGCCTACAATATATGTTGCAAATGTATCTGAAGAACAAATTGAAAATATGGAAAATGACCCATATGTATTAAAAGTAAAAGATTATGCTAGCAAAGAAAATGCTAAAGTAATAGTACTTTGTGCAAAACTTGAGGAAGATTTAAGTGAATTAGAAGATGATGATAGAATTTCATTAATGCAAGACTATGGTATTAAAGAGTCAGGTCTTGACAAATTAATAAAAGCAAGTTACAGTTTACTTGGCCTTATTTCTTTCCTTACTGCTGGTAAACAAGAAGTTAGAGCTTGGACAATAAAAGAAGGTACAAAAGCTCCTCAAGCAGCTGGTAAAATTCACTCTGATTTTGAAAGAGGTTTTATAAAAGCAGAAGTAGTTTCTTATGAAGATTTGATAAAATATGGCTCTATGAGTGCTACAAAAGAAAAAGGCTTAGTAAGACTTGAAGGTAAAGACTATGTAGTTAAAGATGGAGATATTATTTTATTTAGATTTAATGTATAATAATCATTATGATTTTACTAGTGGAATAATTAAAAAGTTTTTGTAAAAAGTATTGACATTTTTTATCAAATACTTTATAATATAACTGTTCCACATAAGTGGGCCTTTAGCTCAGTTGGTTAGAGCACCCGGCTCATAACCGGATGGTCCGGGGTTCGAGTCCCTGAAGGCCCACCACTTTTTATATGGGTAGATGTCCGAGTGGCTAAAGGAGGCAGACTGTAAATCTGTTGGCTTATGCCTACGATGGTTCGAATCCATCTCTGCCCACCAGATATGTAAAACTCTGTAAGTATTGAAAAAACAATATTTTACAGAGCTTTATTTTTAAATTTTAATGCAGTAATGATGCAGTAGAAAATTTTTATTTTATATTTTGCATATATTCAACATATTTGTCGACTTGTTCTTTTTTGAATTTATCAAAAATAGTTGTATAAGTATTTATTGTTGTTTGTATATCTTTATGTCCTAGCAATTTTTGTAAAACTTCCGCAAACATCCCTCTTTCAACACAACGAGTTGCATTATAATAAAGAATTTTACAGAATAATTTAAACAAATAATTATTAAAAGTTGTCGGATCCTTTACTTAAGTTTAACAAATTAATATACGAATACTACTTTAAAACTAAGTAGTATTTTTTTATTTTATTGACAATTTGATATTCAGATTATATAATAAATTTACAATAAAGCTACTAAAGAACTTTCTTAAATTAAAGGAGGAATAAAATTATGGAAAAATATGATGTAATAATAATTGGAGCTGGTATAGCAGGTGCAACATTTGGATATTTAATGAGAATAAAAAATAAAAAAGTATTAATTATTGAAAAAGAAAAAATAGCTAATAAAGAAAAATTGTGTGGAGGCTTGTTATCACAAAAATCGTATAATTTATTTAAAACTATTTTTAATATTGATAATGATAATATACCATTTAAAAATAGCAGAAAATGTGTTATACATAATGGCAATACAACACTTAATCTTGATATCAATACATTTTCAATTTATAGAAAAGATATTGATAGTTATGTTTTAGAAGAATATCTAAAAAAAGGTGGACAGCTTATTGATAACTCTCAATATGAAGAACTTGATCTAGAAAAAAACACTTTAAAAGTTAATAGTATTGAATATAAATTTGACTATTTAATTGGAGCTGATGGTGCTTTAAGTAGATTAAGAAAAGCAATAACTGGAAAAAATGCGAACAAAAATTTTGCTTTAGAAATAGCATATGACAAGACTCCTAAAGAACTTCTTGAAATATATTTTTTTGATAATTTTAAAGGCTATGGATGGATAATTCCAAATCAAGAAAATGCTATGATAGGTATTGGAAATGTAAATCAAGAAACTAAAATAAAAGAAAGTTTTAATTTGCTTTTAAAACAAATTGATATTGATGCTAGTAAAAATATTAAAGGTGCATTTTTGCCAACTGGAGATGATATCTACCTTAATTATAAAAATGTATTTTTTATTGGAGATAGTGCTGGTTTAATTTCTCCAATAACAGGTGAAGGGATTTATTATGCACTTATATCTGCAAAAATATTAAGTGAAAATTTAGATAAAAATTACTTATCGAAAATGAATAAAGTGATAAGAGAACTAAAAAGCGAGCTTTTTTTAAAGAAATACGTATACAACGATAAATTAAGAAACTATTTGTTTTCAAGATATAATAATAGCTTTTTCATTAAAAAGGCAATTAATCATTTTATAAAGAAAATAATATAAAATCTCAAGTATATTATATGAAATGATTTAACTTTTCCCCTACCATAAATAATTGCTATAATTTATTGCAATTTTGCATAAAATATTGTATAATACAAAACAATAAGTACATTTATTAATTCCTTTATTCACTAATTAGTGGAGGAAGTATTCTCCTACTTTTTAGTTTAACATATAAATTATTACAAACTAAACAATAACTAAAAAAATTAAGAAGGAGGAAAAGCATATGCTTTTTATTTTATTACTTATAAGTATTATTGGAACGGGTGTTGCTCTATTTTTCACCGTTCTTGAAATGTTTGCAAGTTGGAGAGACTGGTATGACGTCCGGAGGTATGCTGTAAGAATGCTTATCTTCATTGGAATTGGAATCATATCTATTCTTGGGCTTGCCGGAATTTATGCATTATCTTATGAAGAAGAATCCGAAACTGGCAACTGGGAACTTGTAGCAATCACAGACGATACACGGACTTCTGGCAAAGCTTCTGGTGGACCATTCTATATTCAAATGTCTGTTGATACAGACGACGTTTATTCATTTTATTACAAAGTTGAAGATGATGGATTTAAAAGAGGAACTCTAAAAGCAGATAGTACCACCATTTATGAAGAAGATAATTGTACTCCTCATATAGTCCGATATACAACCTATACTAAAAATAAAATGAATGGTATCTTACGAGGAATATTAGCATTAGAATTTGGAACATCTGAAGAACAATCTTACAAAATCTATATTCCAAAAGGGACAATACTTAAGTATTATTCTCTAGATAATACACAATAACTTCCCAAAAAAATATTTTTTAATAATTTAATAAATAATAATAAAGAATTGTTGAAGTGTTTAAATACACTTCAACAATTTTTTTAACATTATTACTTATTTCTATTTAATCTTTTTAATAAACATTCAACTCTTAAAATAGTTAATTTTTAGCCACTTTTTTAAATTTATAATAATATGCTAAACCACTAAGTTCTTCATTATTTATTCTTTCTATATTTATATTAATCTTTTTGCATATTTCCATTATCATTTCATATATTCTTTCTTGCATAGATAGTGAAACATTATTTTCATTTGAATTATAATTAATTAATTGTGCTATTGTTGATTCAGTTTCTTCTGATAAATTAATAACTTTAGTCATAATTTCAAATATTTGTTTATTCCAATAAGGGTCATCATTTCCAATTGTTTCTTTTATTATCCTTTTTAATTCAATATTATCATTTAAAACGTCATCACTACTATTTTTATTAAACTTATTATTCATTCTACTTTCTCTAAATTTTTCAGGAATTAAATTACACAATTCAGCTAAATATTGTAAGTTACATTGATATCTTACATCTGGAGAAGGTTTAGTTAATAATTTTAATTCTTTATCATTATTATTTTCAAATTCTTCTATTTCTTTTATTAATTTCTTTTTTTCTTCTAATAATTCTTCATAAGATTTATCTTTAATTTGTTTTAAATATGTTTTTGGACCAATCATCATAATAATATCACCTCCTTATTTCTTATGATAGTCTAATAGGTTTTTTTCAATAATATTTTACATTATTTTGCTAAATAAGTCCATATATTAAAACAATACTATTAGTTTTAAAATTTTACACTAATTTGTTTACCTTTTTTTAACCTAATTATTGTAAATATATTTGCAACTATATTCATAAAATCAAATATAGCTGAAGAATATGATTTTATATATATATCATATACAAGCCATAAAACCATTGTAACAATAGTTAAGTATTTAAACTTTACTACATCCTTGATATTCATAAGCCATATATATAGTATTGTACTTATAAGTGGCAAAATACCTATTATACCTAGATTATTAAAAGCTAAAGATAGTACTATTGCAAGTATTGTAATAATTATTTTTTCTTTTTTGCCTAATTTATCTTTATAACATAAAACATTCCTTACGAAACTTAATACATTTATTATTGCTCCTGTTATTCCACCAAGAATTAAATTACTAACTACATATAACCCTATCTGTATTGTTTGAGTGTATATAATTTTTTTCTTTTGCTTTACCAATCCCGAATACACCATAATTAAAGACGCAATTAATGCTACTATATTTCCTATTATAATCTGCATTATAATTTTCTCCTTGAATATTACTTAAACTTCTTTATAAAAATATTTTACATTATTTTGTTAAATAAATCTATATAATAAAACAATAATATAATTTTTTCCCTAATAACTAAATAGTAATCCTACAAGTAAATGTAGGATTACTATTTGTTATCTTCATTTTTAGTAACTTTTTCATCATCTTTAAACTTTGTGAAATAGTAAGTCACAACAGAACCTGCTATTGCCATAAATGACTCTGTGCTTATCACTCCTCTAAAAGTAAGCAAACACGTAGTTATAACGACAGACAAGCTTAATAGTGTCTTTACTTTTAGTAAATCAGCTATATTATTAACAATTTTTTCAAAAGCTTCTTTCATTTTATTTCACCTTTTTTCTTCTATTATAATATATTAATTATACAAAAAAATGTGAATAAAAAAACGGAACTAAAGTTTTCTATGCTATAAATAGCTTAGAAAATTTAAGTTTCGCATAATTCTCCTCTATGTCAAGTCTATCGTCTTAGACGATGACTTTCCTAGAGTATAAAAAAGCAAAATAAAGTTAAACTTTACTTTGCAAAAGGGGTATATTAATGTTTACTCTATATTTAAATATTGCTTTCACATCCTCCAAGCCAGCTAATAAAGCCAAGAAACATATTTGGAGAACTACTAATTGCAAAAATAGTTAATAATGTAAAAGAAATAACTAAGGCTATTATTAATGTATTTTCTGTACTTTTTTTCATTAATCTCATAATTATCACCTCGTAACTATATATTAAAAATATAACTACTTTATGAGATAATCTACATTTCTTTACTTATTCCGTCTTTTTCTCTATTTCTTCTACTTTTATCTTTTGCTCATCTATATTTACCCACTGATTAAATCTAGGTACAAAATCATACCCCTGTTTTTTAGCAGTTTTGGTATCTTGCTTTTCAATGTCAAGATTATATGCTAAACTTACTTTATCTTTTGATTTATTTTTATCATTTTTTCTCATAAAAAAACACCCTAAATATATTATTTACTTTAAAAAAAATAATATACCAAGAGTATTTATATTTTTTATTCTACATCAAACTTTTCTTCAGTCATTTCTCCATTTTCATTTTGCACTAAAATATTTATTCTTTTTTCAGCTAAATCAAGTTTATCGCTACATTCCTTTGAAAGTTTCATACCAGTTTCAAATTTTGATATTGCATCTTCTAAGTTTAGCTCTCCTTTTTCAAGTTCAGTAGCTATTTTTTCAAGTTCATTTAAACTTTCTTCAAAAGTTTTTTCTTTTTCTTCTGCCATAGTTTTCCTCCTAATTTACTGTAACATTAATCTTACCATCATTTAATATTACCTTTAATTTATCATCTCTTTTTACGTCACTCACACTTTTTATAACTTTCCTATCCTCATTTTCAACTACACTATATCCGCGAGTTAAAGTTTTAAGTGGACTTAATGTATCAAGCTTAGTTATATATTTTATAGTTTGTGCTTTGTATTTTTCAACTTTTAAACTTAAAGTATGATAACTTTCTTTAATACATTTATCAATATTCATTCTATACATATTAATCATATTAAGTGGTACTTTTTCAAGTTTTGAAGCTTTAAGACGTTCAACATATTGTTTTCTTCTTTCAATATAGTTTTGTATAGCATTAATATTTCTTCTTTTATTTAACAAAATCTTATCCACTATATCGCTATATTTTGGATATACAAGTTCAGCAGCTGCAGAAGGTGTTGGTGCTCTTAAATCTGAAACAAAATCGCAAATTGTAAAATCAGTTTCATGTCCAACTGCAGATATTACTGGAATGTGCGACTCAAAAATTTTTCTTGCTAAAGCCTCATCATTAAAGCCAAATAAATCTTCAAAAGAACCCCCACCTCTTGCAATTATTATTACATCAACATTATTTAATTTATTAAATGTGTCCAATCCTTCTATTACAGTTGAGCTAACATTTACTCCTTGCACTGCTGCAGGATAGATTAAAAGATTAACCTTATCATATCTCCTTGTAGATACATTTATTATATCTCTAACAACTGCTCCAGTTTTGGATGTTATAACTCCAACACGACTTGGTAAAAATGGTATCTTTTTTTTATACTCTTCTCTAAAAAGGCCTTCAAGTTCTAACTTTTTCTTTAATTGCTCATATGCAAGATATAAATCACCAAGTCCTTCAGGTGTCATTGTTCTACAATAAATTTGATATGCCCCATCTCTTTCAAAAACACTTACTTGCCCTGATATAACAACCTTCATCCCATCTTGTGGTTTAAATTTAACTAAAGCTGCACAAGATTTAAACATAACACATTTTATAGTAGACGTATCATCCTTTAAAGTAAAATAGAAATGACCTGTATAATGAGCTTTGAAATTAGTTATTTCTCCAGTTATATTAATATTATTTAAAAATTCATCTTTATCAAATTTTAGTTTTATATATTTATTAATTTGAGATACACTATATATTTTCTCCATCAATTATCCTCTTGCCTTTCTTCAATTACCTTTGCTATAACCCCATTTACAAATGATTTTGAGCCAGTATTTCCATATGTTTTTGCAAGTTCAACCGCCTCATTTGCCGTTACTTTAACTGGTATTTCATTTATAAACATAATCTCATAAATAGCAAGCCTTAAAATAGCAAGGTCAATTTTTGCAATTCTTGTAATAGTCCAATTTTTCAATTTTGAAAGAATATCTTTATCAATTTGCTCTAAATTTGAATAAACTCCTCTAACTACCTTTTCAATATACTCTTTTTCATCTTCTATATTGTCATTTTCCATATAGCAATCTTCTAATATATTATCTATATCTGGCTTGTCCGTAAACTCAAATTGATAAATACATTTAAAGGCATTATCTCTAGCTTTTTTCCTACTCATAAAATAAATCTCCTATTGCAATAACTTAATTACTTTTTATCTTCTTTTTTTTCTTGATAATAATATACATTATTTTTTCTTGATTTTATATAATTCTCATAAAAATCTTTGAAAAAAGATTCATTATCTTGTAGCTTTTTCCCTATAAACACTGCAAAGCCAACTAATACTAAAAGTACTACAAGTTTAGTTAGTAAATCAACAATTCCAAGTGCATATAACACTACAACTATTGCTACGCAAATTATAACATATTTATTTTTTACTACATAATCTATGAAATCTTTCATAACAATCACCTACTTCTTTTGAGGCTCTATATATACCCCTCTAATTTTAACATTTACTTCTTTTATTTCTACAGTTGTTTGTTTTAAAATACTTGCTTTTATATGTTCTTGTAGTTTAGCAGTTAATGTTGGAACTACAGTATCAGGAAGAATATATGCATAAACATTAGCAACTATTCCATCATTTGACATAGATACATCAGATTTTACATTTTTTAATTCAGCATAACCTCTTGTTACACTAAGTATTATATTCTCAAATGTATCTCTTGTTATATATACTGTACCTTTTTCATTTTTTATAGCTAGTCCACCTTTTTTATCCTCTGGATTTTCAGATGAAGAAAAAAGTCCAACAAGTCCAAGTAATGCAGCTATTGCACCTATTACTACACCAATTGTTTTGTTATCAACTAGCCAAGTATTTATATAATTAAATATTGTCTTTAAATCTATAGCTCCTGTAGATATAAGCAATACACAAATTGCAAGTGCTATTACTATTATAGAAAAAATAATTAGTAAAAATTTCTCAAATCCTTTCATTTCGTCCCCTCCTAAATATACAGCCCAAACAGAATTAACGTCTGGGCTTTTTTAAGTTTCAAATATTTTTATTCCTCTGAATCCTCAACTTTTGTTGTTTCTTTTTTGTCAAATGTTATACCTTGAACGTTTATATTTACAGCTACTACATCAAGTCCTGTCATATTTTCAACTGCTGTTTTTACAGCATTTTGAGCAGCCCAAGCAATATCTGGTATTCTAACGCCATAAGTAACATTTACATACAAATCAATTGTAACTTTTCTTTCATCTAAAGTAATCTTTACACCTTTAGAATATTTTTTGTTTCCTCCAAGTATTTGATTAATGCCATCTACAAATCCAAGTGTCATACCAGCTATTCCTTCAACTTCTGAAGCAGCTAGCCCTGCAATAATACCGATAACATCTTCTGAGATATTAAGATTAGTCGCAATTTCAACATTAGTTGCATCATCTTTTACCTCTACTTTTTCTTCCACCTTTTCTTCAATTTCCTTTTTAGACATAATTATTCCTCCTTTTAATACCATTATTATCTTACCATTATAAGTACATTATACATTAATTAAGCAAAAAAGTCACGCATTTTTACAAAACTTTCACAAATATATTAATTTTTCTATATTCGTTTCATTTTAAAATCTCTTAAAAATTCGTCATCAAATATTGGTTCATCTTCATAATCGTAATTTGAATTATAATGTTTGTGGTTATTATCACTATCAAAGTGTATGTCAATATCTCCAAAGAAAATGAACATTATAATTTTAAATATCACAAATAGCAAAGTTATACTTGAAAATACAATTGCAGTTATTGACTCAGATTTTTTATAGTTTGGATTTTTACTAAAAATAGAAACTATACCAAATATTAATGCAAGAATTGCAAGTATAATAGCAATAAATGATACAAATGGTAATCTGCCAATAATTATTGCACATATTGAAAGTATAAGTGCTGCAAGTGACATTTTATCATCTCCTTTATTATATTTTTGTACCTAGTTTTCTACCACCTATTAAATGAAAATGTATATGATGTACTACTTGACCACCGTTTTCTCCTGTATTACATATTACCCTATAGCCTTCTTTATCTACCCCACATACTTTAGCTACTTCTTTAATTGCAAGTTGAACTTTATCTATATGTTCTATATTTTCTACACTTAGTTCATTGTAGTCTTTTATATGAACTTTAGGAATAACAAGAACATGTACAGGAGCTACTGGATGTATATCTTTAAAAGCTAGTACATACTCATCTTCATATACCTTTTCTGAAGGTACTTCACCTTTTACTATTTTACAAAATAAACAATCTTCCATGATATCCTCCTATTAATCTACAAATTCCATTTTTATTCTTCTTACCCCACTTGATACAGCTTCCTCTTTCTTTATTTTTATATGCTTTAATTTAGAAGTGTTATCAACATGAGGTCCTCCACATATTTCTTTTGAAAAATCTCCAATAGTATATACTTTTACCATTTCACCATACTTACTATCGAATATTCCTCTTGCTCCAATTTCTCTTGCTTTTTGAAGTGGCATTTCCTCACAAGTTACTTCTAGTCCTCTATCAATTTGTTCATTAACCATTTCTTCTACTTTATCAAGTACATCTCTTTGTACTTTTTCTGGATTAGAAAAATCAAATCTAGCTCTTTGTGCAGTTATATTTGAGCCTCTTTGCATTACGTGAGGTCCAAGTATTCTTTGCAAAGACTCAAGAAGTAAATGTGTTGCAGTATGATATGCAGTAGTTATTTCGCTATGATCAGCAAGTCCACCTTTAAATACACCTTCTGCTCCTTGTCTTGATTTTTCTTGATGTTCTTTGTAACACTCGTTATACCCTTCCATATCTACTTTCAAGCCTTGTTCCTTTGCAAGCTCATCTGTAAGTTCAGGTGGAAAGCCATAAGTATCATATAATTTAAACAAGCTTTTTCCATCAATTGTATCTTCATTTTGCTCTTTTAGTTTATTTACTATTTTAGTAAATTCTTTTTCTCCATTAGAAAGAGTATTTACAAATCTATTTTTTTCTTTATTGATTTCAAATATAACCTTGTCTCTATTTTCTTCTAGTTCTTTATACATATTGCTTAAAGAATTAATTACAGTTTCACACAAACTTGAAATATTATCTAAATCAAATCCAATCTTTCTCATATGTCTTATTGCACGCCTTATAAGTCGTCTTAAAATATATCCTTGTCCAATATTGCTTGGTACTACACCATCACATACTAAAAGACATCCTGCCCTTATATGGTCAGCTATTACTCTTAAAGAGTCATCATTTGGATTACTTGAATTTTCTTTTACCATAGATATAATTGGCTCAAAAAGTTCTGTTTCAAATACATTTCCTTTACCTTGCAATATGAAAATCATTCTTTCAAGTCCCATACCTGTATCTACATTTTTTTGTCTTAGTGGTTCATAACTTCCATCTGCCTTTTTGTTATATTGCATAAATACATTATTCCATATTTCAACATACTTTCCGCAATCACAAGAAGGATTACACTCAGCAGAGCATTTTTCTTTTCCAGTATCATAAAAAATCTCTGTATCTGGCCCACAAGGTCCAGTCTCTCCTGCTGGTCCCCACCAATTATCTTTTTTTCCTAAAAAATATATTCTTTCTTTTGGAATACCACATTTTTCCCAAACTAAAGCTGCTTCTTCGTCTTTAGGAGCATCTTTATCTCCTTCAAAACAAGTTACAGATATCTTTTCATTTGGAATATTTAATATTTTCGTTAAAAATTCATAACTATATCTAATTGAATCTTGTTTAAAATAATCACCTAAAGACCAATTTCCAAGCATTTCAAAAAATGTTAAGTGACTTATATCTCCTACTTCATCAATATCGTCAGTTCTTAGACATTTTTGGTAATCTGTAAGTCTTTTTCCCTCTGGATGTGGCTGTCCTGTTAGATATGGTACAAGCGGATGCATACCTGCAGTAGTAAATAACACTGTTGGGTCATTTTCTGGTATTAATTTTGCACCTGAAATTATTTTATGATTTTTTTCTTCAAAAAATTTTAAAAACTTTTCTCTTAACTCAATTGCTTTCATTAATAATTCTCCCCTTAATTTCTACTAATATATATTACTACAAAACGGCACAATTTTCAAGTAAATTGCCATTATTTACAAAATTATTACATTAATTTTTTCTTTATGTTATGTAAAATCAAAAGCTATTGAAAATATAGCTAATATATGGTACAATATATATGTTAACGGAGGATTATATTATGTTACAGCATATTATTGGACAAGCAAGACGTGCTATTGATGATTTTAATATGATAGATGAAGGAGATAAAATAGCAATAGGACTTTCAGGTGGCAAAGATAGCCTTACACTTCTTCATGCCCTATACTACCTTAGAAAATTTTATCCTAAAAAATTTGATATAATAGCTATCACTATACATCCTGGAAGTGAAAATTTCAAAACAGATAAATTAGAAGAACTTTGTAATAATCTTGGAGTTGAATATATAGTATATAATTCAAATATATCTAAAGTTGTATTTGATATACGAAAAGAAAAAAATCCTTGTTCTTTATGTGCAAATATGAGACGTGGTATGCTTAACAGTATTGCAATAGAAAATGGATGTAACAAAATAGCTCTAGGACATCATAGTGATGATGTAATGGAAACTCTACTTATGAGTTTATTTCTAAACGGTAAAATACATACTTTTGCACCAGTAACATATTTAAGTCGTAGTGATGTAAAAACAATAAGGCCATTTATATATGTGAGTGAAAAAGAAATTAGAGCAGTTGCAAGAGAGCAAAATTTTCCAGTAATGGATAAATGTTGCAAGCTTGACGGTTACACTAAAAGAGAATATATGAAAGATTTAATCAAAGATTTACAAAAAGATATTCCTAAAGTTAAATCTCATATAATGGGAGCAATAAAAAGGTCAGATATACAAGGTTGGAAAATTGATAAAGAAAATGATGAAAAAAGAAGTTAATGTATAAAATACACTAGCTTCTTTTTT
>CANQLD010000024.1 GCA_947624625.1 uncultured Clostridia bacterium | reverse complement strand
GCTGAAATTAGAGTTGAACAGATAATAGACCAACTAAAAGAAAAAAGCAATTTGACAGAGGATATGAAAAATACAGACCAATTATATTGGGTAGGAACAATGAATACTATAAAAAGTCAAGCAGAAGAAATTGTGTTTAGTGAGCTGATTTATTTTTAAAAATTGTTGAAAGCAAATGATAATCTAAGATATTGTAGTTAATTACTTGTAATATAAAATAAAGTATGAAATATTATAAAATATTTTTTAGAAATATGTCAAAAAGTATTTAAATTTTATTTATATTGTTATATAATACATAAAGAGTATTGCACTCTAAAGGTAAAAAAATGAATAAAGACTATTTAATAAAAATAGATGAGCCAAGAATACAAGAAACTTGTGATGCCTTTTTCAAATGGAAAGATTTAAATACTTATGTTAAAAGTTTAGTTTCAAGAGGAATAAATATGCCAGATGCAATAAGTGAGCCTATGGGTTGTTATTGTTTAAATCTTCTTTGGAATAAAGCAACAGGTGGTGATGCATATACACATGATGGAAAGAAAATTGAATTTAAAGCGACAAGTAACTATAACTATGATTTAAGTAGTTTTGGACCAAATTGTGAATTTGATGATTTAGTATTTTTAAGATTTGATTTAGATTTTAATATGCTATTTGTTTATGACACAGGAGTAAATTCAGAAGAATTAAAAAAGATACCAGTATCAAAAACTGCAACAGTTGGAGATTATCAAAAAGCTGGAAAACGACCTCATATAAGAATTATTGAATCCATTATTGACAAGAAAAATTTAAAACCAACTGTTAAATTTAATATTAGGAGAGGTCAGATTGTTAAAGATTAAGGAAAGGTAGAGTGCTAATGCTCTACTATATATAACCACAAATTGCGGCGCGCCGCATAAGGAGGAAACTATGTATAAAATTTGTAGCTTATTTGCAGGTGTTGGTGGAATTGATTTAGGATTTTTGCAAACTAACGAATGTGAAGTAATTTATGCCAATGAGTTTGATAAGTATGCAGTAGAAACTTATGAAAATAACTTTAAGACAAAGGTTGACTGTAGAGATATCCATGATGTAAAGTTGAATGAAATACCTGATTTTGATATTATGATTGGAGGATTTCCTTGTACTTCATTTTCGGTTGCTGGATATAGAAAAGGATTTGAAGACAATCGAACTGGTGATTTGTTCTTCGAAATGGAAAGAATTTTTAAAGTTAGGAAACCTAGAGTTATATTTTTAGAAAATGTTAAAAATTTAGTTGGACATAATAATGGAAAAACTTTTAGAACTATTATAGAAAAATTAGAAGAAGCAGGATATAAAGACAAAATTAGATACCAAGTAATGAATGCTTGTGAATATGGAGATATACCACAAAATAGAGAGAGAATATATATTGTAGCATTTAGAGAAAAAAAAGATTATGATAGATTTCAAATGCCATTACCTATTCCACTTGATAATAATATTTATAAAATATTTAATTTTGAAACAAAAGTTAGTGAGAGATATTATTATACACCTGGAAAATATAAAGGAAACATATATAAATTACTTGAAGAAAGTATGGATGATGATTCTACAGTATATCAGTGGCGTAGAAAATATGTAAGAAAAAATCAAAATAATCTTGTTCCAACTTTAACTGCTAATATGGGTGAAGGAGGACATAATGTTCCGTTAATTAAGACACAGTATGGAATTAGAAAGTTAACGCCTATTGAATGTTTTTATGCACAAGGTTACCCAAAAGAATATAAATTACCAACAAATATGAGTGATGCGAGATTATATAAACAAGCAGGAAATAGCGTAGTAGTACCTGTAATAAATAGAATTGCAATAAATATTATAAAATCTTTGAAATGAGGGAGATTGTTTTATGAAATTTAGCAAAATAAAAATAAAAAATTATAAAGGAATTGAAGAAACAGAATTAGAATTATCTAATTCTCCAAAAGGAAATGTTTATACTTTAGTAGGGATAAATGAAAGCGGAAAAACATCAATTTTAGAAGCTATAAATTCATTTGAATATAATTCTGAAAAAGATTCATCAGCTGTAAGTAATGCTATAAAACCAGACTTAAATCAAATAATTCCAATAAAAAATAAATCGAATTTTAATGGTAACATAGAACTAATTACAACTTTGGATTTTGAACAACAAGATTATAAAGAATTATGTTCATGGACAAAAAATAATTGCAATTTTGTTATTGAAAATGAAATTAATGAAGTAACAATTACTCAAAGGTACATATATAAAAACTCAAGATTTCAGGAATCTTCTAATTCTTGGGGATTGCATATTCAAGGAAAAAAAGTGGGTTCAAGAGCCAAAAAAGCAATTAATATTGATGAAAATGATTGGCAAAAATGTGTTAACCATTTAAAAGAAAAAATGCCAAATATTTTATATTTTCCAACAGCTCTATTTGATTTGCCTGATAAAATATATCTGAATTTACCAAAAGATAAAGAAAACCAAAAAATATTATTTTATAAAGATGTTATACAAGACATCTTAGATTCATTAGAACAAGATATGGATATAAAGACTCACATAGTTGATAGATTTTTAAGTAAAGATTCGAATGATAAAGAAAATGTTAAGCAATTAGCATTACAAATGGGAAGAAAAGTAACTAAAATAATATTAGATGAATGGACAAAAGTACTAACAAAGAAGAATTATGATATAACAATAGATATTGATAAAGATGAAAAGGGTGTATATATTCAATTTATTATTATAGATGATGATGGCAATTTTAAATTGAGTGAAAGATCTCTTGGATTCAGATGGTTTTTTGTATTTTTACTATTAACACAATTTAGAGGTTATAGGAAAAGTGAAGATAAGCAAGTATTATTCTTATTTGATGAACCTGCTTCTAATTTATCGCAAAAGGCACAAGAACAGCTACTTAAAAGTTTAGATAGTATAGGAAAAAAATGTACAATTCTTTATACTACTCATAGTCAATACTTAATTAATCCTAAATGGTTAGAAAATGCTTTTATAGTAACTAACGATGCTTTAATTGACACAGATGAGTTTAGTGATTTGAAATGTACTAATATAAAAGTTCAAAGGTATAGAAAGTTTGTTGATGAACACCCACAAGAAGTTAGTTATTTTCAACCAATATTAGATGTTTTAGAGTATGCACCAAGTGATTTAGATATATGTAAATCAGGTATTATATTAGAAGGAAAATATGATTATTATACACTGAATTATTTATTTAAAGTAATATTAAATAAAGACGATTTAAGATTGATACCAGGAATGAGTTGTAGTAATGCAGATACTTTAATTTCACTATATACTGGTTGGGGTAAAGAATTTTCGGTATTTTTAGATTCTGATGATGGTGGAAAAACTAGTAAGAAACGATATGAAGATATTTTTGGAAATATTGTCGAAGGAAGAATCTATACATATCAAGATATTGATAAAAATTGGACTAAAAAAAATATGGAAAGCATCATCGACAATGTAGATAAACTAAAAATTCAACAGCATGTATTTCCAAGTATGAAAAAATACTCTAAAAAATCCTATAATAAAGCAATTCAAGAATTATATATGAATTTCGAGAAGGTAGAATTATCAGAAGAAACTTTAAATAATGCAGAAAAAATATATAATTTTATGAAAAAATTATATATTTAAGTTACTTGAAAAAATGTAAATATTATGTTATATTAACAATAACTTGATTGATTTTATATCAATCGCAAAGAGATTTCGGAGTTGTAGATATCTACACCGCCCGAGCCAAATGAGCATTATACGAACTTAAATAGTTCAAATATGGGTAATACTGCAAAAAAAATGAGATTTTATGCATTCTATAAAATTTCATTTTTTATTATAAGACTATTTTTTAATGTTTTTTGTCATTTTAATTTCATTTAATTTTTATTAAATTTCATACCTTTTTTACGTAGTTGCATTAAAAATTATGATTATTTTGACATTTCATAAAACCGTGATATAATATTTTTGGAATATTAATAGTGAATTATTAATTACATTTAACTTGCAAATAAAATATGGTTTTAATTTTTATTTAAATAAAGGAGTAAAATATTAAATGAAAAAAATAGTATTAACCTCTTGTGGAATAATAGATAAGAAGTTGAAAGAAGCATTCTATAATCTTTTAAATAAAGATGTAAATAAAATAAAGCTGTTGTATATAACTATTGCAGCTGACGGTGAAAAAGATACTGATAAAACTTGGATGGAAAAAGAATATACAACTATTTTAGATTTAAGAATAAAAGAAAAAAATATAACTAAATTTCATTGTGAAGAAAATATTGATTTTTCTACTTATGATGTAATTTATATGATAGGAGGAAATACATTTTATCTGCTAAAAGAATTAAAAGAAAAAAATTTAGATAAAAAAATAATACAAGCAATAAACAATGGAGTTATATATATTGGTTCAAGTGCTGGAAGTATAATTTTAGGAAAAACAATAGAAACTGCATTACCTTATGATGAAAATTGGGTTAATTTAGAAAATTTTAAAGGTTTAAATATAGTAGATGGAATAATAATACCTCACGCAAATAGGAAACAAGAATTTATAGAAGAAACTAAAAAGAAGTATAATGATAAAATAATCGAATTATACGATAACTACGGTATTGTAATAACTAATTAGGTACACAAAAATGAGATTTTACATATATTAGTAAAATCTCATTTTTTATGTATTATTATTTTTACTTTGTAACAACTAGTTTATATATAGGTCCATATTTTGAAAATTTTTCCTCATACTCAGTTACTACATTTTCTACATCTGCTTTATGCAAATCTAAATATACCTCTAAAAACTTAAAGCCAAAATTTTGTATGCTAACTAAGCTATATTCAAATAATTCTCTATTATCTGTTTTAAATTCTATCTTTGCATTATCTTTCATTACTTGTTTATACTTTTCAAGGAATTTCTCATTTGTAAGTCTCCTTTTTTCATGTCTTTTTTTTGGCCAAGGGTCACTAAAATTAAGGTATATTGTATCAACCTTGAAATTGCCTAAATAATCACATATTTCTAATGCGTCAAAAGACATTACATACAAATTATCAAGATATATATTTTCATTTTCTTCATATCTACTAATCTTTTTTATTGCAAGTGCAAGTACTGGAAGGCAAAGTTCAATTCCAATATATATATTATCTTTATCATTTTTTGCTTTATTAAATAGAAAATCACCTTTGCCCATACCAATTTCAATATATAATTTAGTATTATTATTTATTTTTTTCTTTAATACTTCTTGCAAAGCCTCTTTACTATTTAAAAATCTTTTATTTTCCTTCAAAGTATCAATATCAACTTTATTATATCTAGCCCTCATTTTTCCTCCTAAATTGCTGAAATTATTGTTCCAATAACCGCTATTACAAATGCTACTACAAATACTTGAAATAGTGACATATATGGAATCTTAACATTAAGTTTTTCTGTCTTTTCATCTTTCTTTCTTTTAGCTTCATCAAGTTTTTCTATTTTCTCTTTTTGATTCTTTAAAGAATATACTTGCTTTTTAAAATCATATAATCCAAATCCACTACGTTGAGAATATCTAAATTTTTTAGTAGATAAACCACAATAATAAAATCCGGTAACTATTGCAAGAGATATAGCAAATATTTGTATAATGCCACCTATTGTCATTAATATAACATTGTAAGTATGTGGATTAATTACAAAAGCATTTGCAATATCAAGTGCAAGTACATATGAATACCCAAATCCTATAAAAGATAAATATACAAAAGGTGTAATTCCAGCAAATATAACTAAAAATATAGCAGGTAAGGTTTGCTTAAAAATTGTACTTAATATATCTTTAATAGTAGATACCTGAGCTTGTGTAGAACTTTCAGCTAGTCTTTCTATAGAATTTGTTACATCAATACTTGATATAAACACTGCTAAAAACAAAAAGAATATAACTAAAGATATAACATAAACAATAATATGTTTTTTCTTTAAGTTTGTATTATAAAAATCGAAAAATTCATTAAAAAAGCTAGTCACTTTATTTTGATTTTTTGTTTCTTTTTGTGTTGTTCTTTTTTGGGGATTTACTCTTTCCTTTGCTTTCACCTTTTTTGGAACTATTTTTTCCTTTTTTTCTTTCATCTTTTACCTCCCTACCAATATATTCAAAATCAATCTGTTTTGTTCTTATATCACATCTTACAAGTTTTACTTTAAGTTTATCTCCTACTCTAAATATTTCACCTATATTTTTACCAACTAAAATTCTTCTTTCTTCATCAAATATGTAATAATCATTATCGCCCATATTATTAAAAGGTATAAGCCCTTCAACAGTATTTGCAAGTTTAACAAACATACCAAAAGAAGTTATTGAAGATACAATACACTTAAAATCTTCTCCAACAAAATTTTTCATATAAATAGCCTTGTATAAATCATCAAAATCTCTTTCTGCCTGTGTAGCTTCTTTTTCCATTTCAGAGGAAATTTTAGCATATTTTTGTGCTTGAATTTTATATTTTTCTATTTTTTCGTTATTTAATACATAGCCACTATCAATATAATCCGATATTACTCTATGAATAAATAAATCAGGATATCTACGAATTGGAGATGTAAAATGGCAATAATATTTTGCAGCAAGTCCAAAGTGTCCCATACAGTCTTCTGAATATCTTGCAAGTTTTAAACATCTTAGCATATAGTTTGATACAATTTGCTTTTCTTCTTCATCAGTTATTGAATTTAATATATCAGCTAATGTTTTTGGATGTATATTATTTATTCCTTTTATCTTCTTGCCATAATTATATAATACTTCATTTAGTTCTCTAAGTCTTTCATCATCAGGTTTCTCGTGAACACGATAAATAAAAGGTAAATCTAAATAGAAAAACTTTTCTGCAACTTGCATATTTGCTACAAGCATAAACTCTTCTATAATTTTATTTGCTATTGTTATTTCATATGGTTTTATATCTATTACTTTACCATCTTCATCAAGTACAACTTTAGTTTCAGGTATATCAAAATTAATACTTCCTTTACTAAGTCTTTTAGCATTTAGTAAAAGTGCAAGTTCTTGCATTAAAAATAAATCTTCTTTAAAAGGTGCATATTCTTTTAATACCTTTTCATCTTCTGAGTTTAATACTTTATATACTTTTTCATATGTCATCCTTTTTTTGACATTTATTACTGCTTTATATATTTCACTTTCAATAACTTCCCCTTCTTTATCAATCTTTATATCAATTGCAAGAGCAAGTCTTTTTACACCTTCATTTAAGCTACATATTCCATTTGATAGCTTTTTTGGAAGCATTGGTATAACAGTACCTGGAATATATACACTTGTCCCTCTTGAAATAGCTTCTTCATTTAACCTTGTATTATCTTTTACATAGTGTGATACATCTGCAATATATACTGATAACAAGAAATTTCCATCATCAAGTTTTTTTACAGAAACTCCATCATCTAAATCTTTTGCATCTTCCCCATCTATTGTATAAACATTTTCATAAGTTTTATCTTTTCTTCCTATTAAATCTTTTGATAATACAGTATCTTTTATTTTTTCTACTTCTTCACATACATCACTTGGAAACTGTTTTCTGTTTTCTACATCATATTGAGTACTTAATGCTTTTACATCAATATCTTCATCATCTATACTTCCTATAACTTGTATAATCTTACCTTCAGCTTTATTTGAATTTGTTGGATATTTTAAAAGCTCCACTTTTACCATTTGGTTATCTTCTATATTTTGTACATATTTCTTAGGTATATATATATCTTTTATTTTACTATCAATAGGTGATACAAAACCGTAATTTCTACTTTTTTCAAATCTTCCAATAATAGTTTTAATATTTCTTTCTACTATTTTTATAACTTGTCCTTCTGCATTTTTATCTTCAGTTTTGTTTGAAATTATTTTTACTAATACTCTATCTTTATCCATTGCATTCATTGAATAGTCAGAAGATACATATATATCTTCGTTTTCCTTAGTCCTAACAAAACCAAAATTTGCAGATTTTGCTTCATATACTCCAATATGTATATTTTTTGAAGCAGTTGGCACATATCTTTTGCTACTATCTATATATATAACTCCTTCTTGTTGCAGTTCATCTAATATTTTTTCTAAAATATAATCTTCTTTTTTTGTAATATTAAAAATACCTTTTATTTGTTTAAAGGTCATTAGTTCATAATTACCATCCAAAAAAAAGGAAGCAAGGACTTCCTTCTTTCTTAAATATTCTTCATTACTTAAATTAACATTTTCACTTTCAACATTATATTTTTTATTCATAATCATCAGACCTTATTTAATTATTGCAACTGTAGTTAAAAAGCATAGCACTATAAATACAAGTGCAAGCACTACTGTATATTTTGAAAGTATTCCATCTAATGTTTTTGATTTATTTGCACCATAAAAAGTATTTGCTCCAGTTACAGCTGATTGTCCATCTTTACTATTTTGAAGCATTACTACTATAGTTAGTATTATTCCTACTACTATTGTTAAAATTGATATTGTCCAATCAATCCATCCCATTATTTTTTCCTCCTCTAGTCATTTATGTTTCATATTATATCATATATTACTACAAAATACAATAGAAAAATACATAATTTACTTTACTTAGCTCTAAAATATTCCATATAATCATTTTGTATATTCTTGCTTTCAAGTTCAGTATAATACTTTTCATACATACTATCAATTTTCTTCTGTATATTTGAATTATATTTATAGCTCCTCTTTACATATTCTAAATTGTTTTTTATTTTTTCTAAATAATAATTGTATCCCTGCTTTTCTTCTTCAAAATTTCCATTTTGCACTAAATAATAGATATTATTAAAATATATATTTGAAACATAAATTAATGTATCTTTATCCTGCTTTTCACTTTCATACATTGTTTTAGCATTTTTTTCTATATTTTCCAAAACATTTTTTATTTCTGATTTTACTAAATCATTGTTTGTATCAGTATTTATCCACTCTATCAAGAGTTTTAAATAATTCTCATATTCTTTTGAAAGTTCTTTTCTATAATTATTATCACTTCTATCAAGCATTACTTTCTGCTCAAGTTTATTTACTAAATTTGCTTGAGTCTTAATGTCATTTTTGGTATTATCTACTTTTGGAATATTCATATAATACGCAATATTCATTTTAACAAGCAAATAAATTGAAAAAGCCGAAAATAGTAGTGATAGTACAAATTCAAAATTTTTTAGTATTGCTATATTAAGTGTTATTTTTTCATTTTTCTTAGTAATAGCAAGAAGTATTGCAAATAGTGCTAAAATTATTGTATATGAAAAATCTAAATCTACTAAGCAGTGAATTACAAGTAACAAAGTCGCACATTTATACACACTCTTTTTAGCAATATACATATATATCGTTATTACTGAAGCAATAATAACAAAACCAAATATACCTGCTTCTACTAGTATTTGCAAAAATGAGCTATGTACCTCTGTTGAAGTATATCCTACATTTTGCACAGTTTGATATAGTTTATTAAATCCTTCTCCTCCAACTCCAAATAACATATTTTTTAAAGAAGAACTCCATATTTTTAATGCGTCTTTGTAATATGTAATTCTTAAGTTGTAACTATTACTTCCATATATAACATCTTGTATTTTACTAATTATATCTACTGGAAATAACGCATAATTTAAAGTAATATCTTTATCATTTATCTTTAAATTATTTACATTTATACTACCTTTGTAACATTTAATTTCTATTGCAATATATTTTGCCTTTTCCTTCAAATTAAAGTCAAAATCAAAATTACCACTTACATTGTTATAGTATTCGTATGACTGTATTAATTCTTTTTCATTATTTTCATAAATCGAATATATTTTTATCCAGTATCTACTATCTTGTATATTTTGATTCACTTTAAATTTTATATTATTTTCTAAACTAGAAATGTTATATATATTTCTTTTAAAAACATCTTTTGAATTTTCAGTTATTTTAAGTGGTGCTGGTATCAAAAATGCAAGAACTATATAACAAATACCTAATATAGTTATAATTATACCTATTTTTCTTTTATTTTTTGATACAAATAATAACGTATTATTATCTTTCTTAAATATATTAAAATAAATAAATGGCAAACCATAACAGATAGCTAAAAATATGCCTGTTAACATATATATATAATTTTTGTTAATGTATAGTAATTTAAATGTAACCACTATATATATTAACAAAAACGGTAAAAGTCCAAGCAAAATCTTTAACTGCTTTTTTCTAGTTTCTTTATCACTAATTATTCTATATATATAATATATTACTAAAAGCAAAAGTGGCACTCTTGATTGTGTCAAAATTAAACTAGAATTTACAAATGAAAAAAAAGTAAAATTTAATGCAAATCTTTTTTTATCATTACAACAATTATTATCTAGCAGTTTTTCAAATAGTAATATTGAAGCTATAACAAATATTATAGCAAGTACATTAGCATATTGAAGTGTTGAGGACATCCTCATTAAATCTGTATCTAAATAATTTGAGTGAAATATTTTAAGAAATGGTTTTAAAAGCCTTGCTCCTAATCCATCTATTCCAAGCACTCCTAAAAATAATGTTAAATATATTACAACATTTTCATATATTTTTTTATTATTTAAATAATATACAAGTTTATATATGATATATATACTAAAATACCTTAACATTTCTACTATGCTATCATTTAATGACGCATAGTTATTAAATACTATTGGAAGTGCATAAGCAATTGGAAAAAGTAATAACAAAAAAGCAATTATATCAAAATCATATTTTAGTTTATTTTTTGCAAAATTATATACTATTACAATAACTCCAAGTATTTCTACACCTAAAAGGAATATCAAATTGTCCCCTTTATAAAAGCCACCTTTTTGTATAGATAAAAGTAATAATAATATAACTAAAAAAATATTGATTATATCATTAAACTTTAGACTCCATATTTTTTTCATTTTTTTCACCACTTATATGCATTATACCATAGCAAAACCACTTAAACAAGCATAAAATGTCGTATAATTTAGGAAAAAAAGAAATTAGCTTTAAAATACCAATTCAAAATGTTTTTTACCCTTCTTACCTTTTTTAATATATTAATAAACACAAATTCATTTCAAAGTATTGACATTTTATATTAAAATATGTTATTATAATATAGTAAATGCTCCAGTAGCTCAGTTGGATAGAGCAACGGCCTTCTAAGCCGTGGGTCGGGCGTTCGAATCGCTTCTGGGGCACCAAGATATAGAGACAAGCGGACTTATATAGTACCGTTTGTCTCTTTTTTTAAATTTCCCGACTTTTTCCCGACTCAGTTTTAAATATTTTTAAAGTAGTAGCACACTTAAGTTAATTAAGTAAATTTTTATCTCCTTTTTTTTAAAAATAGCATCTTCACACTACACACAGTATAATTTAATAAAAAATGTAGGAAGGAGATTAAAATATTACAAAAAGTCCTTGCTTTAATTGTATTAAAGCAAGAACAAAAGAAGTTTAGACGACAATTTCACAAACAATTTAAAAATATCATAAACTTCTAGTTAAAGTATAATATAATTTATACTTTTAGTCAAGAAGAGATATACTCTCCTCTTCGATTTAATAATAAGAAGGTAATCAAATGAGGGATTATAAAAAAGAGCGAGAATGGCAGTTAAAAAGATATAATCAAATTAGAACTAATATAGACAAAAATTTAGGAACAGAGTTAAGAGAAAAATTAAAAAAAGATAATATTACAATAATCAGCTGGATTACAGAGAATGCAAAAAAATATTTAGAAAAATATTAAATTGCGTTTAAAATTTTATTTTTAAAATACAAAATAAACTGTTAGAAAGTAATTTGAATTCTATTTTTTGAAATAAGATTCAAATTACTTTTTATTTATTATAAAAAATTTAAAATATCATTGGCAAATATGAACATATGTTTTATAATTATATCCATAAATGTACGTTGAAATGGAGGTGATGAAAATGAAAGAAATAGAAAAGAATAATAAGACATTTGAAGATATTAAGCATATTGATAAAAATGGAGTTGAATTTTGGTATGCAAGAGAATTACAAGAAGTATTAGATTATAAGGAGTGGAGAAAATTTAATGGCATAATTGAAAAAGCAAAAATAGCTTGTCAAAATAGCGGTATAAGTGCATTTGAACATTTTGTCGGTGCCGACAAAACGATAAAAATGCCAAAAGGTGCAGAAAAAACAATTCTAGATTATAAATTAACTCGTTATGCTTGTTATCTAATAGCACAAAATGGAGATAGTAGAAAAAAAGTTATAGCTTTAGCACAAACATATTTTGCAGTTCAAACTAGAAAACAAGAAATTACTGAAAAAGAATATTGTATGCTAACAGAAGATGAAAAAAGATTTTATCAAAGGGACTTAACAAGAAAAGGAAATTATTCACTTAATCAAGCTGCTAAAAATGCAGGAGTTAAAAATTTTGATAAATTTCATAATTATGGGTATAAAGGATTATATAATGGAGAAACTGCTGATGATATTGCTAAAAGAAAAGGCTTAAGGTATAGAGAAGATATATTAGATAATATGGGAAGTGACGAACTTATTGCAAATTTATTTAGAATTTCTCAAACAGAGCAAAAGTTAAGAAAAGATAATATAAAAACGAAAATAGAAGCTAATAAAACACATTATAATATTGGCAAAAATATAAGAGAAGTAATTGCCAAAAATGGTGGTACTATGCCTGAAGATTTACCTACACCTGAAAAGAGCTTAAAACAATTAGAAAAAGAAAATAATAAAAGTCTAAAAAAATAATTCACATTAAAATACTTACGAAAACATTAATTTTTGATTTTAAAAATAGTCTTGATAAACTATACATAGTATGGCATAATAATATATAGAGAGGGATGTACTATGGATAAAGAGTTAATTAAAGAGCATATTAAAGAAAAAAGTAAACAAACCTTTACTAATAAAAAATATGATACTTTCTTTGATGGAAAAGTACTACAAATTTGTTTTTATAGTGTAGGATGTAGATTTAGTAAAAACGGAAATTGTATAATGTGCGATTATGGAAAATCGAGGAGAAAAAATCTAAGTCCTAATGATATAAAAGAAATAATGGAAAAAGTTCTTAATAATTTAAATGAACAACCTAATATACTACTTTTAAATAGTTTAGGAAGTATATTAGATGAATTTGAAATGCCAAGAGAAAATATGGTAGCTTTGTTAAATGAGATTGCAAATACTGATATAGATGTAATAGTATTTGAAACGCATTACTCTAGTATTAATAATGATATTCTACAATTAATAAAGCAAAAGTTACTTAAAAAGTGCATAGAAATTGAATTAGGATTTGAAAGCTCTAATCCTAAGTATAGAAAGAATTACCTAAATAAAATAATTGATAATGACAACTTTGTAGAAAAAGTTAATTTAATAAAATCTTATGGATTTGCAGTTGAAACAAATGTTATTTTTGGTATGCCATTTTTATCTACTGAAAATCAGATACAAGACACCCTACAAAGCATTTTATGGTGTTTTCAAAATAATATAGATAGAGTAAATCTATTTCCAATGAACATAAAGCCATATACCCTATTATACAAACTATATGAAATGGGAAAATACTTACCTGTCAAACATATAGATTTTATAAAAGTACTTAAGTTAATACCAAAAGAATATGTTGATAAAATTTATTTATGTTGGTATGGAAATAGACAGTTGTATTATGGTAGTAAACCAACAATTTTACCAATATGTGAACAAGATGAATATGATAAAATAATGAATTTTTACCAAGATTTCAACTTACATAAAGATACGGAATATAGAGAAAAATTATTAAAAGATATAATTATTAATTAATCATAGCTATATAAAAACCAAGCAAACTTTTATGTATTGCTTGGTTTTTTACTTTCTAATTTATTCTTTCATACTTTTGTGTTTCTAGCTTTTCACTAAATAAAGTATCAAGATTATTAGTTCTTATCAATTCTTCTTTTTGTGCTTTAGATAGCTTTTTTATCCAAAATTCTAGTTTTGATGCAAGTACCCTATTTTCTGTTTGCCAAAGTGCCTCTATCTTTACTACATTATGATTTAAAGTATATTTTGCACATTTTTTATCTTTACTTATATGTTCATTTATTCTACGGTTAAAATCATTTGTTATACCTGTATAAATAGAGTTATCTTCACATCTTAACATATATACATAGTATTTATCTTTTTCCATTATACCTTACCTTGCTTTTGTTCTTCTAGATATTCGTCATAAGTCATCCTTTTGTCAATTATACCATCTTCTGTAAGTACAATAATTCTATTTGCAATCGTTTGTATAAATTGATGGTCGTGTGAAACAAATATCATCTCATCTATACTTTTTATAAGGCCATTATTTAAAGCAGTAATGCTTTCAAGGTCAAGATGGTTTGTTGGTTCATCAAGTAAAATAAAATTAGGTTTCTCTAGCATTATTCTTGATAACATACATCTTGCTTTTTCTCCACCAGAAAGTACATTTACTTTTTTTAATGATTCTTCGCCAGAAAATAACATCCTACCAAGAAAACTACGTATAACAGTTTCATCATTTATATTGTATGCATCAGCAATCCACTCTACAATAGATTTATCTGAATTAAAGAACTTTTCATTATCTTGTGGCAAGTATGAAGGAATTATTGTCTTTCCAAAAGTAATTTTTCCTTTATCTTGCTTTTCTTTTCCCATTATTATATCAAATAACGCAGTCTTAGCAAGTCCATTATCCCCAAGTAAAGCTATTTTATCCCCTTTTAATACTTTAAAGGAAACATTTTTTAAAAGTTGTTCTCCGTTTTTCTCAAAGCTAATATTATCTACTTCAAGTATTTCTTTACCTGAAGGTGTTTCAGGTTTAAATTCAATAAATGGGTATCTTCTAGTTGAAGGTACTATTTCATCAAGTTGTATTTTTTCAAGAGTCTTTTTCCTTGATGTGGCTTGCTTTGATTTAGATGCATTTGCACTAAATCTACGAATAAAATCCTCTAATTCTTTAATTTTCTCTTCTTTTTTCTTGTTTGATTCTTTCATTTGTTTTAAAGCAAGTTGACTAGATTCATACCAAAAGTCGTAGTTTCCAACATAAAGTTTAACTTTGTTAAAGTCTATATCTACTATATGTGTACATACCTTATTTAAAAAATATCTATCGTGAGATACAACAAGTACAGTATTTTCAAAGTTAATTAAAAATTCTTCTAACCACTCAATTGCGTCTATATCTAAGTTATTTGTTGGCTCATCAAGAAGTAATACATCAGGATTTCCAAATAAAGCTTGTGCTAGTAATACCTTTACTTTTTGTGGTCCTGTTAACTCTTTTACATACTTTTCGTGAAGTTCAACTTCTATACCAAGTCCTACAAGAAGTTGTGCAGCATCACTTTCTGCCATCCAACCATTTAAAGCTTCAAATTCAGCTTCTAATTCTCCAGCTTTTATTCCATCTTGTTCATTAAAGTCCTCTTTAGCATAAATAGCTTCTTTTTCCTTCATTATTTCATATAACTTAGTATTTCCTCTAATAACAGTATCAATAACTTTAACATCATCATATTCATAATGATTTTGTTTAAGTATTCCAAGTCTTTCATTTTGTGATAAAAATACTTCTCCCTCACTTGGTTCAATTTCACCAGAAAGTATTTTTAGAAATGTTGACTTTCCTGCTCCATTTGCCCCAATTATGCCATAACAATTTCCCTTTGTAAATTTTATATTTACATCTTCAAATAATGTTCTCTTGCCAAACCTTAAAGTTACTCCGTTTGTTCCTATCATAATACACTGTTCTCCTTTTAAATACTACTATATTTTACTATATATAATACATAAAAGCAAGCAAATGATATATAATTAATATAATTAGTTTTTTACATTTTTCTTAAAAAAGCTTGAAATTTGCAATATGGCAATGTAAAATAATTATGGTGATTGAAATGAAAGTAAATGATGCTAAAGAAGCTAAAGAATTATTAAAACAAAAAGGAGAAGAGACAAGAAAAAATGCAAAAAAGACACTAGAAAATTACAAAAAGTTTGCAATGAAAGGTAATATTGTTGATATGGCTATCGGTGTTGTTATAGGTAGTGCATTTACTAATATAGTAAATACTCTAGTATCTTCAACTATTACTCCAATAATAAGTTTACTTACTAAAGATGTTGACCTTTCTACTTTGTTTATAACATTAAAGGGGGGACATTTTAATACTATAGAAGAAGCAAAAGCTGCAGGGGCTATAATACTTAGTTATGGAGAACTTCTTAATGCTATAATTAATTTTCTAATTATTTCTTTTGTTTTGTTTATTGTAATTAGTTTTATAAAAAAATCAAATAAAAAGGAAGCAAAAGAAAAAATAGAAACTACAAAAACTTGTCCTTATTGCAAAAGTACAATTGATATAAAAGCAACTAAATGTGCTTTTTGTACAAGTGATTTAAACGATTTAAAAGAAGAGGAACAAAAAATATCTTAAGAAAAGCCACCATTTAAGGTGGTTTTTTTAGTATAAAAAAAACATACACAAGCTTTATGCTCGTGTATATCTAAATAATTCTTAAATTATTTTTTGTTAACTAATTCTTTTAAAGCTTTTCCAGCTTTGAAAACTGGTGCTTTAGAAGCTGGTATTTTAATTTCAGCTTTAGTTTGTGGATTTCTTCCTTTTCTAGCAGCTCTTTGTCTTACTTC
>CANQLD010000023.1 GCA_947624625.1 uncultured Clostridia bacterium | reverse complement strand
GTAATGAGTTACAACAAAAAATAGATGAATTGCTAAGTTTTGATGCATTAAAAAATATTGATTATGGAGAATTATTTATGAATCCATTTCAAATATTTGGAATTATGTTTAAAGCAATTTTTATTGTTGTATTAATTAATTTTGCTGCAAAGGTAATATGTAAATATGCATTTAATATGTCTAGCATAATAAAAAGTAGAAGGCAAAGCAGAAAACTTAACAAAGTTTTAAAAGATTTATATGATTAAATAAAAGATATAGTAATGAGTGAAAAATTAAAAATTTCACTCATTTTTTCATATAAAAAAGATACGAATTATTGTAAAAAAGAAAAAAATATTGTAAAATGAAAATGAGGGAAAAATAAAGCAAAATAAAATATGTAAACTAAAGGAGTGAAAAATATGAATACACTATACATACATACATACATACATACATACATACATACAATAACTTACTAAATAATATAAAAAAATTAAATAGGTTAAAAAAGCCAGTGTTAGAATATGGTAAAAATATTCTAGCACTGGCTTTGTGTGTTTAAAATTAAGGAGGAAAGGTATATGAAAAAAGGAATTAGTTTAATAGTGATGTTAATAACAATAGTGGTAATAATAATACTTGCTGCATCAATAGTAAATACAGTAATATATAATAATCCAATTGAAAATTCAAAAGAAGCAACATTTAGAAGTGATTTGCAAGAAATAAAAAATGCATATGGAATAAGACAAGGTGACTTAATGACAAAATATAAAGGAGATAAAAGTAAAATAACAGAAGAGGATTACGAAGGAGTAGTCTTTGAACAATATAAAAATGAAGTGTTAGCTTTTGGAGAAGGATTAATATATTTAGGTGAAGATAAGAAAAAACAAGAGATAGCAGAAAGTATGGATTATATTGTAGGAAATCCAAATGATTCAGTATTAAAAGCAAGAGTTGATGGAGATACTTTTTATGCAGCTGAATATATAAAAAAAATAACCAAAGTAAAGTTTATAGCAATTAATAAAGTACCAAATGAAGTAGTAGAATATTGGGATGTATCAGAAGGAAATAATGGAGCAGTAATGGCTTGGGTAGTAAATGATGGAAATGGTGGATACGAATTAACAATAGGTGGATTAGGAAAAGTAATTGCAAATAAAAATTCAGATAATATGTTTAATGGATTTAGTGCAGTAAAAGAGATAGATATAAAAGTATTGGATACAAGTATGACAACAAATATGGCAAGAATGTTTTGTGGATGTAATAGCTTAATAAGTATAGATTTAAGTAGATTTAATACAAGTCAGGTAACAACTATGTATTGTATGTTTGCTGAATGTCATAATTTAAAAAACTTAAATGTAAATAATTTTAATACAAGTAAATTATCTAATATGGGTTATATGTTTGCTGGTTGTAGGAGTATAACAAATTTAGATGTAAGTAATTTTGATACAAGTAACGTAAGTGTTATGGAACAAACATTTGATAGCTGTATTAATTTAGTAAGCATAGATGTGAGTAATTTTGACACTAGTAAGGTTAGAGATATGCATGGTATGTTTGCTAGATGTAGTAAATTAATAAGTATAGGTGGAATTAACCTTAATAGAAGTCAAGGTGCAAGGCTAGCAAGTATGTTTGTTAACTGTAGTAGATTAAAGGTGACTATAAGTGTAAATAGTGTTAATTATATTCCATATGATAATATGTTCACTAACGCAGCAACAGAAGAAGGGTCAGAAATAATAGTAAATTATACACAAGAAACATCAGATTTAGTAGATAAAATGATAGAGACAAAATCAGACAATTCAAATGTAAAAAAAGGAGTTGAAGTAAGTATATAAATAGAATATAAAAAATTAGATTTGTACCATTCTTGATACAAACCTAATTTTTTGCTTTTGTTTTCTACTTAATTTTCACAAATAAATTGCATTTACATATTTTTTTAGTTATAAATTCATCACATGGACATAAAGTAGAATCATCTTCTTTAATTCTGCAAGGACAATGTCCGTTCTTTTTGTGTATTCCTTCTATAATTTTTTTTACAAATTCTTTATCTGGGTTTAAAGTATAGCCTTTCATAAACTCCTCCTTGTAATACATATATGGAATATATGCAAGTGAATATATTTATATGATACATCATATATTTTAGAAAGTAAATATTTTGGGGGAATGTGTATGTCAAAAATTTGGGCTTTTATGATTATAATAAGTATTGTTGTCGCATTTTTTACAGGTTGTTTTCAAAATATTATAACTAATATAATGGAAAGTGGAAAAAATGCTATAGAAAATATCATATCATTAATTGCTATGACGTGCTTTTGGAGTGGTATATTTAATATATTTGAAAATACAAGTGCTATAAAAAAGTTTGCTAGTGTTTTTAGGAAGTTTATATATAAATTATTTAATAAAGAAGAACTTTCTGAAAAAGCTATAGAGTATATGTCTATGAATATATCTACAAATGTAATAGGAGTAGGTAATGCCTCAACAGTAAATGGAATAAAAGCAATGGAAGAACTTCAAAAGGAAAATAAAATAAAAAATGTACCAAATGACAATATTACCACTTTTGTTTTGCTAAATACTGCCTCGATTCAGCTTATTCCAACAAGTATGATAGCTATGCGTGCGTTATATGGTTCAAATAACCCAAGTCAGATTATCATACCTGTTTGGATAGCAACAGTTTTTGCTTTAATTGTAGGAATAGTTAGCATTAAAATATTAAATAAAAAAATTTAGAGGGAAGATATGTTAAATTATATTATTCAGTCAATTATTCCACTTACTATACTTTTAATTATTTTAATAGGTATTAAAGAAAAGAAGGATGTTTTTAAGTATTTTGTAGATGGTGCTTTAAGTGGCTTAAAAGTAGTGTATAACATTTTTCCATATATTTTAGCAATTACAATTGCCATAGGTTTGTTAAAGGAAACAGGAGCTATAAATATAATACTATACCCAATTAAACCATTACTTTCAAAATTAAATATTCCAAGTGAAATTTTGCCACTTTGCATTTTGCGTCCACTTTCTGGTGGAGCTTCTATGTCTGCAGTTATGGACATATTTAAAAATTTAGGGCCTGATAGTACAGCAGGTAAAATGGCTTCAATTATTATGAGTGCAAATGAAACTACGTTATATACTGTTACAGTTTTTTTAGGAGCAGTTGGACTAAAAAAATCAAGAGGTATAATAATAGCAGGCCTGTGTGCTGATTTTGTTGCAACAATTACTGCTATATTGCTTGTTAATTTGGGAGTAATATAAAAAATAAAGAAATATCTTTAAAAATATTGAAGAAATGTATAAAAATGAGATATAATAAATATATTAGATGTTATATGTGAGGGAAAAAATGGTTTATTTAGAAATACTAACTTCTTTGATATTGTTTTTTGTTATGGCATATATGAGTGCAATAGGTACAGCTTATCTTACTATAAAAGAAAAAGATTTGCAGTTAGATGAAATAAAGGACAAGAAAAAACTAAAAAGATTAAAAGAAATATTAAATAATTCAAGTGTTTTTGTATCTTCAATTAGGTCTGGGGTATCTTTTTGTAGTTTATGGCTTGGAACATTAATAGTTGAAATTATTGCAAATCCAATATATAAAAAGTTTAATATAACAAATCAAGGTACAGTATATATAGTAAAATATTTTGTTATACTTTTAACTGTAATACTACTTACATACTTGCTATATATATTTGCAGAGTTAATACCTAAGTCTATTGCAATCAAAAAGAAAAATAAAATAGTTATACATACTATTGATTTTGTATATGTAGTTTCAAAAATTTTTTCTCCTGTTAGTAAATTTATGAAATTTACAGAAGAAATAATAATGCGTATTTTTGATGTTGAAAGAAAAGAAAGAATATCATATAAAGACTCAGAAATAAAAGAATCTGTCGAAGTAGCAAAGGAATTAGGAACTTTATCAAAAAAAGATAGTAAAGTAATATCAAATTTTTTAAAATTAGATGAAACAGTTGTAAAAGACATAATGGTTGATATTGAAAATGCAGTTGTTATTGATTTAAATAGTAGCAAAGAAAAAATTAAAGATATAGTATTAAATTCAGGTTATACAAGAATACCTGTATGTGATGGAGATATTAGAAAAATAGTAGGAATAATAAATGTAAAAACTGTACTTAAAAATATATTAGAAGATAAACATCAAAAAATAGATAAAGATAAAGTTATTAAACCTTGTATGTATGTTTCAGCAGGTAAAAGACTAGATTTATTGTTTAATGAAATGAGAAATAATAAAGAACATATGGCAATTGTAGTAAAAGAAAAAGATATGGCAATTGGTATTGTTACTATGGAAGATATATTTGAAGAAATTGTTGGAAATATTGAAGATGATTTTGAAAAATATAAATAATAAACAAAAAACTTGTGCTAACTAATTGATTAGCACAAGTTTTTTATTTAAATATTGGAGCAAAATTAATTTATACCTTTATCTTTTAATTCCTTTGCTAAGATAAGTGTTTCCATTGCTTTGTCGGTTAAATAAAGAGTATCATCTCCAATTACACGTAATAGGCCACTAAAAGCCAAAAGAGCAATGACAGTTGCTTTGCAATGGTGTTCGATATCTTCTCTTGTGTAAGTCCTTGGCCAAGGAGGAATATCATCTCTATTTTCGGGAATTTCTGTTATAAATTTATCTTGGGCAATACTGACTAAAACACACATAAAAATTGGATCTACGTTTTTTTTAGTACAAGCTTTATACAGTGAGGTATAATAATCATCTTTGGTTAAATCCCACATTTTTAAAGTTTCCATTTGAAATTACCTCCTAAATTTAGTTGATATTGTTTCTCTTATTACTTGGAATCATATCATAATATTAAGCTATTTTCAATAATTTTTTTAAGCTTAAACGAAGGCTTATTTATTTTGATGATTATTAAAAGCAGCACGGACAAAAGAAAAAGTGTTGTTTTTTTAGCTCGTCATTAATTTCTTTTGCACGGTAGAATACGTCAAGTGCTTTCTCAGTTAAGGAGAAAGTATCATCTCCATTATCTTTAAGAAGCTTTTCTTGAATAAGTGTTTCTAAACTAGCCTTTAAACAGTTTTCTTGAATATCTTTTTTTGAGTACGTTGTTGGCCAAAGTGGCATATCTTCCCTTTTATCAGGAATTTCATCTACAAATTTTTCTTGTGCTATTTTAAGCAAACTATACATTAAATCTTGATTTACTTCTTTTTCTTCTGCTGCCGGATACAAGGTAAAAAGACAACCTCTTAATTCAACATCCCACATTCTTAAAGCTTTCATCTATGACAACCTCCTAAATTTAGTTAATATTAATAATATTATTTATGAATAAATTATATCATAAAATTTATATGTAGTCAATTATTTATGTAAAATACATTGGAATTAATTTGACAAGTAGATTCGTTTTTGCTATAGTAGATTAATATAAATTAAGATTATTGTATTTTTTTGCGTTTTTTGATATAATAACCATGTAAAATAATATAGAAAGAAAGAGGTATAAAATGGCACTAACACCAATGATGCAAATGTATATTGAAACAAAAGATAAATACAAAGATTGTATCTTGTTATATAGACTTGGTGATTTTTATGAAATGTTTTTTGATGATGCTATAACTGCAAGTAGGGAACTTGAACTTACTTTAACTGGTAAAGATTGTGGCTTAGAAGAAAGAGCACCAATGTGTGGAATACCACATCATGCTGTAAATACATATATTCCAAAACTTGTTGAAAAAGGGTATAAAGTTGCAATTTGTGAACAGTTAGAAGATCCTAAAGAGGCAAAGGGAATTGTTAAAAGAGATGTAGTAAAAATAATAACACCTGGAACAATAACTGAACTTACAATGTTGGATGAAAAAAAGAATAATTACATAGCTACAGTAATGTTTGAGAAAAATTCAGTTGCAATTTCTTTTTGTGATATTTCAACTGGAGAATTTATGGTGTCAAGTCTATCAGGAATTGATTTAAATATAAAAGTATTAAATGAAATTGCAAGAATAATGCCATCAGAAATAATAATATCAGATGAAGATAGTAGGGGCAAATTAATAGAAAATGAGATAAATAGGAGCTTTGATATATATATAACAACATATCAAAATAATATGGAAAATAAAGTACTAGAAGAAATATTACTAAAATCAAATATTAAAATTAATGATTTAGAAAAGAAAGCTGCAAATATACTTTTAAACTATGTTGAAGAAACACAAAAAACAAGTATTAGTCAGTTAAATAGTTTAGTAAAATACGAAATTGAAAAATATATGCAACTTGATTCTTATACTAGAAAAAACTTAGAAATACTAGAATCAAATAGAGAAAAAACAAAAAAAGGAAGCTTGCTTTGGGTACTTGATAAAACCTCAACTGCAATGGGTGGTAGAAAAATAAGGAAATGGCTTGAAGCACCACTTCTTAATAAAGAGGAGATATTAAAAAGGCAATCAGCAGTTGAAGCTTTAGTCAATAACACAATTTTAAGAAATGATATAGAAGATTCACTTAAAAGTATTTATGATATAGAACGCTTAATATCAAAAGTTGTTAATACAAGTGCAAATGCAAGAGAGCTTATATCACTAAAAAATTCATTTGAAAAATTACCACAGATAAAAAGTGTACTTGCTAGTTTGGTAAATACTTCAAAAAATAGTTATGTAGAAGAACTTTATCAAGAACTAGATACTCTAGACGATATGAAAAGATTAATAGAAAAGTCAATTGTTGATGAACCAGGTATAACTATAAAAGAGGGCGGAATAATTAAAGATGGATTTGATTCTCAAGTAGACGAACTAAGAACAGCATCAACACAAGGACAAAATTGGTTAATGGAACTTGAGGCGAAAGAAAAAGAACGTACTGGAATTAATGGTAAATGGCTAAGAGTAGGATATAACAGAGTATTTGGGTATTATATAGAAGTAACTAATTCATATAAATCAAAAGTACCAGAAGATAGATATATACGAAAACAAACTTTAGCTGGAGCAGAGAGATATATAACAGAAGAATTAAAAGAAATTGAAGATAAAATACTTGGAGCAAAAGATAAGTTAGTAGATATTGAGTATAATCTATTTTGTAAGATTAGGCAGAAAATAGCAAGTGAAGTTATAAGAATACAACGTGTAGCAAATGTAGTATCAACACTTGACGTATTATGTTCATTTGCAAATGTTGCTATAGATAATAATTATGTTAAGCCTGAAATAGTTGAAAGTGGCGAGATAGATATAAAAAATGGTAGACACGCAGTTGTTGAAAAAGCACTAAAATCTGATACATTTATTCCAAATGATGTATATTTAAATAAAACAACTGATAGACTATTAATTATAACAGGGCCAAATATGGCTGGAAAATCAACATATATGAGGCAAGTAGCAATTATAACATATATGGCACAAGTTGGTAGTTTCGTACCAGCTGAAAGTGCTAAAATTTCAATTGTAGATAGAATATTTACAAGAATAGGTGCATCAGACGATTTAGCTATGGGGCAATCTACTTTTATGGTTGAAATGCAAGAGCTATCTAATATACTAGAAAATGCAACAAGTAATAGCCTTATAATTCTAGACGAAATTGGTAGAGGTACATCAACATATGATGGACTTGCTATTGCTTGGGCTACAGTTGAATATGTTGCAGATTTAGAAAAAATAGGAGCAAAAACTTTGTTTGCTACTCATTACCACGAGTTAATTGAACTTGAAGGAAAAATAGAAGGGGTTAAAAATTATTCAGTTGATGTTAAAGAAAAAGGTGATGAAGTTATATTCTTAAGAAAAATTACACCTGGTGGTGCTGATGAATCTTATGGAATATATGTTGCTAAACTTGCAGGAATTGAAAAACAGGTTATAAAACGAGCTAAAGAAATTTTAAAAGATCTAGAAAATGTTGACTTAGCTAAAAAGACAATACAAGAAAAGAAAAAAAGCATAACTACTGAGGAAATACAAGTAGATATGTTTAATTACAAAATGGCTGAAATAACAAGAATTTTAGAGAAAACTAATTTAGACGAACTTTCTCCAAAAGACGCACTAGATGTACTTTATAGGCTAAAAGAAAAATTAAAATAATATTTTAAAGATTAAGAGGTTGAAATTATGGGATCATTAATTATGCATTTATGTATTGCAAATAAATTAAAAGAAAAGTATAAATTTTCAGATAAGTTTGTTATAGGAGCTTTAATGCCTGATTTACTTAAGATGGCAGGTAAAGATAAACAAAAAACACATTATATAGAAGAAGTTATAGAAAATTCAGGAGTTAAGCATTTACCAAATGTATTAAAATATGAAGACGAAAATAGAGAAGATATAACAAATGAAAAAGTGCTAGGCTATGCTTCACACCTTGTTCAAGATAAAGTATGGTTTGATAAATATATAGGTAAATATGCAAAACTTGACGCAAATGATACAGATAAAGTAGAATATTTGCAATATAATCAAGTTAAATCAAGTAAAGAATTTTCAGACGACATTTACAAGGATTATGATAATATGAATAGATATATTGTAGACAAATACAATATTGATGTAAATCATATTAGACAAAAAATAAAAGAAATTGCACCAGATAAAGAATTGGCAAAAAAAATAGATAAATGTTTTTCTATGGGTAAGGAATATAAAGAAAATGTTAATACTTTTATAACAAAAGATGATATGGATACATATATTAAAGAGGCAGTAAGAAAGTCAAGTATTGAAATAGATAAAATGCTTGGTAAATAAAGTGTTTTGAAAGGGATAAGATTATGGGAAATATTGTTCTTTTAGACGAATTAACAATTAATAAAATAGCAGCAGGTGAAGTAGTAGATAGACCTGCTTCTATAGTTAAAGAGTTAATAGAAAATTCAATAGACGCAAAAGCAACTAATATAACTATAGAAATAAGAAGTGGCGGTATAAAGTATATAAAGATAATAGATAATGGAGTAGGCTTTGCCTCAGATGATGTTGAGCTTGCATTTGAAAGACACGCAACAAGTAAAATAAGAAAAGAAGAAGATTTGTCAGCAATAACATCAATGGGATTTAGAGGTGAGGCACTTGCATCTATTGCTGCGATTTCTAAAGTTACACTTACAACTAAAAATATAAATGAAAATGTTGGAACAAAAGTACAAGTTGAAGCAGGTAATATTGTATCTAAAGAAGAAATTGCAGCAAATACTGGAACAATAATTGAAATAAGGGATGTTTTCTATAATGTACCAGCAAGATTTAAGTTCTTGAAAAAAGATTATACTGAGGCAGGTTATATTGAAGATGTAGTAACAAGAATTGCACTTGCAAATCCAAATGTCAGTTTTAAATATATAAATAATGGAAAAGTAGTTATTAGCACAAGTGGTAATGGCAATTTAAAAGCTACAATTTATGATATTTTTGGAAAAGAAATATATAATAATGTAATTAAGCTTGATTATGAATATGAACAAATAAAAATAAATGGTATGTTAGGACTTCCAACAATTTCTCGTTCTACTAGGATGCATCAATTTACATATATTAATTCAAGGTATATAAAAGATAAAACTATAAGTTCTGCTATTGATAGAGCTTGTGAACAAAAATATGCTATAAATAAATTTCCATTTATTGTTTTAAATGTAAGTCTTAACCCAGCACATATTGATGTAAATGTACATCCAGCAAAACTAGAAGTAAAATTTGATGATGAATCAAAGGTTTTTGATGCAGTATATTATGCTGTAAAATCAGCACTTGAAAATTATAACAAAGATACAAGTCCTTTTACAAATATAAAAAAGGCTCAAAGTGTGGAAAATGTGGAAAGAGTAAATCAAATTTCTAAAGATTTACTTAATAATGGTGTTATAAAATCAGATTATAATAATACAAAAAAATACGATTTTGGAAGTATATCTAGTAATGTTTCAAACACAAGCAATAGTCTTAATGAAGAACAAAAAGTAGAAGATAAATATGAAATTAATACAAAAACAGATATAATAACTGAAAACGAAATAGTAAATAACGAAAAAAATGATGTTAATGATATTTTAGAAATTAAAGAGGAAACTAATATTAATCAAAATAAAGAAGAAGTAGGCGAAGAACTAGGTGTTAATGTACAAATTGAAGATGTAAATAATGAAGAAAAAGAGCCTCTTATATACAAATATATTGGACAAGTTTTTGATACATATATTATTATTCAAATAAAAGATATAATGTATATAATTGACCAACACGCAGCACACGAAAGACTTTTATTTGAACAAATAAAAAAGGAATATTATAGCAAAGAAAAACAAACTCAGTTACTTTTAATACCTACTTTAGTTGAACTTACAACTAAGGAAATGGATGTTGTAAAGAATAATCTAGATATGTTTGAAAAAGCTGGATTTATGATAGATATATTTGGTGATAATGCTATAAAAATATCTGGTGTACCAAATATTGGCTATGATATTGAATACAAATCAATGTTTAAAGATATAATAGACGAATTATTAGGTGCAAACAAAACTCAAAATACAGAAAAAGAATTTAGATTTTTAGCAACTCTTGCTTGTAAAGCTGCAGTAAAAGGAAAAATGAAATTAGACGAAAAAGAGCAGATAGCTTTAATAGACGAAATGGTAAAACTTGATAATCCATTTACTTGTCCTCACGGTAGACCTACGGCTTATGAAATATCAAAATATGAAATTGAAAGAAAATTTTTAAGAAAGTAAAAGGAAATATTGTAATGGAAAAAAATTTAGTTATATGTATTGTTGGTCCAACTGCCTCAGGTAAGACAGGACTTTCAATTGAGCTTGCTAAAAAGATAAACGGAGAAATCATTTCTGCTGATTCAATGCAAATATATAAAGAGTTAAACATTGCAACTGCTAAAGTAACACAAGAAGAAATGCAAAATATACCACATCATTTAATTGATATATGTAGTATTCAAGAAAGTTTTAGTGTTGCTGACTTTAAGAAGATGTGTTATGATAAAATTGATGAAATAATTAAAAGAGGAAATACTCCAATTATTGTTGGAGGTACAGGACTTTATGTAAGTGCAGTTGTAAATAATATGAATTTTATTGAAGAAGATGTAAACTTAGAATATAGGGAGTATTTATATAATTTAGCAAAAACACACTCAAACGAATATTTATATGATATGTTAAAAGAAATAGATGAGGAATCAGCAAAAGAAATACATCCTAATAATTTAAAAAGAGTGATTAGAGCTATTGAAATAGCAAAAAACAGTCAAAAGCTTAAATCTAAACATATGGAAGAAGAAAAAGAAAGAATAGAAAATGAAGATACTCCATATAACTTTGTTACTTTTTACATTGATTTTTATAGAGAGAAATTATATGAAAGAATAAATGAAAGAGTAGATTTAATGCTTAAACAAGGTTTGCTTAAAGAGGCAAAAATGGTGTACGACAAAAAACTTGAAAAAGACTCTACGTGTATGCAGGCAATTGGTTATAAAGAATTTTTTCCATATTTTGAAAATAATATTACTCTTGAAGATGCAGTAGAAAAACTTAAACAGGAAACAAGAAAATATGCAAAAAGACAAGAAACTTGGTTTAAAAATAAATTAGATATTATAAAAATAAATGGGGAAATGAATAAAGAGGGACAAGTAAATTTTATTCTAGATAATATAAAAAATTATAGGTGAAATATATGAAGGAGAAAAAAAAGAATAGTGCCTTTAAGGAAAATATAAAAAACATTGCTATAGTTTTAGTAATTGTATTAATTGCAATAGGTGTATATGTATATAATAATTACTTTAATTACAATCAAACTTATACAGTGGTAAAAGGTAGTGTTGAAAAGGCTTCTGATACATATGTCTATGTTTTAAAAAAGGAAAAAGTAATTGAAACAGATACAAATACAGTTGCAATACCTGTTATAGAACAAAGTAAAAGAACAAGTAAAGGTGATGTAGTAGCTATATATAAAAATAGCAATTATGATAACTATCAAAAGGAAATAGAAGAATTAGATAAGCAGATACAGACATTGGTTAAAGATTTACCAGCCGTTTATTCAAATGATGTAAATACAATTGATAATCAAATATCTCAGGTTGTAAAGGAAGCACAAAAAGAAACTTCATATGTTAAAATGCAAGAATATAAAAATAGAATTAACGAGATGTTAAGTAAAAAGGTAAATATAATAGGACAGTTAAGTCCAGCTGGCTCTAAAATAAGAGAATTAATAGAAAAGCGTGAAAAATTAGAAAAAGATAGTAAGAATTCAGATAATAATATTAAAGCTAAGATGTCAGGAGTTGTTACATATAAAATAGATGGTTTGGAAAATGAAATAGACTTTGATAAAATACTAGAGTATGATGGAACAAAATTTGAAGATATTATACAAAAATATAGTAATAATAATACAAATAATTTTGGAATAAAAATTGTAGATAATTTTAGTTGCTACTATCTAATAAAAGAAAATGAAGATGAAAATACTCAGTATATGGTTGAAGGAAGAAACTATAAAATAAAATTAATTGATAGAAGTAGTGATGCCGTAAGTACTGCTAAACTTGTTAAAAGTATAAAAGCAAATGGAGTAGTATATAATCTATTTAGTATTGACCAAAATATTGAAGAACTTGTAGATACAAGAGAAATTGGAGCTGAAATTATATGGACAAGTAAAGAGGGAATGGTTGTACCTCTTGAGGCTATAAAAAATAAAAATAATATAGATTATGTTACTATTGTAACAGGAGGAGAATTTGTTGAAGTACCAATAAAAAAATTAGTTTCAAATGATACAGTTAGTGTAGTTGAAAATTATGAGGATGATGAATTAAAGCAACTTGGAATTAGTGCGAAACAAACTTTAAATAGGTATGATCAAATATTAATTGAGTCAAATGATAATAAATAAAAAAGGTAAGTTACTAATATGTGACCTACCTTTTTTAAAAATTATTTTTTTTAGTATATTTTTTTCTATTAAGCTTATTTGTATATATTTTTACTTTATCTGTTACATCAGTTGTATCGAATAATTTTTTTTGTTTTCCTAGAATAAGTAACATTTGATATAATTCATAATTTGAAAAATATTCATTTTCAAGCATTTCATTTATTGCTTTTTGGTAATAAAAATCTTTGGATGTTTCTATTATATTTGGTATATCAAGTATTTTGTTATATACTTCTATATTTTCAGGTAATATTGTAGAACATATTAAAGCAATAGGTTCTTCGTAACTACCAACTGTATATTTTGAATATTCGCATATAAAAGAATTCAGATTATCAGTATTTTCGAATATTTGATTATATACATATATATGTAAATTTGATGTATTAATTTTTAAACAAGTATAATTATCACTACTATATTTCTCACTATCTCTTGGAGTTAGATAAGCAAGTATTCCTTTTTTTTCGCTACTTGCATCTAGTATTTTATTGCTATATTCAGATAATTTCATACCATATTTAATTGCATCATTTACTTTTTCATTTTCAATGTAAACATATAGATATTTCAATTTTTCCACCCTCAGTGAGAATATTATAGCACACTTTTGTTAATAAGTTAAGAGAAAAATATAAATTTTGTGTTATTAAACTATATATTTAATAGTACAGTCTTTAAAATTTTCTTTTATTAAACCTAATAAATAATTTTTACACTTATCTTTTATATCATTTCTATAATGGTATTTACCAATACCACGGGAAGTCATTAAATCGTTAGAGTAGAGGTTTATTGCATTTGGAAAAGCTTCTTCATTTATTTTTCTATGTATAAAACTATAGGTCATAAATATAATTTCAAATGTGATTTTTTTCTGAGCTTTACTTGATAATTTACTTTTCATATCTTGTATAAGAGAGAGATAGTCCTTTTCAAAACTATCTGTAATTATTACTGGGGCAATCAATATATATGGTTTGTATTTATGTTCAACTAAATTATTTATTGCGTCTAATCTTTCGTTAAGACTGCTTGTTCCAAATTCCACTTTTTGTATAATTCTATTTGGATTTAGGCTCATTCTTGGAATAACTCTTTTCTTATCAGATAAATTAAGTAGGGGCTCAATTAGATTAAATTTTGTTGGAAAAGTTAATTTTCCTTTTGTTGTATTATTTAAAAAATATTCTATATTATCTTTTAGACTATCTGTTACTAAATTTTCAAGAAGTAAATCACTATTACTGCCAATCTCAAAAACTAATTCTTTATCTGAATTATTTGAAAATTTTATAAGTCTATCAAGTATCTCTTGTGTATTAACAAATACTCTTAAATATGAGCATTTATTGTAATTGCAAACTAAGTAACAATACATACACATAGCATAACAACCAGAAGAAGAAAAGGGCACTAAGAAGTCAGATATCTTATGATTTTCAACATATTTATGCGTTTTTCTTGTTCCAATAATAAGATATTGTTTTAATTTGCCAAAATCTTTGTTTTCATACTTTCTTAATTCTTCAATATTATTATGAGATTTTATCTCTGTTTTAGGGATATCACTATATTTATCTAGCAAATACTTGCCAAGTTTGTAATTTACTATATCTTTTTCAAAATATATTCTTTTAAAAGTTGGTTTTACCATATCTTATCACCTGTATTTATTATTAGTAGTTTTTGCATATTTAAAATAATAATAAAACTATTATTGAAAAATATTTTGTTTTACTGTAATATATTATTATATGAGGAATTGATTATGAAAAAATTAAAATTTAAAAAATTATTAATAAGCTTGAGCTTTTTATTTGTATTATTTTTATTTAGTAATATAAAAGCAAGCTCTATAAGTAATATCAAGATAGATATACATATTGATAGTAATGGGGATGCAAAAGTAAGTGAAATATGGGAGTGCAATGTTACAGAAGGAACAGAATCATATCATCCATATTACAATTTAGGAGCATCAAAAATTAAAAATTTATCTGTAAAGGAAAAAGGAAAAAGCTATACTAATATTGGAAATTGGAACACATCTGGTAATATGTCGAGCAAAGCATATAAATGTGGAATAAATTATATAACAGATGGAGTGGAACTTTGTTGGGGAATTAGTGGTTATGGAAATCATAAATATGAAGTACAATATACTATTACTAATTTTATAGCAGAGTTAAATGATAGTCAGATGCTTTATTGGACTTTAGTTCCACATAATTTTTCAAATGAAATAAAAAATGTTGATTTAATGATATATGCTGATGGATATAATATGCCAGATAATATAGATGTTTGGGGATATGGAAAATATGGAGCAACTGTGTATGTATATAATGGGCATATTGAATATAATTCACAAAGTACAGTTAATAAAAATGAATATGTAACAATACTTGCAAAATTTCCACTTGGTACATTTAAAACTGAAAATAAATTAAACACATCTTTTAATTATTATTACTCAATGGCAGAAGAAGATAGCAAACATTACGAAGCATCAAGCGGCTCTGTAAATGAAGGAGAAATACTATTAATGGTGTTAGCTATATTTGCATTTTATATATTTATTATTTATGGGTTTATAATATTAATAACAGTTATATCAGTAAAAATTCGTGATAATCCAAAAGATAAAATAGTTGTAAAACTATATGATAAAAGATCTATTCAAATTGCTCCATATTATAGAGATATTCCTTGTGAAAAGAATGTATTAAAAGCATATTTTATTGCTTGTCAATATGGTTTAGTAAAGAATAAGTATGATATTCTTGGAGCAATGGTTTTAAAATGGATAAAAGATGGCTTAGTTAAATTAGAAAAAAGACCGGTAAAAAAATTATTTAAAAAAGAGCAAACCGTATTTATTCTTAATAAAGATATAAAAATTGAAGATCCAATAGAAAAAGAACTATTTAATTTGTTATATAAAGCAAGTAATAATGATGGTATATTAGAGGAAAAAGAATTTAAGTTTTGGTTTAAAGTTCATAATGATAGAATACCTTTATGGATTAAAAGAATTAGAAAAGATTATATAGATTTATTTATTGAAAATGGCTTAATGAGACGTGAAGAAAAATCAGTATTAGGATTATTTAAAAAGACAAGATATTATCCTAGTAAAACTGTTACTGAAGAGGCAATTAAGCTTTCAGGATTAAAGAAATATCTTAAAGATTATTCTGTTTTAAAAGAAAGAGAACCAATTGAAGTACATTTATTTGAAGAGTATATGATATATGCTCAATTTATGGGAATTGCGAAAAAAGTTGCTAAGAGATTAAAAATGCTATATCCTGAACTTGTTGCCCAGTCAAGTTATGGCTCATTTGATAGTATTATTTATATAGGGTTATATACACATAGAGGTGTGTATCTTTCTAATTTAAGTAGAGTAAGAGAAATAGCAAGAGAAAGAGCAAGACAGTATTCTTCAGGTGGCGGTGGCTTTTCATCTGGAGGAGGTGGGGGCGGCTCCTTCGGTGGTGGAGGCCGGAGGAGGCGGAGGCTTCCGTTAAAAATATCCTAGAATTAATTTTTCTAGGATATTTTTTCTTTATTTACCTGTGCTTCCAATTCCTCCAATTCTTTTTCCTTCTGCTTTATCGTTATCAGCAATAAGGAATTTTTGAAAGTATGCTTGACCTATTTTTTCGCCTTTTTTAATAGTTACATCATATGGAAAAAAGTTATAATATTGGAAAATTATATTTCCATCATTTGAAGGGTTGTTATAATAATCGCATTCAAATATACCAATTGAATTTGACATTACAAGACCAAGTTTTGAAGGCCCAGAACTTCTATTTGCAATAATCATAACTTCATCTTCTTGAAAATATGCCTTAACTCCTGTATATATTTTTGTTGGTAGTATTTCTAGATCTTCTTTTTTACCACTACAAAAGTTTTTTAAGTTTTTAAACACATTTTTCCAAATAGATGGAATAGTTATATCTTCATACGCAAAAAGGTCATACCCAACTGAGTGCTTGGTACTCCTTTTAGGTAAAGTAATTCCTTTATCTTCATAACCTTTGCAAATTTCAAATCCTCTTGTTTTCAAATAAATCATCTTCTTTCTATTATTAGTTTTTATTAATGTATAAATAATGCAAAAATACCAGTGACAGCAGATAATGCTGTTATAACACCAAAAAGTGATAAAACAAATGAAATTATCATAATAGATGGTGCAAGAACTATTGATATTTTACAAAACATATATCCAATTGTAGCAAGTATATGTGATTTTTCTCCAACATTTAAACGTCCAGTAAGAAGCCCAATACCTGATAAAATTATTGCAATAATAGGAGAACCAATAGAAAATACCATAGAAAGTGATCCTAAAATAATAAGTGCTATATCTATTCCTTTTATACTAGCCTTTCTTTTTCTTTCTTCAAATAAAAATTCATATCTACGAGCTCTTTCCTCTGCATCCTCTTGAGAGATTGTATTAGTAATAGAATTATGTTCAGCTCCAAATACATTTTTTGGAGAAGTATCTTCCATATTGTTTACTACAGTACTATTGTCAATCTTTAGATTACGATTTCCCATAGCAAGTATTTGATCTTCAGTTAAATCGTTGTATGATACATTATTTTCACTATCTTGTTTTAAAAACAAAGCTAGTAAAAACATTGCTAAAAATCTTGATATGATATATACAATACTAACTATTACATCTTGATTTGTTTGCTCATTTAGATTATTTATTAAAGCTTCTCTAGCATCATTTATTTGTTTCATTAACTCAATTTCTTTTTTAGTTTTTTTTGAATAATTTACATTTTCTATATCTGCTTGTTCCTTTTCATAGTATTCATAATCTTCTTTAAATGTAAATACATAGTAAAAAGCAAGAATAACAGTTATTACAAAATTAATTAGTACAATGTATTTTATTATTTTAGATTTATCTAACACATTTTTGTTATTTTTGTATACTAATAATGTTGATAACTTCAAACTTAAAACAAGTATAAGTGCATTAAAAATAATGCATAAAATAGTTTGCATTGTTCCAACAGTTGCTAAATAACTGCCAAAAATTGCTTTAATTATAATTTTAAAAAAGAATTCAAAAGCTATAAAACATAAAAAAATGCCTAAACTTACCTTTATTTCTGAATTTTTCATATATCCACCTAATCTACATTATATAATATGTAGAAAAAAATTACAATAAATTAAAACATATATACACAAAAAAGGAACTTTTATAGTTCCTTTAAATTAATTTATATGTTCAAGTCTTTTAATTCTTTCACTAATTGGTGGATGTGTAGAAAATAAATTTGTTTTTTCCTTTT
>CANQLD010000022.1 GCA_947624625.1 uncultured Clostridia bacterium | reverse complement strand
CAACAAGTAATTGAAGAAGTAAAGTCTGGACAAGTTGAACTTAAAGAATATGTTAAATTGTTTATTATAATGAAATACTTACTTAACATTGGATTAATTAAAATGCCTGTAAATGATTTAAAACAACATTTTATACTTGGAATTCAACTTTCAGCTACAAAGAATATGTCTGAACTTGGTATGATTTCAACTAATCTTGATATGGATATAGACTACGATACACAAGATAGGGATATTCAAGAAATAAAAGAAAAATATCTATCTATTAGAATGAAAGCAATTACAGAGCTTGCAACAGATAAAGCAAAAGAATTATTCAAAAATATTCCAAATAATATGAGTGATTTCTATAAACAAGTTGTTGGAGAGTATGCTGATATTCCTGTATTTTCACGTTATGATATGGGAGATTTATATGAAAAACTTGATCTTACTGCAAATTATGATTTATATAATATTATTGATTTATTAAATGTAAGATATAAAGATAAGAAGGAACTATTTAAGGAAGACTCAAAGAATTTGAAGAAGCTTGCAGAAATTATTAGAAAAAGTAAAAAAGATGAACAATCTATTAAACAAGCACTACTTGAAAATATTGCAAATACAATAGATAAATTACATGTAAAATAAAAATATAATAATATATTCCTACCTAAATCGTATAAATTAAATTCATTTATCCATAATATTAATAGTTAAATTTATAATATTGTGGAGGTAAAAATGAAAGCAACTGGTATTGTTAGAAAAATTGATGATTTAGGTAGGATTGTTATTCCTAAGGAGATAAGGAAAGGTTTACACATACATGAAGGGGATTTACTTGAAATTTTTTTGCAAGCCAAAAATGAAATTATTTTAAGAAAATATGCTCCAATGGGAGATATGATAGATATTGCTAATAATTATGTAGAAACACTATACGAAGAGACAAAGTTTTGTGCTTGTATTACTGATTCAGAAAACATAATTGCAATATCTGGAGTAAATAAAGAAGATTTTGTAGCAAAACAAATAAGTGATGAAATCTTGCAAATTATGAAAGAACGAGGCTTTCTTGGAGTTCTGGATAGTCAAATTGTTCCATTAATATTAAACGAAAAAAATATTAAATATACATCTCAAATTATAATTCCAATAATAATTGATGCAGAGGTTTTAGGTTGTGTTATTTTATTCTCAATAAATGATAAAAAATTAACAATAAATGAAGAAAAACTTGTTAAAACAGTTGTAAAATTATTAGTTAAACAATTAGATTAATAAAAGTTAAGGGGTGAGTTATTTTTGTTTCAATATAAACCAAAAAAATCAAGAGAAATATATGAAGAAACTATTGCACATAGAGGATTTCATTTTAAATTTCCAGAAAATACAATTCCTGCATTTATTGAAGCAGTTAATAAAAATTTAGCAATTGAACTTGATATTCGTATGACAAAAGATGAAGAAATTATTTGTTTGCACGATAGATATACTAAAAGATTACTTGATAGAAAAGGAAAAACTTCAGATTATTTATATAGTGACATAGAAAAGTTAAATGTACTTTATTCAAAAGAAAAAGTCCCAACATTAAAAAATGTTTTAGATATTATTGATGGGAAAACTACTTTGCTTATTGAAGTAAAAGGATTTTTTAACAAAAAGTTTGAAGAAAAACTTGTAAAATTATTAGATAACTATGAAGGTAAAGTATACTTTCATGCAAAAAATATTTTTACATTTTATAAATTAAGAAGGATATGGAAAGATAAAGTGTTTTGGGTACTTAATCCTCTTAGAAAAAGATTTAATTTTATAAAAACGAAATTATATAAAGATATTATTAAAGAAAAGTAAAGATGGAGTTTACACAATATTTATGTAAACTCTGTTTTTGCTTTTTTATTGACTTTATTTGTATAGTATGCTATAATTAAAGAAGGTTCATAAATTTAATTTATTAAAAAATTTTAAAAAAAGGTGGTGAAATGTAATGATTATTACTGTAGCAATGATGGTTTTAATAATATTTTTCTTTAATTTTTTTCTAAATTCAATTAAGAAAAATATTGTAACTGACAGTCGGAAGTATGTTTTTTTGGTAGTTGGCTTGGTTATATTATATAATCTGTTATGTAGTATAACTATGGTAATTTTTAACGGAGTTACCAAGTATCAGTATAACTTTGGTGTGATACTTTGTAGTCTAATTCTGCTAATTATTGAATTTAAAGCTTTGCTGTTTTCGCATGTACCTAAAAAGTCTGAAGAAATATACAACTATGTATTTATGCATAGAGGCTTTCACGTTGGTGCAGCTGAAAATTCGATAGAGGCATACAAACTGGTAACAGGAAAATTTGGCATTGAAATGGATATACGGTACCTTAAGAAATCAAATAAAATAATTTGCTTTCATGATAGGTACACAAGTAGACTACTTGGTATTCCTGGAAAAATATCGTCTTTTAGGTATAATGATTTAAGACGGTATACACTTAAAGGTAGTAAATCAAGAGTTGCAACATTTAAAAAAGCACTCGAAGTAATTAATGGTAAATCGGTAATTTTGATAGAGGTTAAGGGTAGTCTTAACAAGAAGTATTTTAAGGAGCTTGAAAAACTTTTAAGCAACTATGATGGTAAGTATTTTTTCCATTGCAAAAATTTATTTACCTACTTCAAGTTAAGTAAACACTATCCGAACAAAGTATTCTGGGTATTAAATATATTTAGAAAAAGATTTAACTTCATAAAGGGAAAGCACTATAATGGCATTTTTGGTATGCTTAAAGAGTTAGTTTATGATGCATCAATTGAGTTACCAACACTTGAAGACATTTCTCAGGTTCTTGTAAATGCAATTGAAGGAAGTAACTCTGTTCAGGAAATATGTAGAATCATTAGCCAAGTAATGAATAATTATACGTCTCGAACAAATAGTAATCATTGGCTTATGAAATCATTAAAAATTCATAGAGGTCTTATCACAGACAAATATCCTGAATACTCGAGAGAATCTATTAATGCATGTATAGACTTTGCCAAAAAAACAAACACGTATGTAAGTATAGAACTAGATCTTGTATACAAAGATGGTGACATATTGTGTTATCATAGTGACAAGATTAGCCAAAAACTGGGACAGGAAAATTCTTGTGCTCTTAAGCTTGACATTGATAACTCGATTTCATTAAGGGAAATTATAGACATTGGCAAGAAAGCAAATGCTAGTGACCTTGTTTCTTTTATATTTGATTTCAAGGACTTTCATATGTCAAACAGGGTGCTTGAAAAAGAATTTGTAAAAACCATTGACGAAACAAATTTTGCAATGAACTTTTCAGTTCAGTCTTGGAATCCGCTTGTTCTAATGTATTTTGAAAAAAATAAGCCTGAATATATTAGAGGTCAGGTAGGACATAGCTTAAGTGGACTTATCAAATATGTTCCGCTAAATGGTATTCCTTGGGCAGTCAATGTTCTTCTATTTAACCTTAGCCATGCTGACTATTGTGTGTATGATGCAACACCTTTTATTTATTTGCTTATCAAGTATAATAAACTTAAGGGTAGACCAGTGCTAATTTATGCACCTAAATCGGAAATGGAAATTGAAGGTTTTGTAGGGAAGGAGCAAATTGAAGGGTTTATTGTAGAAAATGTTCTAGACAAAAACTCGTGGAGTAAGAGCTACATCCGTAAGTTCAGGAAAAATGATTAAAGATACGTTAAATTAATTTTTTGACGTATCTTTTTTTATATTCAAAAATTTGTATTTTAGTGAAAAAAAGACTGCTTTTGCAAGCCAACTTGACATAAATATAAAAATATGATATACTACCAGTATAGAAAAATAAACTAAAATATTAATATATTAAGGGAGGACAAATCATATACAAAGAGATGTGATATATAACGAAAATGTCTTATAGTACAAGTATTTGAAAATTGATTATTTCTCACTTTTAAGTCACAACGTCTTGACAAAAATTTTTTCAATAATTTACATTTTAAAGTATAAATGGTATAATATGCATATAGGAGGAGAAAATTTATGAGTGAAAAGTATTATAGTAGATTAGCAGTTAATCTAGTTTTAACTAGAGTTAATGAAAATGGACAGAAAGAAATATTATTACAGTTAAGGAAAAATACTGGTTATATGGATAATATGTATGATTTTGCCTGTAGCGGTCATGTTGAAAAGGGAGAGTCATTTGCTACTGCATTAATTAGAGAAGCTAGAGAAGAAATTGGTATTAGTTTAAAGGAAGAGGATTTAATATTCTTGGCAGTTAATCACCATTATCAAGCAGACCATGTTCAATTATTTTTCTCCGTAAATAGTTATGTGGGAGAACCAACTGTTTGCGAGCCTCAAGAATGTGGTGGACTTTTATGGTCTAACATAGATAATTTACCCGAAAATACAATTCCATATGTCGCTAATGTTATTGAAGATATTAAATTAGGTATTCAATTTGATGATGGAGATTTCGTTAATTTAAAAAGAATAAAATCTAAATAGAATTCCGAGAATGTTCTAGTCAAAAACTCATAAGTAAGAGCTACATACATAAGTTCAGGAAAAATGAAAAAAGATACGTTAAATTAATTTTTGACGTATCTTTTTTCATACTTTATACATTTTTTTATTTTACGTAAAAAAGACTTGATTATATATTTAATTTAATGTATAATATTTATATATAGTAAATGTAGGAATTTATTTTTAATTTTACATAACATAATATACTAATAGATAAAATTTAACATTTAGATATAAAATTATACCATATATTTATACATTATGGTGTGAACATTGAAAATTTAATATTTAAGGAGGGTAATGTATGTTATTTACAATAATTGCCTCTGTTGTTGCATTTGCAGTAGGTGCAGTATGCTTTTTCTATGTTGGTATAAGATATAGAAAAAAAATAGCTGAGTCTACAGTAATGTCTGCTGAACAACAAGCACAAAAAATAATTGAAGATAGCAAAAATGATGCAGAACGCGTTAAAAAAGATGCTATTTTACAAGCAAAAGACGAAATGATTAAGCAAAAAGACGAATTTGAAAAGGATGCCAAAATTAGAAAGAAAGAATTACAAGATATTGAAAATAGAATTAATCAAAGACAAGATCTTGTAGATAAAAGAGCAGCATTAATTGAAGAAAAGGAAAATAATATCATTAAGAAAAATGAGGAATTAGCAAAAAAAGAAAAATATTTAGAAAATGCAAAACAAAGAGAATTAGACGAACTAAGTAAAATTGCTAAAATGACAGTTGAGGATGCAAAGGCTGAAATGATGTCTAAACTTGAAGATGATATGAAACTTGAAATGGCAACTTATATAAAAGAAGAACAAGATAAGGCAAAAGCAGAGGTTGATAAGAAGGCAAAAAGTATTTTGGTAGGTGCAATACAAAAATGTGCTACTGACCACACTTCTGAAGCAACAGTTACTACTGTTTCTTTACCAAATGACGATTTAAAAGGTAGAATAATAGGTAGAGAAGGTAGAAATATAAAAACAATTGAGACTTTAACAGGAATTGACCTAATAATTGATGATACTCCTGATGTTATCGTTCTTTCAAGTTTTGACCCTATAAGACGTGAAGTTGCAAGAATTGCTCTAGAAAGATTAATAGCAGATGGAAGAATACATCCAGGAAAAATTGAAGAAATGATTGAAAAAGCTAAAGCAGAAGTTGAAAATACTATAAAAGAGGAAGGTGAACGTGCATTATATGAAACTGGTGTTATAAACGTTCATCCTGACTTAATTAATTTGCTTGGTAAATTACGTTTTAGAACAAGTTATGGTCAAAATGTATTAAATCACTCTATCGAAGTAGCAAATATAGCTGGAGTTCTTGCAGTTGAACTTGGAATTGATCCAACAATTGCTAAAAGAGCCGGATTACTACACGATATAGGTAAATCTTTTGATCATGATGTTGAAGGAACTCACGTAAGCCTTGGAATTGACTTACTTAAAAAATATAAAGAAAAAGATGAAGTCATTTGGGGAATGGAAGCCCACCACGGTGATACTGAGCCTAAGACAATTGAAGCAATACTTGTTCAAGCTGCTGATATTGTTTCTGCATCAAGACCAGGTGCAAGAAAAGAAACTGTAAGTACATATATTAAAAGACTTCAAAAACTTGAAGAAATATGTGACTCATATGAAGGTGTTGATAAATCTTATGCTATTCAAGCAGGTAGAGAAGTAAGAATTATTGTAAAACCTGATCAAGTTGATGATGCTTCTATGGTACTTATGGCACGAAATGTAGCAAAACAAATTGAAAATGAAATGGTTTATCCAGGACAAATTAAAGTAAATGTTATTCGTGAAATGAGGGCAACAGAAATCGCAAAATAAAATTTAAACAGTGTAATCTTTTGATTATGCTGTTTTTTTTATCTTTATGAAAAACTTTTTTCCATATTTTGTATAAACTGGTAAAAATTGCAAATATTATTTCAAGGTGATAAATTTGAAAATTGGAATTCCAAAAGGAATGTATATATACGAACAACCTATATTATTTGATAGTTTCTTTAAATGTTTAGGTATAGATGTTGTATATAGCAAAGAAACGGATAAACAGATACTTGATGATGGTATAAATTATTCAATTGATGAAGCTTGTCTTGCAAGTAAAATATATTTAGGGCATATAAAAAACTTAGTTGATAGAAAAGATAAGGAAAATATTGATTATATATTTATTCCAAGAGTATGTAGTTTTAGAAATAAAAAAACAATATGTGTTAAATTTTTTGCAATGTATGATATTTGCAAAAATATATTTAATGCCGATTTTTTAACAGTAAATATTGATTATAACGAAGGAAAAAGTGAATTTAAAGCTTTTCTAAGTCTTGGTAAAAAAATTCGGTTTTAGTTTAAGTAAAACATTATATTCATATAATTATGCTAAACGTATGCAAAAGGAATATGATATACAAAAATTAAAAATTCAGTATCAAAAGCTTGCTAAAAACTATAACAAAAATAATATTTTAATTGTCGCACATCCATATATATCAAATGATAAATATATTGGTACTGAAATTAAAAACTACTTAGAAAAATTAGGTGCAAATGTGTTATTTGCAGATATAAATAGAAGTAAAGTAAAGTCACAAGATACATATTTAAATGTATCTAAAAGTATATACTGGAAACCAAGTATTAATTTAATAAATGGTATAAAAGAATACGAGAATTTTATTGATGGAATAATATATTTAACTGTATTTCCGTGTGGAGTGGATTCTCTTGTAAATGAGCTTCTATTAAGAAAAATTAAAAGTGTACCAAGTATAAATTTAATACTTGACGAACAAGAGATAGGAGCTGGAATTTATACTAGACTTGAAAGTTTTTTTGATATATTAGATACAAGAAGAAATCTAAAGAAAGTAAGTGAGTAAAATGAAAAAATATGTAGTTAGCTTTCCAAGACTTGGAAACTATGTTTACCCAATTTATGCAATGCTTGATAGAATTATAGATAAAGATAATGTTAGTTTGTTAATGCCAAAAGAAATGACAAATAATACTATTGAAATTGGAGCAAATGTTAGTCCAGATTTTGTATGTCTACCTTTTAAGTACAATATGGGGAATTTAGTTGAAGCTTTAGATAGTGGTGCAAACTTCTTGCTTCAAGCAGGTGGTGGATGTAGATATGGTTATTATGCTGAAGTTCAAGAGCAAATATTAAAAGACTTAGGCTATGATTTTAAACTTGTATCTTTGCTTGAGCCTGAAGGGCTTGATGTTATGAAACTATACAAAAAGTTTAAAATGCTAAATAAAAAACTTTCTTTTTCAAAATTTGCAAAAGAGATTTTGCTTGCAATAGATTCAATTAGAGTACTAGATAATGTTGAAACATATATTCGTGATAATTATGCATTTGAAGCTAAAAAAGGCACATTTGACATAATCCATAAAGAGTTTTTAGATAAAATTATTGATATAAAAAATTTTAAAGAACTTTATATATTAAAGAGAAAAACTTTTAAAAAATTAAAAGCTGTACAATTTATAGATAATGTTAATGATAAAATAAAAGTTGGAATAGTTGGAGAGCTATATACATCAATGGAACCATATTCAACATTTTTCTTAGAAAAGGAACTTGCCTCTTTAGGTGTTAGTGTAAAAAGATACACTACAGTTACCTACCTTTTGTTTATAAAGAAAAGGAAAATAAAAAAACATATAAAATATGCCAAAGATTACATAAATTATGCACTAGGTGCTGATGGAACTGAAAGTGTAGCACATACTTTAGAGTTAATTAATAAAGGTTATGATGGAATTATACATATAAAGCCATTTGGGTGTACACCTGAAATAAATGCAATGCCCATTTTGCAAAAAATTGCAGAAGAAAAAAATATTCCACTAATTTATTTAACTTTTGACTCTCAAACTTCAATGACTGGTATAAAAACGAGAATTGAAGCATTTTACGATATGCTTGTTATGAAAAAAGAAAATGAAAGAAAAATTGAAGATAATGTAAAGAGTAATGAAGAAAATTATACATATAAAAAGGAGGAAATGCTTTATGAACAAGTATTACATAGGAGTTGACATTGGCTCTATATCTACAAAGGCAGTTGTAATAGATGGTGATAATAATATAGTTGCAAGTAAATATTTATGGACAGAGGGTAGCCCAATAAATGCAACTAAAAAGGTAATAAGTGAACTAAAAAGAATTCTTGAAAGTAAAAACATTGAGTGTAATATATATGGAATTGGTACAACAGGCTCTGCCAGAAATTTAATAGGAAGCATACTTAATGCAACCGTTGTAAAAAATGAAATAACTGCACATGCTATTGGTACTTTATCTATATTTCCTGATGTAAGAACAATACTTGAAATAGGCGGCCAAGATTCAAAATTAATAATTCTAAAAGATGGTGTAGTAGTTGATTATGCAATGAATACATTGTGTGCAGCAGGAACAGGTGCATTTCTTTCTTCACAAGCAAAAAGGTTAGGAGTTAATATAGAAGATTTAGGAGTAGTAGCATTAAATTCAAAAAATCCTTCTAAAATTGCTGCAAGATGTACTGTATTTGCAGAATCTGATTTAGTTCATAAAGCCCAAATTGGACACAAAAAAGAAGATTTAATAGCAGGTATATGTAATAGTGTTGTAAGTAATTATTTAAATAATTTAGCAAAAGGCAAAAAAATAGAAGATAGAGTAGTATTTCAAGGTGGAGTAAGCAAAAATATTGGGGTAGTTGAAGCATTTAAAAAAGCATTAAAAAAGGAAGTATATGTAGATAGTTCATCACATCTTATGGGTGCATTAGGTGTTGCAATTCTATCTAAAAATGTAAATAAAAATGGAAGAAAACTAAATTTTAATTTTGATATACAAAATATTGATTTCAAAACAATTGGTTCGTATTGTAATGGATGTAGTAATAACTGTGAAATAGTAAGTATTTACAAAGATAATATATTAATTGACAAAATGGGAGGAAGATGTCAAAAACGGAAACGAATTAAGACAAACTGTATAATATATATTGCTTTTAATTTTTTTTTAGTATATAATATCCCAAGTGGAAGGTGATTTTAATTGAAGTTACTAGTAGTTGGAGATATTGTAGGAAGGTCAGGTCTTGATAGATTAAAGGAAGAACTTCCTAAGTTAATAAAAAACGAAAATATTGATTTTTGTATTGTAAATGGTGAAAACTCAGCTGGAGGAAAAGGAATTAAGACTAAAGAGTATGAGGAAATCATATCTTATGGAGCAGACTTTGTAACAATGGGTAACCATTTATACTACAGAAAAGATATGGCAAGTGTATATATTAAGCTACCAAGGCTATTACTTCCTGCAAATATAACTAATTTAACAGGAAATGATTATATTATAGTAGAAAAAAATAATATAAAGGTTGGAGTATTTAACTTAGTTGGTAGAGCCGAAATGGGAGATAATTTTACTGCTAATGCATCTAATCCATTTGTTCTTGCAACAGAAATTATAGCAAAACTTGATAATGAAAAGGTAGATTACAAAATATTAGATTTTCATGCTGAGGCAACTGCAGAAAAGATAGCACTTGCACAGTATTTAAAAGATAAAATAAATTGTTTCTTTGGTACGCATACTCATGTTCAAACTGCAGATGAAATGATTTTTGATACAGGTATGGCATATATAACTGATGTAGGGATGGTTGGACCAAGTGACAGTGTTCTTGGTCTAAAAAAGGAAATTGCAATAGAAAGATTTTTAACTGATAAATATATAAAATATGAGTGCAGTAATAATAAAGCTATTTTTAATGCAATAATAGTAGAATTTGACGATAATACAAAAAAAGCTATTTCAGTTAAAAGAATAAATAACTAAAATGTAACATATAAAGATTTCATATAATAAACTATATACAAAAGATATTTTGGAGGTTTATATATGAAATCTTTTTTTCTAGGTTTTAAAGAGTTATATCTTGATGCAAAAAATATCTGTGATAAAGACCCTGCAGCAAAAAATATTTTGCAAGTTATACTTCTTTATCCAGGTTTTCACTCTATAGTAATTCATAAAATTACACATTTTTTGTACAAAATGCATCTTTTTTTCTTAGCTCGATTAATATCACAACTTGCAAGATTTTTAACAGGAATAGAGATACATCCAGGTGCAAGTATTGGTAAAAGGTTGTTTATTGACCACGGTATGGGTATTGTAATTGGTGAAACTGCAATTATAGGAGATAATTGCACAATATACCATCAAGTTACACTTGGTGGCACAGGAAAAGAAAGTATAAAAAGACATCCGACAATAAAAGATAATGTTCTAATTGGAGCAGGGAGTAAGGTACTTGGAAATATTACTATTGGAAATAATGTAAAAATTGGTGCAAATAGTGTCGTTTTAGATAATGTAGAAGATAATGTAACAGTTGTTGGAATAAAAGGAAGAGTAGTATGTAAAAAAAATAACACCTAACAGTCTAATGTTAGATGTTATATAAATTATATTTAGTGATGATAAGTTTCATTATTTTGAATTTTGAAAGCACGAAATATTTGTTCAAGCAAAAATAATCTAATTAATTGGTGAGGAAAGGTCATTTTAGAAAAACATATTTTTTTGCTTGGAATTTTAAGTATTTCATCAGAAAATCCAAGAGTTCCACCAATTACAAATACAATAGTAGAAGACAAGTAAGTAGCAACATTTTGTATTTCTTCTGCAAATTCGTAGGATGTGTATTCTTTACCTTTTAAATCAAGAAAATATATTGAAGCATTTTCATACTTTTCAAGCTTTTGCATTATTTTTTTGCCTTCAACTTCTTTTATTCTATTTTCTTCAAGAGTAGATAAAGAGGTAGGTACTTTTTCATCATCTACAGTAATTATTTCTATTTTGCAATATTTAGTAAGCCTCTTTAAATACTCATTAATTAAAGATTCTAAACTTTTTTCTTTTATTTTACCTACACATACTATTTTAATATTTAACATATAAAATACTCCTCATTTGAAAGTTCTTTACTTGCAATATTAATATTTAGTAATGAAGTATCAATCTCATTTCTTTTAAGTACATCTTGTAGTGTATTAAGCACTAAATCATTTGTGTTATTATTTGTACTTAAATGAGCAAGTAAAAAATTTGTTTGACCATTTTTTGCAAGCCTTGATATAGTATATGCTGAATCTTCATTTGAAAGATGGCCAAGATTTCCTTTAATTCTGTATTTTACTGGATATGGATATTTTCCAAAATCTAACATAGTTGTATCATAATTTGATTCAATTACAACAAAATCAGAATTTTTAAGATTATCATATACTTCATCAGAAACGTATCCTAAATCAGTTGCAAAAGCAAGTGTTATATCTCCAGATTTTATTCTGTAACCACAAGGCATAATAGCATCGTGTGATGTTTGAAATGGAGTAAACTCAACATCCTTAATTTTATATGCTTGTCCATATTCTAATTTAAATACATTATTTTTTATATTTCTTTCGTTTAATTCGTTTTCTATATATTCAGCCGTTTTTCCACACGCATAAATTGGAATATCATTTTTTCTACAAAGTAGGGGCAAACCTTTTATATGGTCAATATGCTCGTGTGTAATAAGAACTGCGTTAATATCAGTTATTTCTTTATCTATGCTTTTTAAACCTTCATTTATTGCTTTGTAAGATACTCCTGCGTCAATTAATATGTTTGATTTTTGAGTTTGAATATGAAAAAGATTTCCTGAGCTTGAACTATATAGTGGATGTAGATTAATCATTTTGTACCTCCACATTATCATTTACATATTCAATTTTAGCTCCAATTTTTGAAAATTTTTCAACAATATTTTCATATCCTCTAAGAATATGATGTATATCTGATATTTCTGTGCGTCCTTCGGCAACTATTCCAGCAATAATCATAGCAGCACCTGCACGTAAATCGTATGCTTTTACAGGAGAACCATAAAGTTTATCGACTCCTTTTACTACTGCAGTATTTCCGTGTGCAGTTATTTTTGCACCCATTTTTATAAGTTCGTCTGTATATTGAAATCTAGATTCCCAGATATTTTCTACAATTATTCCTGTGGAATTACATATAGAAAGTAGTACACACATTTGTGGTTGCATATCAGTAGGAAAACCAGGATGTGGACTTGTTTTAATGCTAAATCCATTTGGTTTTTTATCTAAGCTTACTCTTACACTAGATTCAAATTCTTCAACTCTTGCACCAGCTTCAATAAGTTTAGCAGTTATTGATTCTAGATGTTTAGGAATACAGTTATTTATAATTAAATCTCCACCTGTTGCAGCTGCAGCAACCATAAAAGTCCCTGCTTCAATTTGGTCAGGAATTATTGAATAGCTTGAAACTTGTTTTAAATTTTCTACACCAACAATTTTTATAGTATCAGTACCAGCTCCACTTATTTTTGCTCCCATAGCATTTAGGAAGTTTGCTAGATCAACAATATGTGGTTCTTTTGCAACATTTTCAATAATAGTTGTACCTTCAGCAAGAGTAGCTGCAAGAATTGAATTCATTGTAGCTCCAACACTAACTACATCTAAAAAAATGTGTTCTCCTTTTAATTTATGAGTCTTTTTTGCAATTACATTACCACTTTTTACAGTTACAGTAGCACCTAGTTTCTCTAATACTTTTATATGCTGGTCAATAGGTCTTGCACCAAGATTACATCCACCAGGTAAACCAATTTTTACACTATCAAATCTACCAATCAATGCACCAAGTAAATAATATGAAGAACGAAATTTACTTGTTAAATCATATGAGGCAATAGCTGATTTTATATTGCTATTATCAATTATCATTTCATTTTTTGTAATATATGTAATTTTTGAGCCTAATGACTTAAGTATTTCTATATATTCGCGTATATCACTAATATCAGGAACATTTTCTAAATGGCATTTACCGTTAACAAGTAGAGTAGCAGGTATAATACCAACTGCTGCATTTTTTGCCCCACTTATATTAACTTCTCCAGTAAGTCTAGATGGTCCCTCAATAATAAACTTTTCCATATAAATTCCCCCAAAATATATTAATTAAGTACTTAAAAAAGTATAGCATAAACTGTACAAAAAAACAATAATTTTTAAGTAAAACTACCTAAAGTAATTATTTTTACAACTTGTTATATAACATTTTAAGTTATTTGTTAAACATGTAAGTTCATTTTCTACGCACATTATATTAGAAAAAAATGATATTTCACTTCCAGTAATATAATGTGAGTTATTAATTGGAAGTTTTAAATTGCTATGGCATAATATGTATTTAGCAAGGTTTTGTGGACAAATATACATAATTTCACCTCCTAATTTATTATATGAAATTTTTATATTATATGACATATTTCTTGACAAATAATGATAAGTGTAGTATAATAATGTTAAATTAAATAAGTATTATTCAAAAACATTTTTAAGAAGGATTTAAAAGACATGGTTTTATCTGCCAATGTTTTAGGATACTAAGCTATAAGCTATGTATCAATATTTCAAAAAAATTTTGAAAGGAGTGAAGCTAATTTACTAATGATAGAGAAGGCATACTTTAAGTAGCTGGACAAATTTTAAAAAATTTTTTGAAAGGAAGAAAAAATTATGTCAAAAAAAGTTTATGATGAAAGAGGCCATGTAAAAGGTGAAGTATCGACTGGTAACACCCCCAAGTATTACGAAAACGGCCACATTGTTGGTTCTGTCAAAGAAGACGGCAAGGTTGTAAACGAGTACGGAACAGTTGTCAATGATCTTGGCAAAGATTGGCGTAAGTAACTTTTAATTGTTACAAATTCTGAGAGAGCAAATTTTATTTGCTCTCTTAGTCTTTATCTTATTTTGTCTTAAAAATCTATTTTTACATAAAATTTTTAAAAAAGCTTGTTTTTTAAGTTTATATATGTTAAAATATATTAGTAACAATTTGAAACTATTATAGGAAGGTGAATTTAATGAAAACAGATATACAACCAACATACGGAAAAGCTGTAATAAAATGTGTTTGTGGAAATGTTATAGAAACTCAATCTGTTAAAGAAGAAATGAGAGTTGATACTTGTAGTAAATGTCATCCATTTTTTACAGGTCAAAAACAAGCAATATCTAATCAAGGTAGAGCAGCTAAATTCTATGAAAAATATGGTAAAAAATAATTTATATATTGAGGGCAGTCTTTGCCCTCATATTGTATTTTAGGGAGAATTAAATTGAGATATACAATTAATGAAATTATAAACAAGTATGTTAGTGATAATTTAAAAGATATAGATTTTACAAGAAATGATATATTAGTTATAACTTCTTCAGTTTTAAACACTAAGAAAGATAAATTGCTACTTGATTTAAATACTAGAATTTTAGAACAAAATGAAATTGATAGTATAACTAATAACTTAAATAAATACTATTTTGAAAAAATACCATTACAATATATTACTGGCAAACAAAATTTCTTTAATGAAGAGTATGTTGTAAATGAAAATGTGTTAATTCCAAGACAAGATAGCGAAATTCTTGTAGAAGAGGCAATTAAATATATTAATAATGAAAATTTAAATACAATGCTTGATATGTGTACTGGAAGTGGAGCTTTAGGAATATCAATTGCAAATAATTCAAATATAGCAAAAGTTACTTTATCTGATATATCGTTAAATGCTTTAGATGTTGCAAAAGAAAATATCAAATTAAATAATGTAAAAAAAGATATAAAAGTAGTATGCAGTAATTTATTTGAAAATTTAGGAAATAATAAATATGATATTATTGTATCAAATCCACCATATATAAAAAGTGGAGATATTAAGGATTTAGATGAGTATGTAAAAAAAGAACCAATTATTGCACTTGATGGCGGAGTTTCTGGTACTTACTTTTATAATGCTATACTTAAAGAGGCAAAAAGACATTTAAATTCTAATGGACTTGTTATATTTGAAATTGGATATGACGAACTTGAGGCACTTAAAAGTATCATTTCAAAATATAACGAGTATAGATATATAAAATGCGTAAAAGATTTAGCAAATAATGATAGAGTTGTAGTTATAAGGTATAGTGGTAATTAATAATTCTTAAGAAACAATAAGATAATTATATGTTTTGTTGTTTCTTGTTTTTTTTCTATATATATGATAAAATTTATAAAGAATTAATTTTTGTTTTTGGGTGATAAAATGTCTTTTTCTTCAGATATTAAAGAGGAAATATTAAATAATTTTTCAAACAAAAAATATAGTGAGATGTTACTTAATGCTGAAAAGTTTGGCGAGTACTTAACAGTTGTAAAACAGAAAAAAGAAATTGACGAAAAATATAACATATATTTTGATATATCAAAGCTTTCAGAGGAGTGTATAAGAGAGATACTTAAAGGAATATTTTTAAGTTCAGGTTGTATTGTTAATCCACAATATGACTATCACTTTGAAGTAACTTTTAAGAGTAAATCGTGTTCAAATTATGTGTGTGACTTACTTTCTGTTCTTGATTTTACGCCTAAGATTTTAAGTAGAGAGAAAAGTAATGTTTATGTTATATATATTAAAGAGGCTGAGCAAATATCTTTAATGTTAAGTTTGCTTGGTGCAACTAATTGTTTGCTTTCTTATGAAGAAGTAAGAGTTGAAAAGAATGTAAAAAATACAATTAATAGAACAATAAACTGCGAAGCTGCAAATTTATCAAAAACAATTAATAGTTCTGTTAAGCAAATTGAAGCTATAAAAAAGATTAGGAAAAAAAGAAAATTTAATACATTAAGTGAAAAGTTACAAGAAACTGCTTTTTTAAGAGAAAAATATCCTAATGCAAGTCTAGACGAACTTTCTAAATATTGTAATTATAATATTTCAAAATCAGGTCTTAAACATAGACTTGATAAAATTGTTGAAATAGCAAATACTATATAATAGGAGGTATTGTATGGAAAGAAAAGGAAGAAGTGAAGAGCAAAATAAACAAAAAAAGTCTCATAAAAAAGTTTTTGTTATTATGCTTTCAGTAATTCTAGTTATTTTAGTAGCTATAGCTTTATACTTTTTTGTATTTAACGGAAGTAGTAAAATAAAAGAATATATATCTAATATAAAAGGTAATGTACCAAGTGATTATAACGCAGAAAAACAAGATGTATCTGTTGTATCTAAAGACTTATTTGGAAAGTACTATGAAAAAGCAGAAAATATAATGAAAAATATGTCTCTAAAAGAAAAGATTGGTCAAATGTGCTTTGCAAGATGTCCTGAAACAGGTGCTTTAGATGAAATAAAAAACTATAATCCAGCTGGATATATTTTGTTTGGTAGAGATTTTAAAGAGGAAACTAAAACTAGTGTAACAAATAATATAAAAAGTTATCAAGATGCAAGTAAAATTAAAATGTTAATTGGAGTAGATGAAGAAGGTGGAACAGTTACAAGAGTTAGCCATTACTCACAGTTTAGGAGCACACCTTTTAAATCGCCACAAGAATTATATAAACAAGGTGGCTTTGATTTACTAAAAAGTGACGCAAATGAAAAAATTACTTTACTTGCCTCTTTAGGAATTAATGTAAATCTAGCTCCAGTATCTGATGTATCAACAAATCCAAATGATTTTATATATGACCGAAGTTTTGGGAAAAATGCAACAGAAACAGGTAAATATGTAGCTGAAATGACAAATTATTATAACAGTAAAAAAATGGGTATGACATTAAAACACTTTCCAGGATATGGAAATAATGCAGATACACATAAAGACTTTGTAAGAGATAATAGAAGTGAAGAAACATTTAGAAATTCTGATTTTATACCATTTGAAGAAGGTATAAAAAATGGAGCACAAAGCATTCTTGTTGCACATAATGTTGTAGCATTTAAAGATAATGAAAATCCTGCTTCACTTTCAAAATCTTGGCATAATCTTTTAAGAGATGAATTTAACTTTACTGGTGTAATTATGACAGACGATTTAGCAATGGGAGCAATTGCAAATATATATTCTGTTTCGGATGCAGCTATTAAGGCAGTAAATGCTGGTAATGATTTACTTATAACATCAAATTTAGCTGAAACAGTTAATGCAATATTAAATGCAGTAAATAACAAAACAGTAAATGAAGAAGATATAAATAATGCAGTTAAAAGGGTTCTTGCGTGGAAATGCTATCTTGGAATAATTGCTTAAAATGAGGTAAATAAATGAATAAAGAAATAGGATTATACATCCACATTCCATTTTGTAAATCAAGATGTTATTATTGTGATTTTTGTTCTAGTGCAAATCAAGACGAATTAATAGAAGAATATATTAATGCACTATGCAAAGAATTATTACAAAATGCGGAAATATTTAGTGAATATAATATAAAAACGATATATTTTGGCGGTGGTACACCGTCATATATTGATAGTAAATATATTGCTAAAATAATGAATATAATAAATCTTTTTTCAAATAATATAGAAGAAATAACAATTGAAGTAAATCCAGGAACAGTTGACTATAACAAATTAAAAAGCTATAAAGATTTAAATATTAATAGACTTAGCATTGGACTTCAAACAATTTATGATAATGTTTTAAAAAGTATTGGTAGAACTCATTTATATAGTGATTTTTTAAATACATTAGAAGATACAAAAAAGTTAGAATTTAATAATATATCAATTGATTTAATATATCCATTACCAAATATAGATTTTAGTAAATTTAAAGCTGAAATAGATGAAATAATTAAGCTTACTAATAAATATGATATTAAACATATCTCTATATATAATTTAGAACTTCACGAAAATACAAAGCTTGATTTTTTAATTAAAGAGGGGTATTTAAGTCTTTGTGACGAAGACGAAGAATATAAAATGAAGGAATATTTAGAAGATACACTAACTAAAGCAGATTTTCTTAAGTATGAAATTTCAAATTTTTCTAAATATGGTTTTGAGTCATTGCATAATTTAAATTACTGGAATCAAGGAGGGTATATTGGAATTGGTGCAAGTGCTTCAAGCTTTTTTGCTGGTAGTAGATATACAAATACAAACGATATAAAAGAAT
>CANQLD010000021.1 GCA_947624625.1 uncultured Clostridia bacterium | reverse complement strand
CCATTTTGTGGTTGTATTCTTTTTATATCAATATATCCATCTGCACATTTTATCTTAAGAGATTTTTTTGTAACTTCTATTATTTGTCCATTTGGTACATCTTCTATATTCTCTTCTTTATATTCTACTTTATACACTTTATATATTTTAGAATTCTCATGTTCCATATATGTACCAGGAACTGGAGAAAGTCCCCTTACAAAATTATATATTTCTATTCCTTTCTTGTTAAAATCTATTTTTGTCATACTTTTATCTATCATAGGTGCAATAGTTCCTTCTTTTTCTTGCTTAATTCTTTTTATATCTCCACTTGCTATTTTATCTAATGTTTTCACAAGTAATTTTGCTCCTACAACTTTCATTTTATCGTGTAAAGATTCAAAATCATCTTCATTTGTTATTTCTACTTCTTCTTTAAGTAACATATCTCCTGTATCCATCCCTTCATCCATAAACATAGTTGTAATACCTGTTACTTTTTCACCATTAATTAGTGCCCATTGCATTGGTGCGGCTCCTCTATATTTTGGAAGTAATGAACCATGTACATTTACACATCCAATTTTTGGAATATCTAATATTTCTTTTGGAAGTATTTTTCCATATGCTACTACAACAATTATGTCAGGTGCTATTTTTTCTAAAAGTTCAAATACCTCTTGATTTTTCCTAAGTTTTACTGGTTGATATATTAGTATATTCTGTGATTTAGCATACTGTTTTACTTCAGATTCTGCCATTTTCATCCCTCTACCTGATGGTTTGTCAGGATTTGTAAAACAAGCAACAACATTTGCTCCTTGTTCTACCAATTCTTTTAATGAACACATTGCAAAATCAGGTGTTCCCATAAATACAATTTTTAAGTCTTTATTCATAAATATTTATTACACTCCTTTATTTTAGAAAAAGGCATAAATAACTTTTATGCCTTTTTTACTTTTATTATTTTTGTTTTACTTCAACTTTATTATACACTAATTTATTATTATCGTCTATTTTAAATGTTGTTTCTAATACACCTGCAGTTTTTTCCATATCAGTATTACTATCAGCATCTATTAAGTATAGCACATTTTGTATTCCAATTAATTCTAATCTATTATCATTATCTATATCTTCTAATTTATATTTGCAAAATTTATTTGCAAGATATGTTGCCCTGTAATTATCTTTATTTATATTTTTATCTTCAAATTCAAGTGGCATTTCATCATTTACTGCGGTTAAATATGATCTTGCATAATTATCTAGTTTTATTTTTATTTTTGAAGAATTTTCTGCATCAAAGGTAACATTTATAGTGTAACCATTAAAGTCTGATTGAATAGAATCTTTCACGATATTTACTAAATTGTTTTCTCTTAGTATAAGTAATACCACATTACCGCTACTTTCATCACTTACAAAAATGTACCTATTTTTATCATCATTTTTTGTTTCTAGTTTTACCTCTGGATAGAAAGACATTTCACTTGCATAATTTTTTAGTTCCTTGCTTTTTCCATCAATATACACAATTTCTACGTTTTGATATAATTCAAGAGTTGAATTTATTTTTGAATTAATGCTATTACTTTCATCACTATGTTTTTCAATTCCTGTAATTCCAATATAGTCTTCCACATTATCTAAATTAAAGTCTGATTTAATTAATTTTATTAATGTTCTTTTTTCATCAAGCGGCAAGCTTTCTTTTATTTCAGCATAATATTTTTTTGTTAAACCCTTTTCTGAATTATTATATGATTTAACAAAATATACTCCTGCTCCTACTGCTCCAAGTACAACGACAACAAGTATTGTTAACCAAATTTTTTTCTTCATTTTCATTTCTTTTTTCCTCTTTTTCTATTTTTTTCATCAACTCTAGATAAAAATACAATTCCATCTAAGTGATCTGTTTCGTGCTGAATTACTATTGCTTCCATTTCCTTTGCACTTTTTATTCTTTTTTTACCGTCTATTCCAATATATTCAACTTTAACTTTTTCATACCTTTCAATATTTTCAAATACATCAGGAAAACTAAGGCATCCTTCTTCAACTAACACTTTGTTTTTTGATGTCCATACAATTTTAGGATTAATCATTACTACTGGTTTCTTTTTTGATTTTTCGTCTATGTATGAGCAATCATACACTATCATTCTTTTAAGCTCTCCAACTTGTACTGCTGCAAGCCCTAAACCGTCATACTTATACATAGTATCAAGCATATCTTTGGATAATTCTATAATTTCTTTATCTATATTTTTTATTTCTTCTGATTTTTCAAGCAATAGTTTATTTCCATCGTATATTAACTCTCTTATTGCCATATATATTTCTTTCTCCTTTATAGTTTAATGTTATATTTTGATCTTTTTGATTGTTCATGAGCCATCTCATTTTGTGCATCATTTGACTCATAATCTCTAGGTATATCTAATACTTCAGATGCATTATCACTCGAAGTATCCTCATTATTTGATGATGTATCACTATTTCCAAGTTTTAATTCTTGCCATTCTGATTTAGATATAAGGACCTGCCTTGGTTTGCTGCCTTCATAGCCTGATATTAAGCCCCTTGCTTCCATTTGATCTACTATTCTTCCTGCTCTTGAATATCCAATTTTAAATCTTCTTTGAAGCATTGAAGCAGATGCTTGTCCCATATCTACAACTAAATCTATTGCTTCATTTAATATTGGATCTGCATCATCTCCACCTTCTGTATCAGTATCTTTATTTGAACTATTTGCATTTTCTATGCTTTCTATAATTGCTTCGCTATATGTTGTTTCAGATTTTTTCTTTATTTCTTCTACTATTTTTTCTATTTCTTTTTCTGAAATAAATGCTCCTTGTATTCTAAGTGGTTTTGTTTCACCAACAGGGAAATACAACATATCACCTTTTCCAAGTAATTTTTCTGCTCCTGCCATATCAAGTATAGTTCTTGAATCTACTTGTGAAGATACAGTAAATGCTATACGAGATGGTATATTTGCTTTAATAATACCTGTAATTACATCAACTGATGGTCTTTGAGTAGCAATAACAAGGTGCATACCTGCAGCTCTTGCCATTTGTGCTAATCTGCATATTGCGTCCTCTACATCATTTGGTGCTACCATCATAAGGTCTGCAAGTTCATCAACAATTATAACTATCTGAGGAAGTTTTATTCCTTCTTCTTTTTCTATTATAGCATTATATCCTTTGATATCTTTTACACCTTTATCAGCAAATAGTTTATATCTATTTACCATTTCTTGAACTGCCCAGTTTAATGCACCTGCTGCTTTTTTAGGATCTGTAACAACTGGAATAAGCAAATGTGGTATTCCATTATATCCAGATAGTTCAACCATTTTTGGGTCAATTAAAATCATTTTTACTTCACTAGGTTTTGCTTTATATAGTATTGAAACAATAAGTGCATTTATACATACACTTTTACCAGAACCTGTTGCACCAGCAATTAAAGTATGAGGCATTTTTGCAATATCCCCTACTACAATTTCGCCTGCTGCATCTTTTCCAAGTGAAAAAGCAAGTTTTGATTTATGATTTTGAAATTCCTCTGATTCTATTACTTCACGTAAAAAAACAGATTCTGAAACACTATTTGGAACTTCTATTCCAACGGCAGCTTTACCTGGTATTGGTGCTTCAATTCTTATACTTTTTGCAGCTAAATTTAATGCTATATCGTCTGCTAAATTAACAATTTTACTTACCTTTACTCCTGTACTTGGTGTTAATTCATATCTTGTAACAGTTGGTCCTTTTGTTATATTAGTAACTTTGGCTTCCACTCCAAAACTTGCTAATGTTTTTTGTAATTTAACTGCAGTTGAATGTATTGCTTTTTTGTCAAATGCTTCCCCAGCTTTAGGTTTACCAAGTAAATTTAATGAAGGAAATTCATAATTATCTACTTCTGCGTGAGCAGTATGGTCAAGAGTTAGTACTTCTTTTACAGATTTGTCTTCTTTTTGTTCTTTTTGCTTTTTAAAGTAATCGTCTCTTTGTTGCTTTGCTTGAAGTTCTTTTTCACTTGGTTTTCCACCTAGTTTATTAAAATCAAATTCTATTTGTTCTGTTTTATCAAGTGTTAAATTTTCTTCTACATTATTTGGATTACCTTTTTCCTTCATAAGTAGAGCTTTTCTTTTTTCCTCTTTTTCTAATTTTGCTCTTTGTCTTCTTGAAAGTTTTGGTTCTTCTTCTGAGCCTTCTGTTTCTTCTCCATCTTCGTCAGAGCCAAATAATATGTTTATAACTGATACTACTGCATTATATATATACGCATATATATTGTATATTCCATAAAACAAATCTTTAAATGACATCTTAAAGACAATAAGTGCTGATATAACAGTTAAAAATGTAAGCAAAATTCTTGATACTATAACACCAACAAAGTTTGTAAATGTAGTTGCAATAAGCAGTCCTACAATTCCTGATACATTTGCTCCATCTACTGCTAAATTATACTCATCAATTATATTCTTTAAAAAGTTATCAAATAAATTAAATGAAGAATTTGCATAAACTGCAACTGTTGCAGATACCATTACAACTAGATACAGCCCTTTTAACAAATCTTTCGATATATCAGTCTTTTCATCTAAATATATAGTTCTTATTCCAATTACAACAAGTGCAATAGGTATAAGATAAGAAGTAAAGCCAAAAAAGCCTACTAAAAAATTCTTAATTATACCTGCTACAGTACCTATATTTTGGAATTTCAAAAATACAAAAACTATTATACCAAGAACAACAAGTATTCCACCTAACAAATCATTTGTAAATGTTTTCTTTTTTGTTTTTCTAGTTCTACTTTTATTAGAAGATTTCCTTTTTCTTCCCATAAATGCACACCAACCTCACACTCTTTTTTAGTTTTAACTTAATTCTTTTCTATTATTGTGAACAACATCAAGTGACTCTTTTAAAACATCTTCTACTTTTTCAAGTATTTGATTAGCATAATCACGTGTTCCTAAACTTATTTCTTTAGCAACCTTATTTGCACTTTCTATTATTTCTTCTTTTTGTGCTAATGCTTGCTGTGTTATAACATGTTCATCAACTAAATTAACAATTTTATTTTGTGCGTCTTTTATAATATTGTCTGCTTCTTGTTCTGCATCTGCAATAATTCTTTGTCTTTCTTCTTTTACCCATTTTGCCTGTTTTAATTCGTCAGGAAGTTTTAATCTTATATCTTCAAGAACCTCTCTTAGTTCCTCTACATCAACCATAACTTTAGTAGAAAATGGTACTTTAGAACCACTATCTAATAAATCTTCTAAATTTTCTAATAGTGTGAAAATTTCCATTAAAAATCCCTCCATTTATATAACTTTAACACTACATTTCCATAACTTCTTGTATCAACACAAACTAAGTCTACAAATTCTTCAAGAATACTTTTATCTTTCAAGCTATTTATAAAAGCTTTATCTGTTTCATACACCACTATAGCATTTTCTTCAAGTATTCTTTCATAATTACTTGCTATAAATTCAAGAGTTTTAATACCAAGATTGCTTTCATATGGTGGGTCAAGAAATATAATATTAAATCTTATATTTTCCTTAATAATTTGATTTAAACATTTAATGTAATCTTTGTTAGTTATTTTAACATATTTTTCGCTTTTAGTCAACTTGGTATTTGATATTATTGTCGAAATACTGAGTTTCTCTTTGTCATTCATCCAAGCAAATGCAGCACCTCTACTTATACTTTCTAAACTTAAATTTCCTGTACCAGAAAAAAGATCTAATACCTTTGCCTCTTTAATATATGGCTCTAATATACTAAAAAGAGCCTCTTTAACTCTATCAAGTGTAGGTCTTGTCTTTTCTGTTTTAGGACTTACAAGTCTTTTTGCTTTGTATTTTCCTGCAATAATTCTCATTATATTAGCCCTCCATTATTTACATAATATTATATAACAAATTTAAAATTTGTCAATAAATTTACCAACTAAAACAAATCTTTTATTAATTTTAACTTAGAACAAAAGTGAATCTTCGATTCACTCTACTGCTACTTAAGTAGCAGTATTCTTTATAAAGAGATGTAGTCTTTAAGTTTTATACTTTTAGGCTACTCTTTTCTTTATTGGTCGTTGTTCTCGACCCTTATCCATCACAATTTCTTGATTTGGAATATAATTTTGTACATATTTCCTTAATATATTTAGACTTCCATTTATATCTGCATTTATTTCTTTACCTTCCTCTGTTATAAATAAACCTCTATATTTTCTCCTTTTTTTATTGTAATTTTCTTTATTTATTTCTTCTTTATCTATTGCACTTACTCCTGATGTATATCTCTCACTTATTTTTACTACCTCTATTCCTTCTAATTTGGCTTTGTATTCTATCTTCTTTACTAATTCCTCTAATGGTATCTGTACAAAGTCTTTATTATAGTCCATATTTTGTTTTATATCTTTTAAGTCTCCTATTACTATTTTTGAACATTTATTCTTTACTGCATAATTTATTACTATTCTTGATACCTTATGCATAAATGTATTCATATAATTTTTTCTTTTTTCCCTTAACCTTTTTATTTGTTTTGTATCTTTGTATTTCTTACTTCCTACCATTTTCATTTTTATTTGTTGCAAGTGCTTTATTTTCTCATTTATATATTTATTCTTGCTTTTTGCTTCCCTTCCTGTTACTAGCATCATTTCTCTATTATCTTTATTTGTACAAGCTACTATATTATTTACTCCTAAATCTATTGCCATTATATTTTCTTCTTTACTTGCTTCCTTTTCTTCTTTTTCATATATTATATTCATTTCTATTTCTTTTCTTTTATTTTTTATCTTTATCATTTTTATGCTTGAAATTATTATTTGCTTTTTTAATTTTCTTGGTATTAAAAAATTTAAACTTTTTACTTTATTTTTTTCTTGCATTTCTTTTGATATTGATAATTTTAATTTATTTCATTCTATTCTTACTGCATATTTCGTAAATACTATTTCTTGTACTTGGCTTTCTTTTTTGTATCTTGGATATCTTGGCTCTCCTTTTAATGATTTACTATCTTTTTCATATTTTTTCTTTAATGTTATATATGATTTATAACTTCCTATTACACTCATTATTGCTTCTTGTAACATATGAGAATGTAAATATTTGCTATGCCAGTTTTCTTGTCTATACTTTCTATATATTGGTGTTGTTATTATATTTATTCCTTTAGTAACATCTATCGTCTCTTTATTTTCTTTTATATCATACAACAACATATTCATTACTTTCTTTGTATGCCACTGTAAATCATTAATTATTTCTACTTGCTCTTTATTTGGATTTTTTACATTATATTTTAAACTTAATTTCAATATATCACCTCGCTTTTCTTTTTTATATTATATCAAACATATGTTCAAAAATAAAGTGATATGATTAATTTTTTATGTAAATTTTCGACATTTTTCTACATTTGTTTATCTAATATTTTTTAATAATTAAGTATGTGTCTTTCCTCTTGTACGAAAATATACCTACTCATATTGCAATGGAGTTTGAATTTAGAAATTATAATTTACCTAATTATATGCAATTATTTTATTATGAAAAATGTAATTACCTTATGTATTCTACATATTTTAAAGGATATACAGAAAAATGTTTATGAATACAAATTAAAAGCTTAAAATTTGATAATATTATATGCACCATTTTTAATGATAATTATTTTTTACATTTGGAGATAATTCCTATAATATAAAAAAATTAGGTTTGTATCAATAAATGGTACAAACCTATTTTTTATTTTATCTTTTATTAACTTACTAGCTCTCCTTTTTTTACATTTGAGTTAGGAGATTTTGTTTCTATCATTTTATCAACTAAATCTGATGTTTCAGTTGTATAATTTACTGTTATTTCTGCACCTTCTTCTGTGGCTGCATAAGTGAATATTTTTTCATATACATTTGTTTCAGCATTTTTTATAGTTATATTTGTTTTTAATTTATAACAACCATCAAACAACCCACCCATAGCTGTTACATTGCTCGTATCAAAATTACTTATATCTAAACTTGTTAAGCTACTACATCCATCAAACATATTGTTCATATTTGTTAAACTACTCGTATCAAAACTACTTAAATCTAAACTTGTTAAACTTCTGCAACCATTAAACATACGGTACATATCTTTCACTTTACTTGTGTCAAACTTATTACCAAAATTTATACTTTTTAAATTAATGCAGTCTCTAAATGTCCACCACATATTTTCCACATTGCTTGCATCAAAATTACTTAAATCTAGACTTGTTAAATTTATACAACCATTAAACATACAAAACATACTTGTAATATTACTTGTATCTAATGCTTTTATATCTATCTCCTTTACTGCACTAAAGTTCCTAAACATCGTTCTTGAATCTCTATTTGCTATTACTTTTCCATTTCCCCCTATTGTTAATTCATATCCACCATTTCCATCATTTACTACCCATGCCATTACTGCTCCATTATTTTTTACTGATACGTCCCAAGACTCTACTACTCCACTTGGTACTTTATTTTTTGTTATAAACTTTACCTTAGTTATTTTTGTTTTATATTTATCCTCCCAAAAAGCAAAATTTGCATTTATAGTTGCTTTTAATACAGAATCATTTGGATTACCTATTATATAGTCCATACTCTCTGCAATTTCTTGTTTTTGCTTATCTTCTCCTAAATATGCTAGTCCTCCTTCAAATGCAAGTATTTCACCTTCATAATTCTTATGCACTACACCTGCATAGTCTTCTTCTTTTATCTTTGTTTTATCTCCTTTGTATTTTGCCATTAAGTCCCCTTGTCTTATTCCATATGCATTTTTTATTTCTTGCAAATCACTTCTAAATGTTGCCTCTTTAGCATTACTCATTGGATTATTATATATTACTGTGTTTATTATTGAAGCTGCAAGTATTATTATTACTACTATTGTTATCAGCATCACTATCAAACTTATTCCTGTTTTTCTTAGTTTTTTCATATACTTTCCCCCTTAATTTAAATGCGCAAAGCCAGAGTTAGAACATTTTACCCATATTCTAACTCTGGCTTTATTATATTAATCATATTTATTTTTTCTTTTTTTAAATTACTTAGTATGTGTATGTATGTATGTATGTATGTATGTATAGTGTATTCATATTTCTAACTCCTTTAGTTTACATATTTTATTTTATATTATTTTGTTTTACCTTAACTTCTGTTTTTATTCTACTATATTTTTTTCTTTTTTTCAATAGTTGATATCTTTTTAATGCAAAACAGAGTGAAAACTTCACTCTGTTTTAAAAAACTTTTTTAAGATTTATTAAAAATATCTTTTATTCCTTTTAATCTTTTTTATAGATTTTACTATAGCCTCAATACCTTCATTAGTACAATCAGAAATCATAATGCAATAGCCTTCAAAATAATCAATTATTGGATGTAATACAAGCATTGCTACAATAAATACAATTTTTAACCACAAATCTATTGGAAGCAAAAAATCAACTAATATAAATGCTCCTAAAACAATAGTATGTTCTACCAATATAAGTATAGAATCTTCTTCAAATCCAAACATTTTTCCAAAGCACATACTACCTGTGCAATCAGGTGCAATAAGAGAAAATACTACTGTAATTAAAAGAGATATAATAGCCCATACAAAATTTGTTAAAAGTGCCATAATCAACAAAAACAAGTGTATACCAAAATATAAATATGACATAAATACCTTTTCGTCAACTAAGCTATATACATATATTGTTACAAAATGTATGAATGCAAGAATAGTAAATGCTAACGCATCACTTTGTGAACCTAACCACCAAATAAGCATTAAGTTTATTACCAAAGATACAAAATAGTACCACTGCTCATTTCCTTCTTCTGTAAAACCATACTCTGCTCCTACAATACACCGCCAAAGTTTTAAAATTGCATTTTTCATTACAAATACAGCCTCCTTTAAAATAGTTATTTTTTAGTTATGAACATTTTACATAAGTGATTATATCATAGTATTATTTTATTGTCAATTAAATAATATCTAGTATATATGGCTTTCCTTGCAATTCATTAATTTTTTCATCATCAACATAAGATATAGTTATTGCGTCTTTTATATAATTAAATGCTTCATTAAATTTATTTTTGTCATTAAATAAGCAGTTAAGTATTACTTCTCCTTCTCTTACACTATCTCCAACTTTTTTCTTGAATTCAAATCCTACTGCACTATCAATTATATCTTCTTTTTTGTTTCTTCCACCACCAAGACATACTAGTGCTTCACCAATTTTACCACCATCAATTGATACAATAGTTCCATTTGCCTCTGCAGTTATTTCTTTTAAATAACTTACTTCATCTTTAAGAACTGGCATTTCAACATCTGTATCATATTCGTCTAAATGTACATTTTGTACTTTACCACCTTGAGCTTTTACAAGCTCTATAAACTTATCATATGCAGAACCAGATATTATTGATTTAGCTATTGCATCTTTGTTTATTTCAATATCATCTCCAAAACCTGCAAGTTTAATCATTTGTGCTGCAACTTCAAAAACAACTTCTCTTAAGTCTTTTATATCGTCTGCAAATAGTCTATCTTCATCAGATAGCAAAAATGATATTACTTCTTTTAGTTCTACACTATTTCCTACACATCTTCCAAGTGGTTCATCCATTGATGTAATAACTGCTCTTGTTTCAATTCCTGCAAGCTTTCCAAGTTCTACCATTTTATTTGCAAGTATTTTGGCATCTTCAACTTTTTTCATAAATGCACCACTACCAGCTGTTACATCAAGCAAAACTTTTTCAGCACCTGAAGCTATTTTTTTACTCATAATAGATGATGCTATTAAATCAGTAGACTCAACAGTTGCAGTAACATCACGAAGTGCATATAGCTTTTTGTCAGCAATTGCAATATCACCACTTTGTGATATAAGGCAAAGACCTATCTCTTTTACTTGTTCTATAGCTTTTTCAAGTGGCATATTTACATCATAACCTACTATTGACTCTAATTTATCAGCAGTCCCTCCTGTAATTCCAAGTCCTCTTCCAGACATTTTGCATATTTCTACTCCAAAGGATGCTACAATAGGAAGTACAATTAGAGTTACTTTATCTCCTACTCCACCTGTTGAGTGTTTATCTATTATATATCTATCTTCTCTTTTTAACATTGATAAATCAAGTTTATACGCAGAATTTGCCATTGCATTTGTTAAATATGCTAACTCATTTAAAGTAAGTTTGTTTAAATATATTGCCATAAGAAGTGCTGATGCTTGGTAATCCGGTATTCTATCTGCACTATACTCACTTACAAAATACTCTATCTCCTCTTTTGTTAATTCTTCTTTATCTCTCTTTTTTTGAATAATATCATACATTCTCATAAGACTCACCTCATTTATTTTATATAATACAATATATTAAAATTTTTTGCAATATTGCATTTTAATTATTTTATATAATTATCATTTGCATAATTATTAGCATAATATATATTGGGTGATTATTTATGTGTGGTTTTTGTGGATATGTAAATACTTCAAAAAATATTGAAGACGATATAGTTATAAAAGAAATGTCTAGTACATTAAAAAAAAGAGGACCAAATGCTTTAAATATTTTTGTTAACAAAAAAACTGCTTTTGGACATACTAGACTTAGTATTATAGATGTAAAATATGGAACACAACCAATGACTAAAGAATATAACGGAGTAAATTATATCATTGTATATAATGGCGAACTATATAACACAAATGAATTAAGAAATAATTTATTAAGTAAAGGTTATAGTTTCTCTACTAAATGCGATACTGAAGTAGTTCTAACATCATATTTTGAATATGGAATAGATGCATTAAATTATTTAAATGGAATTTTTGCATTTGCAATATATAATGATAAAGATGAAAGTATTTTTCTTGCACGAGATAGACTTGGAATAAAGCCACTTTTCTACTCTTTTAATACAGATTTAAATGCAGAGCTTAACTTTATATTTGCCTCTGAAATAAAAGCTATTCTTAAATCTCCAAATATACAAGCTATTTTAGATAAACAAGGTCTAATGGAATTAATTGGTCTTGGTCCTGCTCATAGTCCTGGAAATACATATTTTAAGAATATCAATGAAATTAAACCTGGACATTTTGCTATTTACAAAAATAATAAACTTGAAATTAAAAAATATTGGGATTTAGAAACAAAACTAAGCTACGAAAATGAGAAACAAGTTATAACAAATATTTATGATTTAGTTGTTGATGCAACAAAAAGACAACTTGTATCTGATGTTGGAATATGTTCAATGCTTTCTGGTGGACTTGATTCAAGTGTTCTATCAAAAATAGCAAAGGATAATGTTAAAGACTTAACTACATTTTCAGTAGATTATGTTGGTAATGATAAAGATTTTAAAGCAAATGATTACCAACTTACAAAAGATAGTGACTATGTTAAAATTATGCAAAAGTTTTTAGATACAAATCATAAAACTGTTTTAATTGATAACGTCAAATTATTTGACCTGCTTAATTCTTCTTTAATTGCTAGAGATATGCCTGGTATGGCAGATATAGATAGCTCAATGTATGCATTTTGTAATAAAATAAATAAAGCAGGTTTTAAGGTGTGTTTATCTGGAGAGTGTTCAGATGAAATCTTTGGAGGTTATCCTTGGTTTTACAAAGAACATTTAAGTATGCATAATGGCTTTCCTTGGGCACTTTCTGAGAATTTAAGAGATAACTTAGTAAAAAAAGGAGTTTTAAAAGAAAATGAACTTAGAGAATATGTTGATTTTAAAAGAAAAGAAACTTTAAAAAATGTTACATTTATAGACAAGGATGATGATTTTGAAAATAGATTTAGAAGCATAAATTACTTAACAATTAAATATTTTATGATGTGTCTTGTTGAAAGAACAGATAGGATGTCTATGGCAAATTCTTTAGAAGTTAGAGTTCCATTTGCCGACCATAGAATATTTGAGTATGTGTATAACATACCTGCACGACTTAAACTAGGAATAAAAAATAACTCCTCAACTGTAACAGAAAAATACTTACTTAGAAAAGCTTTTGAAAAAGAGTTGCCACAAGATGTTGTTTATAGGAAAAAATCTCCTTACCCTAAAACATATGACCCAAAATATTTAAAATTAGTAGAAATTAAAATGCAAAATATTTTAGATAATAAAGATTCTAAAATTTTAAAAATAATAAATAAAGACTATGTACAAAATATGTTAAAAAATCACGGAGCAAATTTAAGTGAAAATCTTTTTGGACAGTTAATGACATATCCTCAAACACTTGCTTACCTAATTCAAATTGAAAATTGGCTAAATATTTATAACATTGAAATAGAAATTTAAAAAAATATCATATTTATTATAAAATTACACAAACTAATTATAGTATTTTTCAAGGAGATAATATAATGGAAAATAAATCAAATGGTGAAAAAATTATAATTAGTATTGTTATAATAATAATTGTTTTAGTTATTGCTTATGCAATTTATACTGTATTTGCATCAAATAATAATTTTTATGAAAATGAAACTAAAACAAGTAACAATAATGAAAATATTAATTCTAATTCGAATAAAAATAATAGCTCAAATGAAAATTTAGAAAATCAAACTGATGTAGAAGATAATATGAATATAGACGAAAATGTTCTAAATACTACTATTCCACAGCAAGTAGAAACGGAAATTGCAGCTTATACTTCTACATTATATGATAAAGATAATAATAGAGTTGACAATATTGCTCTTGCAATATCTAAACTAAATGGTGCGATTGTAAAAAAAGATGAAGAATTTTCTTTTAATAATACTATTGGACCAATGGATGAATCAAATGGATTTAAAAAAGCAGTAGGCTTTGATACATATGGGCAAAAGATAAAAATATCAGGTGGTGGACTTTGCCAAATAAGCAGTACAATGTATAATGCAGTTTTAATTGCAAATTTAGAAGTAACTGAGCGTCATCCACATAGCAGAAGAGTTTACTATGTTCCTAAAGATAAAGACGCAACAATATACTATGGATCACTTGACTTTAAATTTAAAAATACATCTGGTAGTGATATACGAATTGATGCATCAAATACTAATACGGATGTTACAATAAAGCTTGTAAAACTTGAAACTAAATAATTGAAAAATAGATTTGTACCAATAATAAGATACAAATCTATTTATTTTTTATTTAATTAATATCATATTCTAACATATGTGGTGACTATCAGTAATGTAATTAAGAATAATGTATTAAATGCTGTATACATTAATATATATTTACGAAATTCCTTTGGTTGATGCTTTAAGAATTCTTTTAATGTTATTAAACTTGCTAGTGAAGAAATTAATATTCCTAAAGAACCTATATTTACAGAAATTAATAAATCTCTATAGTTTGATGTAAATTTAGATAAGAATATCGCAGTTGGCACATTACTTATAAATTGACAAGAAACTATACCTGCAAGTAATGTATTTTCAACTACTATTTTTGAAATTGCTTCTTTTATAATTGGTATTCTTGCGATATTTCCAGAAAATACAAAGAATACGCAAAATGTTGCAATTAGTGCATAATCAACTTGCTTAAATCTTTTAGGGTCAAATATTAATATGGCAATTATTACAGTTATTAAAGTAATAATATAAGGTATTAATCTAAAAATTGTAAGTATTACCATAATAAATAATACTACATATATGGCAAATCTTTTTTTACTTAATATTATTTTTGATTTCTTTCTAATTTTTAATGGTTTCTTATCAATAAATAAACAACAAATAAGTAATAACACGGCAACAGTAATTGATTGGAGTAATAATATTCTAAAAAACTCTCCAGTTGGAATATTATAATATGAGTACAAATAAAGATTTTGAGGATTTCCATATGGAGTTATCATACCACCCATATTTGCTGCAATTGTCTGCATAATAAATGTAAATGCTAAATATTTATCATTTTTAGTTGAGTGTAAAACAAGATAAGTTAGAGGTAAAAAAGTTATTAAGGACATATCATTTGCTACTATCATATCAAAAAAGAATGTACCAAATACAAGAACACATATCATTGTCCTTCTATTATGAAATAGGCTTATCATTTTTCTTGAAATAAGTTCAAAAGCATTTGTACTTTTAAGCCCTGCAACGACTGCTAGCATGCAAAATAAACATATTAATGTATTAACATCAAAATATGATAAGTATTCCTTATCTATTGGTACAAAAAATATTGTTATTATTGCTAATACCGTCGCAATACACAGTATTATTTCACTTTTTACAAAACTTATTATTTTGTCCTTTGTACTCATTTAAATTTACCTCTTCTTATGTTTTTTATTAATATTTTTATGCATTTTCAGTTAACACTGGTATTATTTGTTTTTTACGAGACACTACTCCTTCAAGTAATGCAGTATTATCTTCTAATTTTACATTATATGATTTTTCTACTAAATCAGTTGCTCCTAAAGCAATAATTTGTGAATTAGAATTAATTATATCAGTAATTGCAAAGAAAAATAAATCAAGATTTTTCTCATCCATTTTATTTTTTATAGCTTCTTCTATTTTTGCTTTTCTTATCAACATATCAGGAATACTTGCTGTATTTACTTGTGCAACTATAACTTTTAAACTACCAATTTCGAACTCTTTAGCATCTAAATCAATTAGTTCTTCCTCTGTTAAATCAGATAAATCAGTACCAGCTTTTAACATTGCAAGACCATATTCTTCAATATTTATACCAGCAATTTTGTTAAGTTCTTCTGCTACCTCTTTATCTTCGTTAGTACAAGTTGGTGACTTAAATAACAAAGTATCTGAAATAATTGCAGAAAGCATTAAAGTTGCAAGTTTTTTATCTATTTCAAAGTTATTTTCCTTATACATCTTGTAAAGCACTGTTGCAGTACATCCGTACTGGCTCAGCACGATAATATAACTGGTAGCCTACTTTAAAATCCATTGTGTGATGGTCTATTACTTTAAGAATTTTTGCATTTTCTCTACCGTCTATGCTTTGCTTTTCTTCGTTATGGTCTACAAGTATTATTTCTTGTCCTTCTTCAACTCTTTCAATCATTTCTGGTTCATTAATATTTAAATAATCAAACACATATCTTGTTTCTTTATTTATTTTACCAAGAATACAAGGCTTTGCATTATTTCCTAATTTTTTTTCAAATTCTGCCATAACTATTGCAGATGTTACACTATCTGTGTCAGGACTTTTATGTCCAAAAACTAAAATTTCACTCATTTTAAAACTCTCCTTTACCATAATTTACTTTCTTGTTTTGCCACTAATCTTTGTATATTTTCTCTATGCCTAAACATTACAATTAATGAACTTATTATTATTGGAAAAATATACTTTGGCATCATAATTATTGTCATTATAACATATAAAGCTAAACCACTCAATGTACCAAGGGAAGCTATCCTTGTAATTAACAATACAATAAATCCAACTATTATACACACAAGAGCGATTTTTTTATCAAGAATAACAGCAGATGTAATTCCAACTATTACACCTTTTCCACCTCTAAAACCATAATACACAGGGAAACAGTGTCCAATTACTGAAGCAACTATAAATATAGATTTTAAAGTTATATCAGTATCTTGATTAAATACTTTTCCAACTCCTGTAACAATTATGAAACTAAAAAAAACTTTTGCAATATCAAGAAGTACTACAAGCATTCCAAGTGGCTTACCTAGTACCCTTATTGCATTTGCAGTTCCTGCATTTCCACTTCCAAGCTTTCTAATATCTTCTCCAGTTTTTCTTTTACATAGTATTATTGCAGGATTTATGCTACATATCAAATAAGTTATTAAAAATATAGAAATTGTATAAAGATTCATAATAGATTCTCCTATTTCTCTTTTCTTTCTCTAGTTATCATATGTATTGGTGTACCATTAAAATCAAATTTCTTCCTTAAGTGATTTTCTAAATATCTCAAGTACGAAAAATGCATTAATTCCTTAGAATTTACAAAAACAACAAATGTTGGTGGTGCAACACTTACCTGTGTCATATAATATACTTTTAATCTTTTTCCTTTATCTGAAGGTGGTTGAGTTATAGCGACTGCTTCTGCAAGTGTATCATTTAACATACCTGTTGGTACTCTCAATTTGTTATTTTTATTTACTTCATTTATTAGTTCATAAAGTTTATTTACTCTTTTTCCACTTTTAGCTGATATAAAAAGAATTGGTGCATAAGTAAGATATGCAAGTTTATCATACACCTGTTTTTTGTAATTATCTAAAGTATAATTATCTTTTTCTACTAAATCCCATTTATTTATTACTATAATTATTCCCTTACCTGCTTCATGAGCAAGACCTGCAATTTTTTCATCCTGTTCTGTAACACCTTCTTTAGCATCAATTAAAACAAGACAAACATCAGCTCTTTCAATTGCAGCTTTTGCTTTTAAAACAGAATATTTTTCTAGTGTATCATATACTTTATTCTTTCTTCTTATTCCTGCAGTATCAATAAAAATGTACTCTCCAAACTGGTTTTTAAAATGCGAATCTATTGCATCTCTTGTCGTTCCTGCAATATCTGATACAATAACTCTTTCCTCGTCAAGTATTTTATTTACAAGAGATGATTTTCCTACATTTGGCTTACCAATTATTGCTACTTTAATCTTTTCATCTGAATCTTGTATTTCATCTATTTCTCCAAAATTATCATATATTGCATCTAATACTTCACCTATTCCAAGCTTTTTACCTGCTGATATTGCATAAGGCTCACCTAATCCTAAGTTATAGAATTCATATATTTCTGGTGGTGGAGTACCTACTCTGTCACATTTGTTACAAACAAGAACTACAGGCTTTTTAGTTTTTCTTAACATTTGTGCTACTTCTTCATCAGAGCTTGTAACTCCTGCTTTTACATCAGTTATAAACACAATAACATCTGCAATATCCATAGCAAGTTCTGCCTGCCTTCTCATTTGCTTTAATATTATATCTTCTGATACTGGCTCTATACCACCTGTATCTATTATCTCAAATGTAGTGCCTCTCCACTGACAGTCTGCATAAATTCTATCTCTAGTTACTCCCGGTGTATCTTTAATAATAGCTATTTTTTCTCCCGCAAGTACATTAAACAAAGTAGATTTACCTACATTTGGTCTACCTACTATTGCGACTATCTTTTTTGCCATTTCCTTTCTCCTTAATAAACATAATAATATTATTTTATCATTTTTTATTATTTTTGTCAAAAATTTCTTTTTTTTGCTTTTTTAAATCTTCTAATAAAACCTTATCTTCTTTAGTTAAATCTATGTCTTTATTGTTATATACTCTACTTATTGAGTTAAATATAAGTGTTAAAATTAAAAGTAATACACATATAAAATAACTTTTTTTAGCATATGTCACATAAAAGCAAGAAATAACAGTAACTACTGCAAGTATCAAAGTCATATAATTAAAAAATTTTTGAAGTTTATACATATTCCCACCTTAAAATTTATTATATCATTACTAAAATAATTAATCAATATATATTTTGGAAAGAAAAAATAAGGTATACACTTACACATACCTTATTTAACATATTTAATTTTAAGTTATATTTAAACTCTTAATTAGATTTCTTGCTTGTTCTTCTAAATTTTCTAAAGTATCATTTTTTATTATAAAATCATAGTTATAATTTTCAACACTTGCATCAGAATAGTTTGATGTAATATTTTCAAGGCCATCTCTTTTTACAAGTAATGTTTTGGCATTAAAAGCTAAAACCGCTCTTTGTATTTCTTCCGGCTCACGAATATGTATAAACATAATTTCATCATTAGATACCTTAAAATTATCAACTGCTTCTTTTATACTATTAAATGCCATATCATTATATTTAGTTGTAAGACTCTTTAAATCACTTAAAAATTTTCTATCTTTTTCTGTTTTTGCCCCATTCCAACCAATAATGCGTGCAACTTCCTTTACTTTATCAATAGAAGAAAAGTTAAATACTTTTGCATATTTTGAAGCAAAACTTACAAATGTGTCTTTTCCACTTCCACCTGTTCCATTTATAACTATAATTTCTTTTTCCATACATTTAACACCACTTTCATTTATTACTAAAGCAATTATATAATATTAAATATATATTGTAAATAAAAACTATATTTTTTTATAACTTATTTTCACATATACTTTTTCTAATATTTTCAAGTTCAACTATTCCAGTGCTTTGTTCTTTTAATATTAAATTTGCCTCTTCTTCAAGCCTTGGATCTATACAAAAATTAAGCAAATTATTACACATACCAAGTGCCCCTTTATGATGAGGTATCATTTCATCTATAAAATCTAAATTTATGTTTTTGCATTTTGGGCTATTTTTCATTTTACAAATCATATTATTTAAAACATCATAATATCTATCTATGTAACAGATTATATCTTTTTTTAAATTACAGCAATTTGGTGTTGTATCGCATATTTTACGCATAGTCTTTATACCCTTTGTTTGCATATTTATTATATTATTTGCTATATTTATTAATGGTTCATAATTTGCATATTTTAATAGATTTTCACACATATATATTGCTGCCTGATGATGTGGTATCATACAATTTATAAAATTAATCGTTATGTTTTGTGTCATTTCATATGAATACATTTTATTTGACATCTGATTTAAAATTTCATCAAATCTATTTAAGTATTTATCAACTTGTATATTATTTATACACTCCATTTTCATTTCCTCCCTGTTATATCATACATATAACAAAGAAGATTTGTTACTATAATTGTAAAACAATTAAAATAATATTAAATTACCATTTCTTTTAAGCCACTTATCTATTTCTTCATAATTTGGTATATACTTTTTTACTAAGTTATAAAAATTAGTATCGTGATTTTTATACACTATATG
>CANQLD010000020.1 GCA_947624625.1 uncultured Clostridia bacterium | reverse complement strand
TTTAAAAAATTAGTTTTTTGATTTAAATATATCATACTTGCCATATCAACTTGTCCGTGGTCTGCAGTTAGAATAACACTAATGTCACTAACATTATTTACTAATTCTTTTACTCCATTTTCTACAGCAGATATTACTTGCATTACTTCTTTGCTATCTGTTCCATACATATGAGAATACAAATCAAGTCCATCAATATACAAATAATTAAATGTTTTGTTTTGTACATCTTTCAAATTTTTAGAAATATTTTCAAAAGCTTGTTTTACAGAATAATACCCATATTTTTTAGCTTTTTTTCCTGCTACTTTTTCTGAATAAACACTATTTACAATTTTTCTATCTGAGTAAAAATTTACATCTGATGTATATTTATCAAAAATAGTATCAAATTTATATATATCATCTACCTTTATTCCCTTTTCTTTTAAAGAAGTACCCGTCCTTCTTTCAGAAAAAAGTAGTGAATAATAGTTAAGATTAAGCTCTTTGTTATAATCCCACCAGCCAAAAATTCCGTGCTCAGTTGGATAAGATGCAGAAATCACACTTGTAAGCACACAAGCAGTTGATGTTGGATTTACTGTTTTTAACTTACACTTTAAATTTTGCTTTAAAAAAGAATTTTCAGGTAAATTTTTTAGCTTATAATATCCAAAACCATCAAGTATTACAAACACTGTATGCTTTGTATTTGGAATCATTTTTTCAAGTTTTTTCTGCTTTTCTTCTAAAGTAATATTTACACCATTTTTATATGCTAAAACTTTTGATAAATCAACTATATCAAGTTTTATATTCTCTCTTTCACTTAAGTATCTTTCAAGCTTTATTTTATTTTCTTTTAAATTTTCTATCAATTTATATCACCTATTATTTTGATAAGTATTCTTCTGATTTACCTCTTTAATTAACTTAATTTTGCATAGCTTTTGCAAATCTATTCTTAGTTTCATCTTCTCCAAGTAATTGCATTATTAAATATATATCTGGTGAATTTTTTCTATTAGTTATAGCAATTCTAATAATTGTAGCAAAATCAGAAGTACTACCAATATATTTATCTGGATTTTGTTTATATTCCTTCATATCTGTACAAAAGCCTAAACTATCTGCTTGGCTTTTCATATTAGCAAACCATTCATCTTTTGTATGATTTTGGTTGTAGCTATTAAGGTAAGCTTCAAGTACATTTTTTACAACATCTTTTGTTATCTTGTCATTATATTCAAAATTATACCCATTTTCTTCAACATCTTGACTGAATAATGAGTTATAGAAATAAAAGAAGTTTTCTCTTATGTCTTCCCATTTTATTATATCTTTACGTATTTTTTTAACATTTTCTCTTTCTAAACTAAATACTTTTAAAGAATAATCTAAGTCTTTTGAAACTAAATCATATAATTCTTTATCTTCATCTTTTGCCCAAGCAAGTACATTTTCCAAAACTTCTTTTGCTGACATTTTTGATATAATTTCACGACTAATATCATTTAGTTTCATTATATCAAGAAGAGAACCTGCTGAACTCATTTTGTTTAATTTAAAAGTAAATTCGTCCCTACTTGCCTCTTTATTTTTGTTTCTCCACATTTCATAATCAGAGTTAAGTACAGTATACAAATATTCAATAACTGCTTCAGGCGGATAACCTGCTTTTAAAAAGTAAGATACTGCAGCCTCTTTATCTTTTCTTTTACTTAGTTTTCTTTTACTATTACCTTCTTTAACAAGTAAAAGTGGTACATGTATATATGTAGGTGCTTCAAATCCCATAGCTTTAAATAGTTCAATATGAATTGGAGTTGATGGTATCCATTCTTCTCCCCTTACTACATGAGTTGTTCTCATAAAGTGGTCGTCACAAACATGTGCAAAATGATATGTTGGCAACCCATCTGCTTTTATAAGTACAATATCTTGGTCATTTTCTGCTATCTCTATCTTACCTCTTGCTCCATCAATAAATGATGTTTTGTTAAGATGAGAACCACTTGATCTAAATCTTAAAATATATTCTTCTCCAGCTTTTATCCTTTCAATAGACTCATCTATTGATATATTTCTACATTTTGCATATATTCCATAATAACCAGGTACAACTTTATTTTTTTCTTGAGCTTCATGAGTTGCCTGTAGCATCTCAGTAGTACAAAAGCAAGGGTAAGCAAGTCCTTTTTCAATTAAATGCTTAGCACATATTTTGTATATATCTGCTCTTTTGCTTTGTGTATATGGGCCATAATAGCCTATTTCTTTTCCTTCTTCTACTACACCTTCGTCAGCTTCTAATCCAAACTTTTTTAATTCTTCTGTAAATAGTTTAACACTACCTTTTACTTCTCTTTTTTGATCAGTATCTTCTATCCTTAAATAATAAATGCCATCACTTTGTCTAGCTAAAATTTTATTTACAAGTACAGTAAACAAAGCTCCAGTATGTAAAAAACCTGTTGGAGAAGGTGCATATCTTGTAACATAAGCTCCCTCTTTAATTCTTCTTATAGGATATTTTACTTCTAAATCATCAATTGTTTCGTGCACATCTGGAAATATCAAATATGCAAGTTCATAACATTTTCTTTCAAATTCTTTATCCATTTTATCATTTCTCCTTTTTTAAAATAGTAACTAAACCTTTAATTACAAATTGAATAACTAAAACTAACACTATTGCAATTGTAGCTCCTAAAAAATCTCCTGATGTTTGTACAGTAGAATGTAATCCATCTAATTCTATTCCACTTATACCAATTCCATAAGAACCACCTGAATAAATAGTTATAAGTAACATATATATTATATCTGCTATTATATAGTATTTTATTTTATTAGTAAAAAATATCATAGATATAATAAAGAATATACTGTTTACTACAAAAAATATAATATAAGCCTCATTGCTTACCGGGTAAAAATTTGTATATATAATTGGCAGTATTAAAAAGCAAATAACATATAATGTTATTATACAACCCATAACTTTGACCAATTCCTTTATATTCATACAATTTATCTCCTTATATTTTCATAACTGCAACAATTCCATTTTCTAGTAATTCATCAAAACTATTTCTATCTATATTAAGTATATCAAAGGATTTAAGTTCTTCTTTCATTTCAATAAATTTATGTATTTCTATACTTTTAAATCCAATATCTCTAAAAAAAGATTTAATATGATTAATATCTTCAAATCTATCGTTTAAAGTATTTCTTGAAGTTATTACATTAATATTTTCATTTAACCCTTTATTACTATTATCTTGCTTTTGCAAAAACTTTTTTGGTGTAACATCACAAGTTATCCAAACTCCGTTATATTTCTTTAATAAATTATAAATATTTATTGCGATTTTTTTCTTCTCATCAAATGTTAAATACCTAAAAAGTCCCTCATTTATAACTGCAATTTCCTTATTTATATCAAAAAAATCTTCACATTTTATTACATCATCAAAATTTAAAGCATTACCAGTTATAATATTTAGATTACTGTTTATGCTATCTATATCATTTAATAAATTTATTTTATTATTTGATACACTTTCTAAGTCCATTTCAACATATCTTATACCTTTTTTTGAATAAATTAAGCCTCTGGAGCAATAACCTGCTGCGAGTTCTAGTACTTGTTCTATTCCTGTATCTTCAAATAATTTATTAGTTAATTTATATCTAGCTTCTATTTCTGGTGCTAGTAATTTATTTAATTTAACATTTTCATTGCAATTTTTACTTAACCATTTATATATTTCTTTTTCATACGGTATATCAGTAAACATTCTAGGATAAGCAGTTAAAATAGCTGTAGGACTAATACTTTCATAACTATCTATCATTTTTTCACTCCTATAAACTTCAATAATAATATATAATAAATATCTTTATTTTCGCTTACACTACTTTAATTAAAATCATAATATTATTACATTAATATTATATACTAAAATAATAGTATTTTCAACATTCTTGCACAAATTGTAGCTAAACAGTAAACACATAACAAAAGCCACTATAATTTTATATAGCGACTTTTGTTATTATTATTTATTAAAGTCCACAAACATTTTCTTATATTCTTCAACTATTTTTTTATCAACTGTACCAATTTTAAATAAAATTTGGCTTTCTTTTAATAAATATATCGCATCTGTTTTTACTATACTATCTTTTTTTAAACCGTTTTTAATATCTTTTTTTAATAATACATTTGATTTATAGCTTTGCTTTTCAATATTAGAAGATAAAAGCATACCAAAGCTCTCAATAGGAACAGCAATATAGTTAATGTCAACAATAATAAATAAATGATTATTACCTTCTTCTCCATTGTTATAATAGTATTTCTTAACAAAAACAATATCACCTATATTATAGCAATTATATTTACTTTCAGGTTCATTTAATACATTTTCTATCTTTCCTTTATGCCACTCTTTTTCTGGTGGGTATTCATCAAATGCTTCAGTTACATCTTTTACTTTATTTTTTTTATATGCATATTTAATGAAATCAGATAAATTCTTTCCTTCCATAAAATCACCCTTTCATAAATATTATACAACACAATTATATATAGTTTCAACACAATAAGTATTATTTTATTAAAAGTCACTATAATTATATATATAGCGACTTTTACATTTTATTCTTTTTTGTATCTATCCATATCTACATCCATAAGTATTGGAAGTATCATAGGTTGTCTCTTTGTTTTTGAATATATGTAATGAATAAGCTCTTCTCTTAATGCAGCTTTTATGCTAGACCACTCTTTTATATTTTCTCTGTCACATCTATCAAGTTCATTTTTAGCAATTTCTCTTATTTCTTCCATTAAGTCTTCACTTTCTCTTACATATACAAATCCACGAGTAACAATGTCTGGACCTGATACAACTTTTGAAGTTCTTCTGTCTAAACTTACAACAATAATTATCATACCATTTTCAGATAATAATTGCCTATCACGAAGAACAATGTTTCCAACATCACCAACACCAAGTCCATCTACAAGTACCATACCTGAAGGAACTTGTGTAGTAATTTTAGCTTCATCCTTACTAATTTCTAAAGTTCTACCATTTTCCATAATAAATATATTTTCTTTTGGAACTCCAACTTGAGTAGCAATTTCCCCGTGTTGTTTCAAAAATCTATACTCTCCGTGAACAGGCATAAAATATTTTGGCTTAGTAAGACTTAGCATTAATTTTAATTCTTCTTGGCAAGCATGTCCTGATACATGCACATCTGCTAATTGATTATATATAATTTCTGCTCCAAGTTTTTCAAGTTCATCTATTACTCTACCAACAGATTTCTCGTTTCCTGGTATTGGTGAAGATGAAAATATAACTAAATCATCAGCTGTAATTTGTACTTTTCTATGTTCACCAACAGACATTCTTGAAAGTGCAGCCATAGGTTCACCTTGTGAGCCAGTAGTAATAATTACTAACTGCTCAGGATTATAATTTCCTATTTTATCAATATCAATTAATGTTCCCTCAGGCATACTAATATATCCAAGTTCTTGTGAAACTGTCATAACATTTAGCATACTACGTCCAACAACTGCAACTTTTCTTTTGCATTTTACTGCTGAGTTAACAATTTGTTGCATTCTATGAATGTTAGATGCAAAAGTTGCAACAATTATTCTTTTAGTGCAATTTGTAAATATCTTATCAAATTCTTTACCTACACTACTTTCTGACATAGTATAACCTGGTCTTTGTACATTTGTACTATCAGCCATAAGAAGTGTTATACCTTCTTTACCAAGTTCAGCAATTCTTTGAAAGTCCATCATTTCACCATCAATTGGAGTATAATCAACTTTAAAATCTCCTGTATGAAAAATAACTCCAACTGGTGTAGTTATAGCAAGTGCTACCGAATCAGCTATAGAATGTGTAACTTTTATAAACTCTACTTTAAAATATTTTCCAAATTTTACAACGTCACGTGGTTTAACGCATTTTAATTTTGCTTTTTTATCTAAATTATGTTCTACTAATTTGTTTTTTATAAGTCCAAGTGTAAGCTTTGTACCGTAAACTGGTACATTAATTTTTTGTAAAAAATAAGGTATAGAACCTATATGATCTTCGTGTCCGTGAGTAATTACTATTGCTTTCACTTTTTCTTTATTTTTTTCAAGATAAGTTATATCTGGTATAACTAAATCAACTCCAAGCATATCATCTTCTGGGAAAGCTAACCCACAATCGACAACTATTATTTCATTATCATATTCAAATAATGTAATATTTTTTCCTATTTCGTTCATACCACCAAGTGGTATAACTTTAAGCTTAGGTTTTGCAAATATGCTTGGTTTATTATTTTTTGCTACTACTGGTTTAGTTGTAGCAATGTTTTCAAATTCAATTTCCAAAGAATTTTTATGATTAAGTTTTGATTTTGTATCACGTATCAATTTAGAATTTTTTTCTAAAACATCTTCATCCTTTGTTTTTTTTGTATTTCTTTTAACATTAGTCTTTTTAGGACTGGAATTATTAAGTCTATCAGTCCTTCTTCTTTCTTCCATTAAAATCCCCCTTAAATATCTATTCAATTTTCAATCTACACATAAAAACCACGTTCATTCTATATATAACTAGCAATACTGCTATATTTAACAATGTTTTTTCGAATCTACAAACTAACATATATATTATACTATATTTAAATCGAATTGTCAAATTTTTATGTAAATCACATTTTAATTAAATAATATTGAATTATTACAATTCTTATGTTATAATTAAAATATAGAGGATTTATATAATCATTAAATTTAATGAAAGGAGTTTTTTCTTATGATTAAATTAAATCCGGAAAACGTGGCTCTTGCAAAGAAGATTTTTAATTTGTATGTGTCATCACAGTACGAAACATATGACAGTATCGTTAATTCACACATTGGCGAGGAGTACGACTTAACACGGTCCCAGGTAAGAGACTATATTTATCTAGCAATAAAGTATAATTTAGTCTCTGATGAAATGGCAAAAGAAGCAGAAAGGAAAGCTCTTGCAAGTATTGATAGTAATCCTAAAAGATCTTCTTATAATACAAAAAAGACTTATGAAAAACTATTTGAAGAAAGAAAACAAGATAAACTCGATTTTCCAAATGGACACGACTCTCATGATTATACATTTAAAGATTTGGAAATAAAGGAAGAAAAACAATATGAACAACTTTCTTTATTTTAATTTAATCAAAACCACTGTATAAAACCTATTTAGTTCGAAAAAAGCTAGACTACATAATTTGTAGCCTAGCTTTCTTTTTTAGATAATTATTATAGGAAGTCTGGTAGTACTTCCATATTTGTTTGTTGCAATAAGATAAAAAACTTCATTACTCTTTGCAACGCCAATTACTCTTACATTTTCCATTACCGCATAACCTGGTTTAGAAAACGAAAAAGTAACACCATCAATGTTTCCTGCAAGTACTGAATATGGATTAAAATCCCCACCTACAGGTATTTGTATCGTTTCGTTTGTCACAAACAGAAGCGAAGTGTTCGTAGGATTTACAACCGGGTCATCTGGAATAGGAGTATCAGTCGGATCATCCGGGTCTACAGGTGGAGGTGTGACTGTGCCACCTTGGCCTTCTTTTACAACCACTTTTACCTTCTTCCTTACTCCATCTGCCTCAACCACTATATTTGTTTCTCCAACAGAAACACCACTTATTAAGCCTGTTGATGCACTTACAAAAGCGATATTCATATCTTCTGATGTGTAGAACACCATCTGATTTGAAGCATTACTTGGCAACACTGTTACATCTTTTGCAAGATTATACGTAGCATTCACATAAATCTCGACCGTCGGATTTGCAATTTGTATATCCTCAACTTTTACCTTATTGCTATCCACGAAGACATAGAAATAACGATTAACATAGTCAGAATACACTGTAATTATTGCTCTTCCACCAGATATACCAGTTATTGCTCCAGTTCTGCTATTTACTTTTGCAACAGAAGTATCATCACTTCTGTACCTCAGTTCATCCCTATCAGCATAGTAAGGATATACTTCAACATAATCGTCTAAGTAAAATACCTCACCTATACCAATTGTTACATTGTCGCCATCAGTAAAACTGATTTGTGAAATTGGAATATCATAGTCATAATAGCCATTACTTAGCACTTGAAGTTGATACTCCAAATAGTTATTATTTGAACTTCCACAATATACTCTAATTACCACAAATCCAGCCGATTTAGCCGTTACTATACCAGTTGAACTTACTGTTGCAACTCTAGTATTTGTACTAGAAAATCTAAGTGAATTTCCGGTATTGTTATACACTTTACTTCTTAAATTAAGTGTACGTCCAACATAAAGTTCTCCATAGTATTCGCTAAGACTAAAGTTTGAATAATAGTTATCTAGATAAGGATAATATGATGACGAAGACGACGAGCCCGAAACAGTAACCTTAACGCGTTTTGTTACACCATATCCTAAGATATAAATATAACAAGAGCCTTTAGACCTTGCGTTAATAAGTCCACTGTAATAGTCTACTGAAGCAACTGTGGAGTTAGTAGAAGTGTAATATACACTTGGCCCATAACTTGTACTTGAACTTCTTACAGTTACATCATTTGAAAGTAAATAAGTCATACCTGAATTAAGTGACAGATTTGTCTGAGATAACGTAACTTTCAAACTTGAACTACTAGAATTTCTACTTCTTACGAAAATAGGAATTAGAAGCTGATCATTGTAGCTTAAGTTTCTGTACCTGCAAATCAAATACGAATCACCGTTATACATACCTTCTACAGTAACCGTAGTTTTACCAGAGCTAGAATTTTGTCCGGTAATGCGTATGTTTTCATTCGCTGCCGCTACATCAACTTGCCTATTCGAAGCATGCTTTAGTGTTACCTGTACTCTGTTATTTGGCATAACTGTGTACGAATACTCATTTGGGGTAATTGGAGTATATGAACTTGATGAAGAACTTGTAGAAGACGAAGAATTAGTATTGCCATAATATGCAGAAACAACTTTATATGTTTCATTTATTGCCTTTGCAATATGACTAAGATTAATTCCATCCGCCTTATTATACTCGTTCATATTACATAGAAGTTGAATTGCTTCTTCTTTTGTAATATTTCCATCAGGTGCAAACTCATCTTCCCCACGACCATCTAACAAATCACGTTCATAACAATACTTGATATACTCTTCAGCCCAATGTCCTTCTGAATCACTAAATCCGTTATAGTTTCTAACAGGCTGTGAAGGATTAAGCTTTTGATAAAGTACAGCAAGAACTTTTGCTACTTCACCTCTTTTTACATCATCTGACATATGCATATACAAACCATCCTCTTCTGGCACACCAGATAACATCTCAATTCCAACCATAATTTTAGCTTCACTTTGAGCATTAGGCTCTAATGTCCCAGAGTCTTTGAAATTAGTAAGAGTTGCTCCATTTGCAGAAAGTACGTTATATCCCCTATCTCTTAAATATGCCTGATAAGTTCTAAGCATTCCTGCAAGTACGTCCCATCTTGATGCATTTACGGTTAAATCTTCATACACTTCCAGTCCTAACTCTTGCGTATTGGCTTTAAACCAATCGCTTGTCCGATACATAGTTTCTCCTGCATACGGTACATAGTTGATTTTTGCTCCTGCATTCCAACTATTAGTGTCTGCAAATGTTATGTTAGAAAAACACATCATAAGCATACATATAGCCAGAATTAACGAAACCTTTCTAATTTTCATTTTAAAATCCTCCTCTATTAAGATACTTTTTTCCAACAAATAAACTACTAATGTTGGTAATGAAATTTTTACACATATATTATATCATACTTTATTATCAAAATCAATAATTTACATAATTCTTTGTAAATTTTGGCAAAAAAAGGACTCGGAATTTTCCGAGTCCTTTTTTCGATTAGTTATGGTATCTGTTCAGCTGCGGGCAGTAATGGCCTTGGGGATCTTCCCACACCTGAATGCCGTTTCCGTCAAATACCTTGACAATGACACTGTCCAGTCCACCTTCCGGCTGACCTTCCGCATCATACCCTGTTGTAGGCTGCAGTCCAGTAATCTGGAACTTCTTCATGGTATCCATGCCAATGTTTTGTTCATTGACATTTACAAGCGAGTAAAGACTTGTAATCTCTACGTGGTAACCAGTGGGTACCCCTCTTACAATCAGGTTAAGTGTACCAGACTCATTGAAGTCTGCATACTGTACCGAGATGTTAAGAGGTTGTGCTGCACTATTGTCGACTACCTGAATAGAAATTACAGCAGTCTGATTAGCACACATAGCCGTTACGTTAGCATAGCCAACGTTTACTGCCAATGCGTAAGCACCCGACAGGGATACAATGTTTGTATCATTGCTGGCATACGTCACGTTTCCTGTAGCTCCTTCAAGATAGCTTGAAAGGTCAATCCTTTCACCCTTTTGTACCGTAATGGAACTCTGAGTGAAACGGAAGTTGGTGGGATCTGTAACCGGTTTGTCGGATCCAGGAGCAGAAACAACAATGTTTACGGTATCCATATTGCCATAACTATCAGTAGCAGTAATCGTGGCATTGCCAACTCCTACAGCTCTAACATTGCCGCTGCTATCAACAGTAGCGACCTGGCTATTGCTAGAAGAATACTTAATGGTATTATTCCAGTTAGAGATGATTCCCTTTAAATCAAAGTAATCACCCACATTAAGCGGTACCGTACTCGTAGTAAATCTCCACGAATTGCTATTACCATTGTTTCCGTATCCATCATCAATATTGCCCCAATATACTTCAGTAATACGAGCAACATCTCCGGCATTTACCATATCAATGAAGTTCTCAATAGTGTATTTCGAACTCCGATCAACAAGATTACAGAACACAACCAGCATCTCTTGGTTCGTAAGCGTAGCCTCCGGATTGTAGAAGTTTCCTCCGACACCATTTACAAGTCCACAAGCATAAGCCTGCGAAATCTCGTCCATAGCCCAGTGACCCATCGTATCCTGGAAGATCATAGTTCCTCTAATTTGAGGAAGCTGCCACCAAGCTTGATTTGCACGAATGCAAAGCTTAGCTGCCTCACCTCTTAGAATACAACTGTCAAAGTCGAGCCACAACTGACCATTAACCTCACGGCCGTCCAGGATATTGCTATTCTGATAACCACCACCTGTGCCATTTAAGATACTGATCATCCGCTGATACTTAGAATACTGCCAGTAATCAGCAAACATCTGAGGATTTCCCATACCGTAGTTGTTATAACCATAATTATAGCCAGTATTATAACCGTAATTGTAACCATAGTTATAATTATTATTGTAGGTATAGTTACTATTCTGAGAATAACTCATCTCTGTATCATATACGGCACGGAAATAATCACCGCGAATTGCAGGAGCCTGCGGGGATTTAATCCAAGTAAACTTGAACATATTCCCATACTGGTTGTTAAACCAACCATCTGCACTGTATCCATTCGAATATACCGGCTGACCATAGTAGTCATAATACTGGTTGTTATTCCAGTAACCATAGTAACCAGTACCATTATTGTACTGATAATATGTGCTACCGTTATATGAACCTGTACCAGAATAATCGGGGACATATCCGGTACCAGCCTGGCCGTAATTGTTGTAGGTCGTATACGCAAACACACTCATACCTGTTGCCATAAACATAGTCACTGTTAAAATTGCCACAATAATTTTTTTCATTATGTTTTTCTCTCCTTTATTATTTTTTTCAGTTTTTGAAAAGTTTCTGAGTTTCATACCAAATCCTCCTAGAAGTAATCTAATTTTTTAAATATATAATAAAGTTGGACATCCCCATATCCAAACGTAGTAATATTAAGTGGCCTTACTAAAGCCTAATATATTAAACTGTCAACACATACAAATGGCGTATGCTTAACAAAGAATAGAATTTAATCCACACTAACGTGCGGGTTGTGTCCTAGTATAAATTTTTTTACTAAGAACATTTTTTTAATCTATATTTATTATAGCATATTTTACATAATGTGTCAATAGTTTTTAGCTAAAAATATTATGTAATCTTTAGTTATTTTTTGTAAAAAAATAGTAGATATTTTTTATATCTACTTAGGACTATAATTTATATACCTTTTATAGCATTTTCTACATACTGCTTTATATGATTCATTGCCTCCAATAAGTACCTGTTCCCCTTGTGTTACAGCCTTTCCATCTACGAAACGCATATTTACTGTAGCTTTTGCCCCACACTCACAAATTGTTTTTATTTCCTCAATTTTATCAGCAATTTCCATTAAATGATGTGAACCTTCAAAAAAATTTTGTTTAAAATCTGCTCTTAATCCATAACATATAACAGGTATATTTAAAAAATCTACTACATCACTTAATTCTGTTACTTGTTTTTTTGTTAAAAAATTTGATTCATCTACTAAAATACAATCAATTTTTTGATTCATATTTTTTATATATTCATATATATTAAAACTTTTATCAAGTATTTTAGCATCTCTTTGAAGTCCAACTCTTGTAGTTATTTTTCCTACACCATATCTATTGTCAATAGCAGGAGCAAATATTAATACTTTTTGGCCTCTTTCTTCATAATTATATGCTACCTTTAATAAATCTATTGTTTTTCCTGACCCCATAGCTCCATATCTAAAATATAATTTAGCCATATTTAATCACCTACTAAATTATATATTAAATATATATTATTTTCAATTATTTTTAAATCAAAGTTATAGAAATTTGAGATTTTATTTTGATATAAAAATGAACCCTCCTTATTAAACTTTTTTTGTCTAATAATGAGGGTTCACTTCAGTTATAACCTATCCTATTATTTTATATTATTTTAAATTATAGAAAGCATCTTTTCCAGCAAATATTGCAGATGAGCCTAATTCTTCTTCAATTCTTAATAATTGATTATATTTACATACTCTATCAGTTCTTGATGGAGCACCTGTTTTTATTTGGCCTGCATTTGTTGCTACAACTAAATCAGCTATTGTAGTATCTTCTGTCTCTCCTGATCTATGAGAAACAACTGCTGTCATACCTGCACGTTTAGCCATTTCAATTGCATCTAAAGTTTCTGTAACAGTACCGATTTGATTTAGTTTTATAAGGATAGAATTAGATACTTTCATATCAATTCCTTTTTGTAATCTTTCTGTATTAGTAACAAATAAATCATCACCTACAAGTTGTATTTTATTTCCAAGTTTTTCAGTAAGCTTTTTCCAACCTTCCCAGTCTTCTTCTGCAAGACCATCTTCTAATGAAATAATTGGATATTTTTCTACCATACTTTCCCAGAAATTAATCATTTCATCACAAGTAAACATTTTATCAGATTTCCAGAAATAATATTTACCTTCTTCACCTTTTTTCTTAGCTTCATCATACATTTCAGTTGCTGCAGCATCAATTGCAATTTTGAAGTCTTCTCCAGGTTTATATCCAGCTTTTTCTATAGCTTCTACTATAACTTGTAAAGCTTCTTCATCTTCTGATAAGTTTGGAGCAAATCCACCTTCATCTCCAACAGAAGTAGCAAGTCCTTTTGATTTTAACACTGATTTTAAATTATGGAATACTTCAGCACACATTCTTAAGCATTCTCTAAAGCTTTCAGCTCCTACTGGCATTATCATAAATTCTTGGATATTAACACTATTATCTGCATGTTTTCCACCATTTAATATATTCATCATTGGAACAGGTAAATATTTAGCATTTACTCCTCCAAAATAATTATACAAACTTACACCTAAGCTTTCAGCTGCAGCTCTTGCAACAGCAAGTGATACTCCAAGAATTGCATTTGCACCAAGTTTTCCTTTATTAGGTGTTCCATCAAGTGCTATCATAGCTTCATCAATCGCTACTTGGTCTAATGCATTCATACCTTCAATTTCTGGAGCAATAATATCATTTACATTGTCAACTGCATTTAAAACTCCTTTTCCAAGATATCTTGATTTATCGTCATCTCTTAATTCAACGGCTTCAAAAGCTCCTGTTGACGCACCAGATGGTACAGCAGCACGTCCTACAAAGCCTCCTTCTACTATAACTTCAACTTCAACAGTTGGATTTCCTCTTGAATCTAATACTTCTCTTGCGTATATTGATTCGATTTCTAAATATTGTTTCATTTACAAACTCCCCTTTCTATATTTTTAACATACTTAAAACAATATGTTGCATTTTATTTAATATTATTAAACAATTCTCCAATCTAATGGATCTTCTTTTTGTTTCTCATCTTGTACTTTACCTTCTTCTCTTTCTTCATTAGATTTAGCTGCCTCTTCAGGTGTATTTACAAGTTCTGAAAGGCCTAATTTATCTTCTTTTTTCTCTTCTTGTTCATTAAACTTTGCAAGTTCACTATTATATTCTTGTTTTACATCTTCAACGATTCTTTCTACTTCTTTTGTCATATTGCTACCTATTTGTTTACTTCCTTCTTGATATTTTTCAATAACATCTTGCATTAGTCTTCTATTTATATAGCTAGAAATTTCGCTAAAAGCTTCTTCTCCTCTTGGATCATCATATACTCTTAGCTTTGATTTTATTTTATTTTTCATTTCAAGTGCTATTTCATCTTCAAGTCGCCTTTCTGCAGAACGTTCTTTACTTGAATTTGACATTGAAATATTTTCTGCACCATATTTTATTTCATTTGAAAGTCTATTTATGTCTTTTCCTTCAGACTCTTCTTCTATTTCAACATATTTTCGAACTGATTTTTTTGTTGAAGTATATATTTCTTGTAATTTATCGTCAATTTCTTGAGTTCTACCACTTCTTGAAATATGATATAAGTTTTCTCTTGTTTCACTAAAAATATCATCTAAAACTCTTTCAACATCTCTACTTTGATATCTATATCCATTTACAAGAATATCTTCTATATCTCTAAAAGCTCTATTAAGTGAAGCATTGATATTATCTCTATCTATGCCTTCAGCTCCAGCTACTAATTTTTGATTTAAATCTACGAGTCTTCTTGGTAATTCATCTTCTAATATTTCTACTTCTTTCATATTTTTCATATATCACTCTTTCTCCTTTACTTTACTATATTTCTTTCTATTCTTCTTTGAACTCTAAGTTCTGCCTTTTCTTCTAATTCTTTTCTTCTTTGTTGATACTTTCTTTCAAGTTCTCTATTTCTTTCTTCTTTAAACAAATTAGATTGCATGTTTTCATATTCTTTTATTCTTTCTGAAAGCTCGTAATCTGCAATAGAATATTTGTCATCTTCAATGTAATACTTATATTCTGCAAGATAAAGCTTATCCTCATTTATATTTTTATCATATTCTTCAAGTATTTTTTCCGCATCAATCTGAACATCATAGAGATCTGTAACCGTCTTAGACATTGCAAACATAGATTTTCTATAGTCAAGCCAATCAATATCAAGGTCTTTTGTATACCTATTTATTATCCTTTGTGAAAGATACATAAATACTACTACAAATCTATCAACACTAAGTTCTCCTCTTTTAAGTCTTGCACTTAAATCTTCTAGTAAATCAACTATATCATCTTTTATATTTTCTTTTGCTATATCAAGTTTTCTTGCTTGGTCTTTTTCTTCTTTTAATCTTCTTTTTCTAAGTATTTCATTTTTCTTGTTTTTGTCAATTTTTTTTAAGTTCTTTTTATCTGTGCCACATTTTGGACATTTTAAAATATCCCCTTGATTATCTCTTTTTATATTTTTTCCTTGAACTTTATCAAAGTACTTATCAGTTTCGTCTATAATATATCCACATTTTTCACACATGAATATACCTTTTTCATGCTTTTTTGTTTGAGTCTTTTTAGTGTCGTCTTCTAATCTTTCTGGATGAGTTATCTGATAAGTATACCACTCTGAATCAGTTTCAAAATCTGATCTTGTCTTTCTTGCTTCAGCCATAAACTTCCACTCCTTACATTTCCACTAAACTTTCTCCTGTCATTTCTTCAGGAATTTTTTCACCCATTAATGTAAGTAAAGTTGGTGCTATATCGCAAAGACTACCTGATTTTACTTCTTTTACTCTATCTGATACAACAATAAATGGTACATCAAAAGTAGTATGAGAAGTAACAGGTTCACCAGTTTTTAAATCTATCATACATTCACAGTTTCCGTGATCTGCAGTAATTAATGCTTCTCCACCTATTTCTTCTAATTTTGTTACAATTTTTCCTACACAATTATCAACAGTTTCAACTGCTACTATTGCTTTTTCAAGATTACCAGTATGTCCTACCATATCACCATTTGCGAAGTTTATAACTATTACATCAAAACTTTCAGAATTAATTGATTCTATAACTTTATCTGTAACTTCATTTGCAGACATTTCAGGTTGTAAATCATAAGTTGCTACTTTTGGTGAAGGTATTAGGATTCTTGATTCTCCTTCATAAGTTTCTTCTCTTCCACCATTAAAAAAGAAAGTAACATGTGCATATTTCTCTGTTTCAGCAATTCTTAACTGAGTATATCCAAGTTTTGAAATATATTCTCCAAATGTATTTACTAAAACTTGTGGCATATACGCAATATGAACATTTTCTAATGTATAATCATACTGAGTCATTGTAACAAAATATAGATTTTGAATATTATTTACCTCAAATTCATTGAAATCTTTTTCTGTAATTGCTCTTGTTATTTGTCTTGCTCTATCAGGTCTAAAATTATAGAAAATAACTGAATCATTGTCTTTAATTTTAGCTATTGGATTTTGTTCTTCATCTACTATTACTATTGGTTTTACAAATTCATCAAATTCTTGGGCTTCGTATGATGTTTCTATAGCTTTTTGAACAGTTTTAAAAGAGTTTCCCTTTCCATTTACTAATGCATCATATGCAAGACTTATTCTTTCCCATCTTTTATCCCTATCCATAGTATAATATCTTCCTGCAAGAGTTGCAATTTTACCAATTCCAATTTCTTTTAATTTATTTTCAAGTGCTTTTATATATTCAATTGCAGATGTTGGAGGAGTATCTCTTCCATCAAGTATTGCGTGAATATACACATTTTGTACATCATTTCTTTTTGCAAGTTCAAGCAAAGCATATAAATGGTCTATATGACTGTGTACTCCACCATCTGAAACAAGCCCCATAATATGAAGGTCACTTCCATTTTCTTTTACGTGATTTATTGCATTTAAAAATTCTTTATTATTAAAAAATGCACCTTCATTTATATCTTTAGTTATCCTAGTTAATTCTTGATAAACAATTCTACCTGCACCAATATTTGTATGACCTACTTCAGAGTTTCCCATTTGACCTTCAGGAAGTCCTACTGCCATACCGCTAGTTTTTATATGTGTATTTGGATATTTTTCAAAATATTTATCTAAATTTGGAGTGCTTGCAAGTTTAAAAGCATTCCCTTTTTCTTCTTCGTTTATTCCTACACCATCCATTATCATTAGTACATATTGTTTACTTTTCATATCGTTTTCCATCTCTTTCTATTACATATTAGGTTTTTTATTATATCACTTTTAGTCATAATTTACAATAGCTACAAAATCATTTGTTAAAGAAGCTCCTCCAACTAATGCTCCATCAATATCTTCCATATTCAAAATTTCACTTGCATTTGAAGGTTTAACACTTCCACCATATTGTATTCTTATTCCATCTGCTACTTTTTCATCATACAACTTTCTTACTTCATCTCTTATATATTTACACATTTCTTCAGCTTGCATTGAAGTTGCAGTTTTACCTGTTCCAATTGCCCAAATAGGTTCATAAGCAATAACTATATTATTTTTTGCATCATCACTTGATATTCCTTCTAAAGCATTTTTTATTTGTGATGAAATATGTTCAAATAGTACACCACTTTCTCTTTGTTCTAATGTTTCTCCAACACAAATAATTGGTATAATATTTTTTTCTAATAATTTCTTAGCTTTTTTATTTATCATTTCATCTGTTTCAGCAAAATACTGTCTTCTTTCACTATGCCCTATTATACAATATTTAGCATCAACTGAAAGTAACATATCAGCACTAGTTTCTCCAGTATATGCTCCTTTATCTTCAAAATACACATTTTGAGCCCCTAGCTTTATATTTGTATTATCAATTATATCAGATATTCTATCTAAGCAAATATTGTTAGGACATAATACAACTTCTACCTTATCTGTATTAATTCTGTCTTTTATTTCATTAACAAAATTATCTGCCTCTGTTAATGTGTAATTCATTTTCCAATTGCCTGCTATTATTTTTTTTCTCATAAAAAATACCTCCCTTTTTATTACCTTTATTTTACTATATAATAATCATATATTCAAGTAAAGAAACGAATTTATATATAAAAAATGAAGTACTACAATACTGTATACTTCATTTATTTTTTACTCTATAATTTTGTTGGCAAGTTCCTCATCATTTATCCACTTTGGTGTTATATCTTTGCTTCCAAATTTAAATTTTACAATGCCTTGATCATCAATTTGCCACTTACCATTCCAAAAATCAGGTTTTTCAATAGATAATTTACTAAATTCTTCTTTTTCTAACATTTGTTTTATACTACTTATTAGTTTTGTAAATGAATCTTCTTCCATAGTTGAATTATCTATTATATATACTCCTATTGCACCTTGTATTTTGTCGTAATCTTCTAAAAATTTATTTTTACTTTCTTCTGTTTGATATTTTTCTAACAATTCCTCAGAATATTTTGAAGCATTAAGAGATGAATAATCTTTTATTGTTGATATATCTTGTTTTTGATTTAACAAAACTAATACAATAACTATAACAATTACTAGCAATATTCCTAACAAACAAATTACAAACTTCTTTTTATCTTTTATATGTATTTTGTTATTTGTATCTTTCTTATTCACTTCTTTTTTAGTTACTTTTTTTACATTTTTAGTATCTACTTTTTTTCTTCCCTTTACCTCTTTTTTATCCATATCATTTCCTTCTTTTTACTTATCTTCCAATGCTTCAATTCCTGGTAATTTTTTACCTTCCATAAATTCAAGTGATGCTCCACCACCTGTAGATACGTGAGACATTTTATCTTCAAGTCCAAATTTTTCAACTGCAGCTGCACTGTCTCCTCCACCTATTATAGTTACTGCATTTGAATTTGCCATTGCAGTAGCAATTTCTTTTGTACCCTCAGCAAATTTATTTACTTCAAATACACCAACAGGTCCATTCCAAACTATTGTATTTGCTACTTCAATCTCTTGTTTAAATAACTCAATAGTTTTAGGCCCAATATCAAGTCCCATATATCCTTCTGGAACTTCATTTACACTTGTTACCATAGTTTCTGCTTCTTCAGTCATTTCCTTTGCAACTATATTATCAACTGGAAGTAGTATTCTTACATCCTTTTCAATTCCTTTATTTAATATGTCCATAGCTACTTGCAATTTATCATCTTCGCACAAAGAATTTCCTATTCTACCACCTTGTGCTTTTACAAAAGTATATGTCATAGCTCCACCAATAAGCAAAGTGTCAACTTTATCAAGTAAATTATTTAATACATCTATTTTACTTGATACTTTTGAGCCACCAACTATTGCAAGAAGTGGTCTTTTTGGGTCATTTATTCCACCATCTAAAGCATCAATTTCTTTTTTTATTAAGAAGCCACAAACAGATGGTAAAAAATGTGTTACTCCCTCAGTTGAAGCATGAGCTCTATGTGCAGAACCAAAAGCATCATTTACAAATATATCTGCAAAAGAAGCTAATTTTTTTGCGAACTCTAAATCATTTTTTTCTTCTTCTTCATACATTCTTGTATTTTCTAAAAGAAGTACTTCGCCGTCTTTTAATTCTTCAACCATATCCTTAGTTTCATTTGAAAGTATTTCTTTTGCAAATGCTACATTTTTTCTTAAAAGCTCTGATAATCTCTCAGCAACTTTTTCTAAACTTTTATTTTGCCCTGTTTTTCCAATATGTGAACATAGAATTACTTTTGCATTATTATCAATAAGATAATTAATTGTTTTAAGTGATTCAACTATTCTTTTATCACTTGATATTTCACCAGTAACTTTATCAAATGGTACATTAAAATCACATCTTACAAGTACTCTTTTTCCACTTACATCAATGTCTTCAACACTTTTTTTATTTAACATACTTAACCTCCAAATATATTAATTTATAGGCCGACTACTATACTATAGTCAGCCTATATTATTATTGCCATAATATTAAAAATTATAATTCATTTAAAATAGATATTAAATC
>CANQLD010000019.1 GCA_947624625.1 uncultured Clostridia bacterium | reverse complement strand
TTACTTAATTACAATTTAATTATTCTTCATTAACACACATACATCAGAAATTGTATAATAAGTTATTTTATTATTTGATACATATTCATTATACTTATTTGCACTTAAAAAGTCTACCATTTTAGTTGGTACATCTGATATTCCTTCTGTTGCAAACTCAAGTAAATATTTATTATCATTGTTTTCAAGCATTAATCTAAATTTAGTATTAAAATTTGTTGAAGCTTTTATAACTTTATTTGTCTTGTTATAATAATTATACTTTTCACCAGTTGCTTGTGGAATTATTTCTTTGTTTTCGTATTTATGTGTTGTTTCCATTTTACTTGTTGTAGCATTAAAATATGTATGTAGAATAATGTTTGCATCTACATCTTTTATAGCTTTATCTGACGTTAAATCTACATTATACCACTCATCATCTAGTTTTACCAAATTCCAAGCATGTGATTCATTTTCAAGAGTTCCAAGAACTAATATGTTTTCAATTCCTTTTCTATCAAGTAGTATTTGCAATGCTTTTGAAAAGCCATCACATACTGCTTTTCCATTTACAAATGCACCATAAATTGAGTGACACTCTTGTGGAACATCCTCTATTTTTTCATAATTAAAGTATTCAATTTTTTGGCCTAATTTATCGTGAAGTATAAGTTCTGCATCAAACCCATCTTTGCCTTCTGCTTCACTTAAATACTCATTTATTTTTGTTTCAACTTCATTAATTTTTGCATCAAGTTCCTCTTTAGTTTTAATAGTATATGTTACATTAAGTTCTACATAGCTATTAAATAAAGTCTTCTTTGTTGAAATAGTATATTCATTATCAACATAAAAAACTTCTGGATGATCTGTAAAAAAAGCTTGCATACTTTTTTCTACATCTTTCATTGTTGTATCACTATCAACCACTTCATAATCTTGTAATACAAAATTACTTTCATAATTCTTTATTCCATTTGCTACGCATTTATATATATTTTTTTGTACATCTGATAAAGTGTTATAATAAAATGATTGATTTGATATCTTTAATTTATTTATTTCAAAATTATTATCATATGGAATTAATTCTTTATATAGTCCAATTCCAGTTACACTGCTTACTGTACTTTTTACAGCTGGTACTTGAAGAAGTACATAACCTGTAAAAGCTATTAAAACAACTATAAAAATAAAAGCAAATACCTTTTTCATAATACACCTTTCCTTACACTATATATATTTTATTATAAATATATGAAAAAAACAATAAAAGAAGAAGAAGTTTTACAAAAACTTCTTCTTTTATACATTATTTTAAATTTACATTACTGTATCATCTTTTATTGCTAAACTTCCGTCACTAAATTCAATATCATCAGTTATTTGATAACTATTTAAACTTTCCTTTGTATCAACTTGTATAGAGCCATAATCTACTACACCAGTTCCTGCAGGTATAAGTCTACCAATTATAACATTTTCTTTTAGTCCTTGAAGCTTATCTACTTTTCCTTTTACTGCTGCATCAGTTAATACTCTTGCAGTTTCTTGGAATGATGCAGATGATAAGAATGAATCTGTAAGTAATGCTACTTTTGTAATACCTAGAAGTGTCTTTTTACCTTTAGCAAGTTTTAGACCTTCTTTTGCACATCTTTTATTTTCTGCATTAAATTCAGTCATATCAATTGTTGTTCCTGCAATTAAGTTAGTATCTCCAGCATCTTCAATATGTATTTTTCTTAACATTTGACGAGCAACAATTTCAATATGTTTATCATTTATATGAACACCTTGTGTTCTATAAACTTTTTGTACTTCCTCAATTAAATAATTTTCAACTGCAACATCACCTTTGATACGAATAATATCGTGTGGATCAAGTGATCCTTCAGTAATTCTATCTCCAGCTTTTACAACATCTCCATCATTTACAACAAGTCTCATACCATATGCAATAATATATCTTTCAACGTGCTTATCATCTTTAGTAACAATTACTTCCTTGTTATTTCCGTGTTCACCTATTTTTACTACACCGTCTATTTCTGTTACCATAGCAACACCTTTTGGTTTTCTAGCTTCAAACAATTCTTCAACACGAGGAAGACCTTGTGTTATATCGCTTCCTGCAACACCACCACTATGAATTGTTCTCATAGTAAGCTGTGTTCCAGGCTCACCAATTGATTGTGCTGCTATAATACCAATTGCTTCACCTGTTGTTATTGGTTCACCAGTTGCAAGGTTTTTACCATAACATTTAGCACAAACACCTCTAACAGATTGACAAGTAAGTGCTGATCTAATTTTTACTTTATCAATGCCCATTGATATTATATTATTTGCTATTTTATCATCTATGTATGTATTTTTAGTATAAAGAACATTTCCATCTTTATCTAAAATATCTTCAGCTAAATATCTTCCTTCAATTCTTTCATATAATTTTTCTATAGGTTCTCCACTTTCCATAATGCTTGATACTTCAAAGCCTTGGTCAGTTCCACAGTCATCTTCCATAACAATAACATCTTGGTTAACATCAACAAGTCTACGAGTTAAATATCCTGAATCGGCAGTTCTTAATGCAGTATCAGCAAGTCCTTTTCTAGCACCGTGTGATGCTATAAAGAATTCAAGAACATCAAGTCCTTCTTTAAAGTTTGATTTAATTGGAAGCTCGATTGTTTGCCCCATAGTATTAGCCATAAGTCCACGCATACCTGCAAGCTGTCTTATCTGAGTTGGGTTACCTCTTGCACCAGTATGTGCCATCATTTGAATTGGGTTAAACTTATTAGGATTATTCATTATCTCTGCTTGTATCTCATCTGTTGCATCTGACCAAATTTTAATTATTTGGTTATATCTTTCATCATTTGATATAAGTCCACGTTTATAATTTTTAATAACCTTTTCTGCACTTTCTTCAGCTTTTGCAAGTATTTCAGGTTTATTTTTTGGTATTTCAATATCAGATACTGATACAGTTACTGCAGCTTGTGTAGAATATTTATATCCATTAGCTTTAATTTCATCAAGTATTACTGATGTTTCAGTTATTCCGTGAGTTGCTATACATTTATCAATGATTTGTCCTAGTTCTTTCTTTTTAACTGGGAAATCAATTTCAAGTTTTAATTTATTCTCTTCTTTACTTCTATCAACAAAGCCAATATCTTGAGGTATATAACTATTAAAGATAAGTCTACCAGGAGTAGCATCAATTATACCTGTTACAACTTTTCCATCTATTTCTTTGCTAACTCTTACTTTAATAGGTGTATGCATTTTTATAACTTTTTCATCATAAGCCATCATAGCTTCATCAACATTAGAATATACTCTTACCTTACCTTCTTCTACTTCTTTTTCATTATCAGCAGTCAAATAGTAAGAACCAAGTATCATATCTTGTGATGGTATAGTTACTGGTTTACCATCTTGTAATTTAAGTAAGTTGTTTGAAGCAAGCATTAATATTTTTGCTTCTGCTACTGCTTCTGGTGAAAGTGGAACGTGTACTGCCATTTGGTCTCCATCAAAGTCTGCGTTAAATGCAGTACAAACAAGTGGATGTAATTTTATTGCTCTACCTTCAACAAGTACAGGTTCAAAAGCTTGTATTCCAAGTCTATGAAGTGTTGGTGCGCGGTTTAGCATAACTGGTCTATCTTTTATTACGTCTTCAAGTACATCCCATACTTCAACTGCTGTTCTTTCTACCATTCTTTTAGCATTTTTTATATTAAATGCAAGGCCTCTTTTTACAAGTTCTTTCATAACAAATGGTTTAAACAACTCAAGTGCCATTTCTCTTGGAAGACCACATTGATATATTTTTAAATCTGGTCCAACAACAATAACAGAACGACCTGAGTAGTCAACTCTTTTTCCAAGTAAGTTTTGTCTAAATCTACCTTGTTTACCTTTTAACATATCAGATAGTGATTTTAATGCTCTACCACCTGCTCCAGTTATTGGTCTACCACGTCTACCATTATCTATTAATGCATCTACAGATTCTTGTAGCATTCTTTTTTCATTTCTTACAATTATATCAGGTGCTTCAAGTTCAAGTAATCTTTTTAATCTATTATTTCTGTTTATAACTCTTCTATATAAATCATTTAAATCAGATGTAGCAAATCTACCACCATCAAGTTGTACCATTGGTCTTAACTCTGGAGGTATTACTGGTAATACCTCTAGAATCATCCATTCTGGTCTATTTCCAGATTCAATAAATGCGTCAACTGTTTCAAGTCTTTTTACTACTTTTGATCTTTTTGCTCCTGTTGATTTATCTAACTCTTTAAGTAATTTTTTCTTTAATTTTTCAAGGTCTACTTTAGCAAGTAATTCTCTTACTGCTTCAGCTCCCATTCCTACTCTTATACTGTCAGGTCCATATTTTTCAATTGCTTCTCTATATTCTTTATCATTTAATATATCTCCTTCTTTAAGAGATGTATCTTTTGCATCTAAAACGATATATGAAGCAAAATATAAAACTTTTTCTAATGCCTTTGGAGAAATATCAAGTATAAGTCCCATTCTTCCTGGTATTCCTTTAAAGAACCAAATATGAGATACAGGACAAGCAAGTTCAATGTGACCAAGTCTTTCACGTCTTACTTTTTTCTTAGTAACTTCAACACCACATCTATCACAAATTATTCCTTTATATCTAACTTTTTTGTATTTTCCACAATAACATTCCCAGTCCTTAGTAGGTCCAAAAATTTTCTCGCAGAAAAGTCCATCTCTTTCTGGCTTTAATGTTCTATAGTTTATAGTTTCAGGTTTTTTTACTTCTCCTTTAGACCATTCTCTAATCTTTTCAGGAGATGCAAGCCCAATACTTAATCTATCAAACTTTTCTAAATCTTGCATTCTTTATTTCCTCCTTATACTTTATTCTTCATCATCTGCATAAGTTTCGTTATCTTCATAATCTTCATCAAAGTCATTTTCTCCATCATCTTCAATGGCTTCTCCGTTTTCATCTTCAAGTGACATACCAGCAAAGTCATTTTCATTAACTGCTGTCATATCAATATCATCATCAAAGTTTGGTTCAACACCGTCTGTATCGTCTTCAATTGATTCTCTAAGTTCTAATCTTTCATCTTCACGATACATTTTTAGGTCAAGTCCTAAGCTTTGTAATTCCTTAGTTAAAACTCTAAATGACTCTGGTATTCCAGGTGCTGGAACACTTTCGCCTTTTACAATTGCTTCATATGTTTTAAGTCTTCCTACAGTATCATCAGATTTTACTGTAAGCATTTCTTGTAGGGTATATGAAGCACCATATGCTTCAAGAGCCCAAACTTCCATTTCACCAAATCTCTGTCCACCAAATTGAGCTTTACCACCAAGCGGTTGTTGAGTAACAAGTGAATATGGTCCAATAGAACGAGCATGTATTTTATCTTCAACCATATGATATAGTTTTAACATATACATATATCCTACTGTAACTTCTGCATCAAGTAATTCACCAGTCCTTCCATCATGGATTGGGAATTTACCTGTTTTATTCAATCCTTGTTTTTCAAATAGTTCTTCTATATCTGATTCTTTAGCACCATCAAATACTGGTGTTGATATTTTCCATCCTAGCATTTTTGCAACATATCCAAGGTGTACTTCTAAAACTTGACCAACATTCATACGAGATGGAATACCAAGTGGATTAAGTACTATTTGAAGTGGTGTACCATCAGGTAAATATGGCATATCTTCTCTTGGAAGTATTCTTGATATAACACCTTTATTACCGTGACGTCCTGCAATTTTATCTCCAACAGAGATTTTTCTTTTTTGTGCTATATATATTCTAACAACTTTATTTACACCAGCAGCAAGTTCATCAGATGTTTCTCTTGTATATATTTTTACATCTACTACTGTACCAGCTTCTCCGTGTGGAACTCTAAGTGAAGTATCTCTTACTTCTCTAGATTTTTCTCCAAATATAGCTCTTAAAAGTTTTTCTTCAGCAGTAAGTTCTGTTTCACCCTTTGGTGTAACTTTACCAACAAGAATATCTCCTGGTCTAACTTCTGCTCCAATTCTTATAATACCATTTTCGTCTAAATCTTTAAGTGCGTCATCACCAACATTTGGTACTTCTCTTGTTATTTCTTCTGGTCCAAGCTTTGTATCTCTTGCTTCACAATCATAATCTTCAATATGAATTGTTGTAAGTACATCATCTCTTACTAAATCTTCAGAAATTAGTATGGCATCCTCATAGTTATATCCTTCCCAAGTCATAAATCCAACTAAGATATTTTTACCAAGAGCTAATTCTCCGTTATCAGTTGAAGGTCCATCAGCAATTACATCACCTTTTTTAACCTTCTCGCCTTTTCTAACAATTGGCTTTTGATTTATACAAGTACCTTGGTTTGATCTTTGATATTTTATTAAGTGATACTCATCTTTTCCAGTTTTTGTATCAATTATAATTTTGTTTGCACTTACATAAGAAACTACACCATCATTTTTAGCTATTATAACAATTCCTGAGTCAACTGCAGCTTTATATTCTATTCCAGTTCCAACTATTGGGCTATCAGTTTTTATCAAAGGTACTGCTTGACGTTGCATATTTGCACCCATAAGAGCACGTTTAGCATCATCATTTTCAAGGAATGGTATCATAGCTGTTGCAACAGAAACAAGTTGTTTTGGAGATACATCCATTAAATCAACGTTTTCTTTTTCTATTTCAATGATTTCATCTTTATGTCTAACTTTAACTCTTTTATTTATAAATCTATTTTTATTATCAAGTGGTTCATTTGCTTGAGCAACAATATATTTGTCCTCTTCATCAGCAGTAAGATAAATTACTTCATCAGTTACTACACCTGTTTTTTTATCAATTACTCTATATGGTGTTTCTATAAATCCATATCTATTGATTTTTGCAAATGTAGAAAGTGATGATATAAGTCCTATATTTGGTCCTTCTGGTGATTCAATAGGACATAGTCTACCATAGTGAGTATGGTGAACATCACGTACTTCAAATCCAGCTCTTTCTCTTGTTAAACCACCAGGTCCAAGAGCAGAGATTCTTCTTTTATGTGTAAGTTCAGCAAGTGGATTAATTTGATCCATAAATTGTGATAATTGTGAACTTCCAAAAAACTCTCTTAAAGCTCCAACTACTGGTTTGATATTTATTAAAGTTTGTGGAGTTGCTACATCTAAATCTTGTGTTGCCATTCTTTCACGAACAACTCTTTCTAAACGAGCTAAACCAATTCTAAATTGATTTTGTAATAATTCTCCAACACATCTAACACGTCTATTTCCTAAATGGTCAATATCATCTGTTTCTCCAAGTCCAAATCTGAAGTTTAAGAAATAGTTAATTGATGCCATTATATCGTCTATAGTTGCACATTTAATAACTAGTTTTTCTCTATTTGCCTTTATTTTCTTTTTTAATGTTTTTTCGTCTGCATCTCCAACACTTTCAAGTAATTCTTTTAATGCAGGTAAATATACTTCTTCTTTTATAACATCTTTATCAATTTCTATTCCTAGATATTCAGAAATATTTACTGTGTTATTACCAATAATTTTTACTTTTTTGCCTTCAACATCTATATATACAACATTAATACCAGCATTTTTTATTTGATAAGCTTTTTCTTTATCAATTGTTTCACCAGCATTTACAAGTACTTCACCTGTTTCAGTATTAATTACATTTTCTGCAGCAATTTTTCCAATAATTCTTTCTGCAACACTTAATTTTTTGTTGTATTTATATCTTCCTACTCTTGCAAGATCATATCTTCTTGGTTCAAATAATAGTCCAAATAATAAACTCTTTGCAGCATCAACGTGTAATGGTTCACCTGGTCTTATTTTTTTGTATATTTCAAGTAATGCGTCATCTTGAGTTTTTGCAGGATCTTTATATATAATAGCATTTAAAACATCATCTTCAAATAAATCCATTATTTGTTGATCTGTTTCAACACCTAAAGCTCTAATTAAAGTTGTAATTGGAACTTTTCTAGTTCTATCCACTCTTGCAAATATCATATCAGAGGCATCAGATTCATATTCAAGCCAAGTTCCACGAATTGGCATAACTGTTGCGTTATATAATAGTTTACCAGTCTTGTCTCTTTCAGAAGCATAATAAACACCAGGAGAACGAACAAGTTGAGATATAATAACTCTTTCAGCTCCATTGATTAAAAATGTTCCGCTATCTGTCATAACAGGTAAATCACCCAAGAATATTTCTTGTTCTTTTATTTCACCTGTTTCACGATTTATAAGACGAACTTGTACTTGTAATCTTGAAGAATAACTTGTATTTCTCTCTTTTGCCTCTTCAATAGTGTATTTTGTTTCTTCTTCTAAGTGATAATCAACAAATTCTAAGAATAAATTTCCAGAAAAATCAACTATAGGAGATGCATCTGCAAGTACATCTTTTAAGCCTGATTTTAAGAACCATTCATATGATTGTTTCTGAATATCTATTAAGTCTGGCATATCAATAACTTCTTTAATATTTGAGAAACTCATTCTTGTAGCTTTTCCATTTTTAATTTCATGAACCATTTTTTTACCCCCAAAAACCTATACTTAAAAAGACAACAAAAAGCCAAACTAGTTTACATAAACTAATTTGCTTTTTATATAATCTTTTATTTTAACTAATTTTCATCTTATTCTTTTTCAACTATTTCAACCATCCTTTTATGTTATAGTTTACATAGTAATATTTTCTAATAAACAATGTTTTGATTATTATATCATACACTCTTGTGTAAGTCAATATTTTTTCTTTATTTTTTTGATTTTTTTTTTATTATATAATTTACTAAAATTTTTAAAAAATCATTTTATATATATATAATACATTTTATGACCAACATTATTGTTTAAAAATAAAAATATGATATAATGTTAAATAGAGAAATGTAGTATAATTTACTGAAAAAAGGAGAAAATTATGAATTGCATAAGTTTATCTAAATCAAAATTTTGTAAAGCAAAACAATGTAATAAAATTTTATGGCTAGATAAAAATAAACCTGAAGAAGCTATACCCATAGGAAATGAGGCAATTCTAGAAAACGGTACAAAAGTAGGAGAACTTGCAAGAAATTATTTTGGAGAATATTCAAATATAGAATTTAATAATGATTTAAAAAAAATGATTTATGATACAAAATTACAACTAAAAAATGTTCCAAATATTATAACAGAAGCTTCATTTGAATTTGATAATAATTTTTGCAGTATTGATATATTAAAAAATGATATTGATGGTATAGAAATATACGAAGTAAAAAGTTCTACTAGCATTCATGCTATATATTTAGATGATGTTTCATACCAATATTATGTGCTACACAACTTAGGTTTTAATATAAAAAGTGTCCATATAATGTATATAAATAATGAATATGTAAGAAACGGAGATTTGGAATTAGAAAAACTTTTTAATATTGAAGATGTTACTGAAATTGCCATTTCAAAACAAAATGAAATAAAAGAAAAAATTAAAGAAATAAATGAATATATGCAAAAATATGATAATGTAGAAAAAGAACCCAAAAAAAGTATTAATATGAATTGCTTTAATCCTTATGATTGTGCATATTGGAATTATTGTACAAAAGATTTACCAGAAAATAATATTTTTAAAATCAGATTAATGCATAAAGATAAAAAAGTTAAGTTATATAATGAAGGTAAAATTACTTTTGAAAATCTCATATATGAAGATATAAACGAAAAATATCTAGAACAAATTGACTTTGAGTTAAATAAAAAGGAAACAAAGATAGAAAAAGAAAAAATAAGAGAATTTTTAAATACCCTCTCCTATCCCCTATATTTTTTAGATTTTGAAACTTTTCAACAAGTAATTCCTGAATATGATGGAGTTAGTCCATATATGCAGATACCTTTTCAATATTCACTTCATTATATCGAAAAAGAAAATGGAGAACTAAAACACAAGGATTTCCTTGCTGAAGCAGGAATAGATCCTAGACGAAAACTAGCAGAAAGACTAGTTGCAGATATTCCAAAAAATGTATGCGTTACTGCATATAACATGAGTTTTGAGAAAAGTGTAATAAAAAAATTAGCAGAAACTTATCCTGATTTAAGTGAACATTTATTAAATATAAGAGAAAACATAAAAGATTTAATGATACCATTTAAGGAAAGACATTATTATTGTAGAGCAATGCAAGGTTCATATTCTATAAAATATGTACTACCCGCATTATTTCCATATAATCCAGAGCTAGATTATCACAAATTACCAGTAGTACACAATGGTGGCGAAGCAAGTTTTGCATATAGTGATTTAGTAAATCATACTAAGGAAGAACAAGAAAGAATTCGAAAAGGTCTGTTGCTATATTGTGGTTTAGATACTTTAGCAATGGTTAAAGTATGGGAAAAATTGAAAGAAGTGGAAGGAGAAGTGAAAAATGGAAAATAATATTTTTAACTATGCCAAAAATAAAGAATTTACGCAAGATATAGCAATAGCATGGCTTATTAATTGCTACAACTATAAAGAAACAAAAGAAATAGGAAAATATTTCATTGAAAAGTTTATTTTTAATGAAAAAGAAAAAATTGTTAATGATAAGATAGAAGTAATTCCACAATATAAAAAAATTGATGTTTATACTGAAATAAAAACTAATAAAGATGTATATTCAATAATTTTTGAAAATAAAGAAGGAACATTTTTGCATGGCAAACAGTTAGAAAGATATATAGGAAAAATTTATCATGAATTAAAGGAAAACAAAAAAAATAATAAAATAATAATTATATTATTCAAAAGTAAAAATATATTTCCTTTTGAAAAAAGTGAATATGAAAAACAAATAAAAGAGTGTAAAAAAAAATATGGTGATAACATAATTATAATAGATAAGCTAAGAAATTCAGAAGATTTTTATGATGCATTAAAGAAAAATACTAATAATTCTATTTTAGACTTACTTATTGATTATTATAATGAGAAAAATAAAGATAATAATAACAATTTAGATTGGATATTAAAAAAAGACTCAAAAGAATGGAATATTTTTCTAGATAATATAATAAGAAAATTACAGAAATTGGAAAAGGAAAATATAATAATAAAATGCCTTCAAAATGAAGGAGATTATAATAATGTAAAAGGAACATATAGGTTAGATTTTTCTATAGAAGATAAAGAATTCAAAGAAACTATAAAAAAGTTAAACAATAGATATCTTAATTATTATGATTTAACAATTGATTTGACAAAAAATACTCCTATACAATTACTTTGTACAATTTCAGAAGATGGAAAATATAGACCAAATAATAAAAATAATAAAGAAGAATTTAACGAAAAATTAAAAAATGATAAAGAATATGAAAATGCTTTTAATATAAGAAGAAGCTTAGCAAGATATATAAAGAAAAACTTAAAAATCAAATATATGGAAGGAAATGAAAGAATAAGGAGTAAAGCAGGAACAATCTTCTTAATACGTACAGATTTTTTGGGAAAAGAAATAAAAGAAGATGATATAGTAAATAGAATAAAAGAATTGCATAAAGAAATAATTAAATTAATAGATAATTTTATAAATACAAAAGAATTTAAAGAACTTTTAAATAAAAATAAGTAGAACATTTATACAACAATAAAGTTGGTTATTATATAGACAATAGTTCAGTAACAGACTTTGAAAATAAAAATTATATAGGGAGAAATAAAATGGATTTATATGAAAAAAATGGAAATATATTATACATATTAAATGTATTAAAAAAATATAGTAATGAAGAACATAGACTATCTATATCAGAACTAAAAGAAAAAATAAAAGAGTTATATGGCGAAGATATAGACCCAAGAACTATAAGAAGAAATATAAATCTTCTTAAAGAAAAGTTTGGTTATGATATTAGTACATATAATGACAATAAAATAGGTTATTATATTTCTAATGATCCTGAAACAGATTTTGAGCCTGGAGAAATTAGAGCAATTATAGATACTTTTAGTTATTCAACATTTATAGAAGATAGAGTAGCAAAAGGTATAATAAAAAAGTGTAAAAATCTTCAAAATATATATGAAAATGAAAAAATGAAGAATTATAGAGTATATTCACCTAAAGAAAAAACTACTAATCTTGAGGTTATAAAAAATATTGAAGATATTTCAAATAGTATTATGAATAAAAATAAGGTTAAATTTGAATATTGGAAATATTATATAAATGGAGATAAAATAGGAAAGAAAATTGTAAGTGCACCTACAGTATCACCTTATGCTATTATTTATGATAAGCAACAACTTTATATGCTTGCTATAAAAGATGGCAATAATGAATTTTTCCATTATAGATTAGATAGAATAAAAAATTTAACTGAAACAAATGAAAAAGTAACTATAAAGAAAACCGAAAAAGCGATAGAGGAATATACTGATACCGCAGTTGAAATCTTTAGTGGAAATAAAATTGAAATCGAGGCTAAATGTAATGAGGTATTACTAGGTGATGTTATAGAAAAGTTTGGAAAAAATGTAAAAATTAGTCCAATAAATAAAAAAGAATTTAAAATGACTTTATATGCTAATCCTCAAGGTTTCAAAATATGGGCAATGAGAAATCTAGATGTAGTAACAGTAACAAAACCTAAAGCTTTTATAAAAGAGATACAAGCATTACTTAATGATGCATTAAAAAGATATGGAAATGGGGAAATATAAAAAAATGGAAAATAATGATAAAAATATAGGAACAATAATACGAAACTTTTTTGAAGATATAGCAGATGTAAAAGAAAATAAAACTGATATAAAAATAAAACCTGATATAGAAAAAAATTTATCAACGGAAGAATTTTATAAATTAAAAGAATTTTTTGAACAGATTGAACATATAAAAAAAGAAAAAGATTACTACAGGATACTACAAGAGGAACAAAGTGAAAAAATAGAAAATTTTTTAAATAAGTTAAATAATGAAGATACAAATAAACCACCTACAGATCTATCTGGAATATATTTTGTAATATCTTTAAATGATATAAATGAAGAGCAAATAGAAGATAAATTTTTTAATGAAATTGAAGAAAAAAATAAATTTAAACTTTTTGCTGAAGACCAATTAAAAGAAAAACTAGATACAGTAATGCATAATAATAATCATAAAAATATATTGTATATAGGGAAAGCAGATGGTGAAGACAATAAATTATATAACAGAATTGTAAAACAATATATGACAGAAAAATATAATCATTCTGGTGGAAGAGCAATTTGGCAAATAAAAGTAGTTGACAATTTTTATATAACTTGGATTCCTACAAATGATGCTGAACTAGTAGAGAGTGCTTTAATTCAAGCCTATTCTTGTTTACTCAAGAAAAATAAAAAGGAAAATGGAGAAAAAATAAACAAATCAAAAATATTCTATTATCCATTTGCTAATAGAAGAAAATAAAAAATCAAGTCTAAAAAGTTAACAATACATTGTGTGACCAATATAATTGAATAAAAAAAATATAACTAGTATAATAAAAATATATTAGTTATATTTTTTTGTTTAAAAGGAGAGTGGAAAATATGGAAAAATTTAAAATAATTGCATTAGGCGGTGCAGGAGTTAGTATAGTTAATAATTATATAGAAAGCTATACAAATATAAATACAGTTGTTATTAGTCCAAATAGAAGTGATATTTATTTTTCTAACTGCAGTATAAAAATGTTAATAGGAGATAATATTACAAATGGTTTAGGTTGTTCTGCAAGTCCTGAAATTGGGAAAAAAGCTGTAGAAATAAGCAAAAACGAAATAGAAAAAGTAGTTGAAGATGTAAGATTAGTTATATTAGTAGCAGGATTAGGTGGTGGAACTGGCACAGGTGAAATTGAAGAAATTGCGAAAATTACTAATAAACTAAATATAAAAACTATTGCAATTGTTACCTTCCCTTCCCTATTTGAAGGAAAAAAGCGAATGAGTGTTGCAAAAAATTGTATCGAAAAAATACAGAATTATGTAGATAAATTAATAATAATAAAAAATGAAGAACTACTTCAACAAGTTTTTGGTAGTCCAAACAGTATAACAATGACTTTTAAACTTTCAGATAAAGAGGCAAATCAAAAAATTAAAGAAGTAATAGATAAAAATATTAAGTTATAAAGTGAGGTTAGATAAATATGTTTGATAATATTGATTTAGAAGAAATCATAGGAAAACACATAAAAGAAAAAAGTACACAAGAATTACTTTGCAATAAAAATAATATTTATACAAGTTGTATAATAACCCCATCAGAGGCTTTAACAGGATGTAATAAAAAAATTAAGTATAAATGTATTAAATATAATAAAAATAACGATAATGAAATCGAAATGTATGATGAAATTACTTTAAAAATACCACCTAAAATAAGAAATGGTAATAGAATAATTATTAGAAACTCTGGTAACACTACAAAGAAAAATAATGAAGAAGGAAATTTAATTGTGGAAGTTATTATAAAAAACTAACATAGTTAATTCCTTTATTGAAAGGAATAAGTGAAAATGAAAACAGGATTTAAAAAATTAGATGACTACGATTTAATTAATTCAAAAGCGATAAGTAATTATTGTAGAAAGATAAAGTATCAATTTAACACAGAGGAGCTTGCAGTTTTGGTATATAGAAATAAAAAAATGGACATAAAAGAAAAAATAGCTAAATATCAAGATTTAATTGATAATTATCAAGATATGGAAGTAATAAAAAGAATAAATTGTAAACACTACGATAGTGTAAAAACAATGATTAAAAATGAAATAGATAGGTTAAAAAATGTATATGAAAAATTTTTAAATGAAGATAAAAATTGTGCATATACTTGGCAAGAATATAATAAATCTACTAGACAGTATAGTCAAGATTATAAAATAATCAATAATTTAAAAAGAACCTTTAAAGAAGTATATAAAAGTATAAAAGATTATATAAACGAATATGATGATACCATTTCTTTTACTATTACAAAAAAATATTTTGATAAAAATGAAAGTTATATATACGCACAGTATAATGTTGTAAATAAAAAGCCTATATTAATAAATATGTATGAGAAAGAAGATATTTATTTAGATATAAATAATATTTATGTATATATGCCTACTCCATTTAAAAAAGGAGATATTTTAATTATTGAAAATCCATCAAAGAGTAATTTACGGAGATGATGGAGATATATTTGTATTAGACTATTTATCTACTTGGCATGAAAATATAAAAGAATTTTTAGCAAGGGGAAATCATGATTCTTCTGATATGGTGGGATATGGTTATTATTTATATGAAAATACACCTAAAATTGTATATGACAACAAATGGGATTATGATAATTTTGAATATTATGAAGGAGAATTTATAGACAATAACAGAATTTTAAAAGCAATTAGTAGTTATTTAAAAGATGAAATTGATATTGAACTACTTATAAATTCTTATGATTTTTTCAAATCTGAATATGAAAAAAAATTTCCAGATTTTTATGAATATGAAACACTAAAAAAAGCAGGTTTCTCTGATAAAGATATAAAAAAGTTATCATAAACAATAGATTATATAAAAGGAGATAATTAAAATGAAAGAACAAGAAATAATATCAAATAAAATACCAAATAAAAATACTATTTTAAAGAATATAAAAGAAAAATGTTATAATAAAGTAAAAGAAATTTATGGTAAAGATTTACCTGAAAATATAGAAAAAAGATTAAAATACGAACTTAATTTAATAATACAGAATAATTTTGAATTAAAATTTTTAATAGCATCATATATAGTAAAAAAATCAAAAGAAATGGGGTATTTAACATATACAAGAGGAAGTATAGGAAACTCTTTTGTTGCTTATTTACTAGGAATTACAGATTTTAACCCTATAAACTATAACCTACCTTTTGAATTATTTATGCCTAAAAGTTATAATAAGCAACCTGAGATAGTATTACATATTTCTGAGGAGATAATAGATAAAATACTTGAAGATATAAAAGATGTAAAAGAAGAAATAAAAATTAAAAAAGCTGATGTACCTACATTTTTAAATAAATTACAAAAAGCTACTAAAATAACTCCTCAAGGTATTGACTTAAATGATAGTGATACTTTAACTTTATTTGCAAATGCAGATACAAAAGGAGTGTTCGGCTTTCAAAAAGATTTTATTATTAATATGCTAAAACAGGTAAAAATTAAAAACTTTAATGATTTAGTGTATTTATCTGCCCTAAGTCACGGAAGTAGAACATGGACTCAAAATGCAGAAAACTTAATTAAAGATTTAGATATGTCCTTAGAAAAGCTTGTTTCTAATAGAGAAGATGTCATGAATTATTTAATAAAAAAAGATATTGATAAAGAAATTGCTTATGCTATTACTGACTTTATAAAAGATGGAAAAGCACATAAAGCAAACGATTTATTTGATTTTAGTAATCTAAAAAAGGAGTGCGAAATAAAATGGAAAGAATATAAAGAAATATTAAATAACCACCATATTCCAAAATACTATATCAACTCATGTGAGAAAATTATATATTTATTTCCAAAAGCTCATGCTATAGAAGAAGTAGAAAATGCTTTTAGAATTGCTTGGTATAAAGTGCATTACCCAAAGGCTTTTTATACAGCATACTTTGAAACATATAAAAATATCGAAATTGATAACTATTACACAATAAATGATGTAAAAAATAAATTAAAAAGATTATATAATGAAAGACTAGATAACCAAAAAGAAAAATACAAACTTGATGTAATAATAAATGATTTTGAAGTATTACTTGAAATGTTTAAAAGAGGAATAAAAAAAGATAAAATTAGAAAATTAGACGATTATGATTTAATAAATTCTAAAGCAATTGGTGACCATTGTAGAAATATAGGTCATAAATTTAATACAGAAGAACTTGCTATTTTAGTATATAGAAATAATAAAATGGATATAAAAGAAAAAATAGCAAAATATCAAGATTTAATAGATAATTATCAAGATATGGAAGTTATAGAAGGAATAAATTGTAAGCATTATGACAGTGTAAAAGTAATGATTCAAAATGAAATAGATAGAATAAGATGTATATATGATAATTTAGTAAAATTTGAAGAAAAATGTGTATATATATTAGAAACATATAGTAAACATTATAGTTTTTTAAATAAAGTAATAGAATATTCAAATAATACATATAAAGATGTTTATGCAAAAATAGAATGTTTAATAAAAGAAGATAATGAAATAGACTTTTTTACTATTACAAAAAGATGTCTATATACTGATGAAGAAATATCCGCAGATTATGTAGTTATAAATCAACAAATAAAACTAATAGAAATTAATAAAAATAATAATGATTTATGTGATATTAGAGATTTATTTATTAATTTACCAGTTCCGTTTAAAAAAGGGGATATTTTAATAAATGAGATGATGTTAAAATACTTTGAAAATCCAATATTTGTACTAGATGATTTAACTATTTGGGACAAAAAAGCTATACAAAATTCTAATATAAGAAATTTAGGAGAAATATCTATGACAGGAATGTGTTATTATTTACCTGAAAATGATGCAGAACTAACTTATGGAACTCTATGGGATTATGATTGTTTTGAATATTATGATGGAACATTAGAAGGAAATAATCGTATCTTAAAATTAGTTAGTAATTACATAAAAGGTAAAATTAAAAACCTTGAATTATTTATAAACACTTATGAATATTTTAAAATGGATTTAGGATCTAAATTTTATTATTATGAAGATGATGCTTTAAAACTATTAGGTTTTAGTGATAAAGATATTTCAACAATTAAATCAAAAAAGAAATCATAAGAAAAAGAAAAAGGTAAATATATAATATTTTTTTTACTATAAATAGCAAATTTTAGTAATACAATATGTGACCATCTATCTTTCCTATCTCCTATTAATATTATATAATAAGTTATGTATTAAGAAAGGAGTTTTTTATTATGAAATTAGATGAAGAATTATTAGATGTAGAAAATGAAAAAATTTTAAATAAATTAGATGATATAATTGGACTAAGTAAAAATAAAGAAGTTTTAAGAGATATTATAAAATATCATAAAGTAGTTAAACAATATGACTGTAATATTGAATTTGAAAACTATAATATTGTTATTAGAAACGAATCAAATTATACATTTTATGAAGATTTAATATCTGTTATTGCAGAAATATATTATAAAAATGGTATAATAAAAGAACCTAATATTTTATATTTTGATCCTGATGAATTAAGACATAATACAAAAAGTAAAGATAGTAATAATTACAAAGATATAAAAGAAGATCTTATAGTTATTGATTTAGATGCATTAAGAAAAAATCCTAAAAAAATAAAAGAAGAAATAAAAGTTATGATTAAACAAGTACCAACGAAGTCTTTTATAATATTAGAAAATGAATTTTTTGAAGGTGAAGTAAATGCAGTATTAACAGAATATTTCTCTTGGTCAATGAAAATAGAAAAACTTTCTAATGAAGAAAAAAAACTATATATAAAAAAATTTATGAATTCTAATAATTTAACATATAATGATAAAGTTATAAATGAGTTATCTAATAATCCATATTATATGATAAAAAACAAATTATTAAATATATTAGTTAATAGTAAAATAAAAAATGAAAATAATATTTCTAATTTTTTAAATCAAGATAAAAAATTAGAAAAAATAAAAGAAAATGAAACAACCAAAACTGGGTTACAAGAATTAGAGGATCTTATTGGATTAGATAAAGTAAAAGAACAAATAAAAAAAATTATATGTTTTATAAAAAATAGTAAAATGCGAAATAATATGCCTATGCTACATATGTGTTTTAATGGAAATCCTGGAACAGGAAAAACTACAGTAGCAAGAATTATAGGAAAAATATTTGCAGAAGAAAAAATCTTATCAGATAAAAAAGTTTTCGTAGAAGCTCAAAGATGTGATTTAATAGGAAAATATGTTGGACATACTGCACCAATGACACAAAAAATGATTGATAAATCTTTAGGAGGAATCCTTTTTATAGATGAGGCATATTCTATTGCTTCATATATTCAAGATGAAGCTGGTAGAGATTATGGTACAGAATGTATAGCTACTCTTTTAAAAGGTATGGAAGATAATAGAGATAATCTTTGTGTAATACTTGCTGGATATACAAGAGAAATGCAACATATGCTACAAGTAAATCCAGGTTTTGAAAGTAGAATTCAGTTTACAATAGATTTTCCAGACTATTCAGCAGAAGAATTATATATTATTTTTAAAAATCTTTGCCATAAAGAAAAATATAAAATATCTAATAATATAAAAACTCTATTAATAAATCATTTTAATATTGCAAAAAATAATGAAAATTTTTCAAATGCACGATATGTAAGAAATTTATATGAAAAAGTTAAAATTGAACAATCATATAGAGTAGCTACAAGTAAAGATAAAAATATTGACTTGATAAAAAAATGTGATATTGAAAATGTTATAAAAAAATTAAAAATAAATAATGATAGTAAAGTAAAATTTGGTTTTTGTATGGAAAGTTGATTATTACTTTTTATTAATAAGATTTAAAATATTAATTGACCATAATTTTCTTATATGTTAAAATTTTCTATATAGGATAGAGGTGTTTTATATATGAATAAGAAAAGCATACTTATTATTGTAGCAATAGGAATTATAGTAATAATAGGAATTATTTTTTTAGATTTATATATTCCAAGAGAAAAGAGATTAGATGGAGTAGATTATAGTTATTCTAGTCAACCTATTAAAGCATATAGTATCAAAGAAGATGGTGATGATATTATTCTTACTCAGTATTTAGAGGATCCTTTTAGAAGAGTCATTCTTAATCAATTTTCTAATGATGTTCTTTTAGAAGGATCTATTGTAACAGACTATTTTGAAAATAAATTTAGTGCTATATTAAATTATATATTCAATTATAAAGAAAAATATAAAGATAATGATGTTAAGTTAAAAGGTAATGCAATTATATATACAGATAACTCACCTGTAAGTTCAGATTATACAAAACAAAGGTTTTACGATGAGTATATAAATTTCTTTAAAGATATACCAAAAGTTAATTAATAAAAATTAGTAATAAACTAGAAAAAATAAAGTGATGAATATATTATTAATATTTTCCTACTTCATCACTTTATTTTATTAGTTTTTTTAGTATATATAGTATAAAGTTAGATGTAATAGTATATTTTTATAGTTCCATTTCAAAAGATTCTTTTTCAATACTTTGATATTTTTTTAAGTTTATTTATTTTTCACACCCCAACATTTATTATAGAACCGATTTTTTTAGAAATTTTTTACCAGTTTTTAGAAAATTTAAAAGACTACATAAAAAAATAGCTACAATTATTAAGAACACTGAGTTATAAGAAATTTTGTCAAGCAATCTGTAAGCAGTTTCACTATAAAGGCTGAAAAAGTTAAAAAAAGAATGAGAAAGTCTAAAAATATATTTCATAAAATAAAAATGAATAAATTAATTTTAGTCATAAAATAATAT
>CANQLD010000018.1 GCA_947624625.1 uncultured Clostridia bacterium | reverse complement strand
CCTCTTGAGAGGTTGCTCGCGTTAGTCCCTTATAGGGCTCCAAGAAAAACCACCGGCTATGCCGGTGGATATTTATTGATAATATTTTGCAAATAATTCTCCAAAACTAATATTTAAGCCTGCTTTTTTTAATTTTTCTTCTCTTTCATCAAATAATTTTTTGAGCAATTCTAATCTAGTACTTACATTTCCCAAATGAATTGCAGAATGACATATAGGGCAAATAGATACAATATTTTCAATTCTATCTATATTAATAGAAAAATCTTTTTGATATGCCATAGGTATTAAATGATGTGCTTCCATATATGGTTTTCCTAATTTCGAAATAAAAGTAGTATGTTCAGGATTTATTTCACAAGTATAATTTGCTATATGTAAAGCTGTTTTTGCAATACGAGCATTTGTTTTATATCGTATTGTGTTTCCTCTTTTGAAAGATTCAGGCATTCTGTTATTTTGTTTATAAAATTTTGAACTATTTATATCATAAGTAAAGGCTGTTATAACTTTATCTTGTATTATATCTCCGTCAGTATCAATTTCATTTTTTGTTTCATCTTCATTTAATGTTAATATTAAGTCAGGTTTTCTGTTATAAATAAATAACTTTTTTATTTTTTCAGAATAATTAGATAAAACATATTCTGAAATTTTATATTTCCTGTCAACTTCATCAACAATTCCTAAACTACTTAAAAGTACAGTGAACTTTACATCTCCATATTTATTAGCGACTTCGATTGGAATTTCTCTATCAAAATCATTTGTTTTATTTAATTCTGAAATAGCATCATTATAATCTATTTGTAAATCATGAGTTACATATAGTAAATATGCTAGTCCTTTTCTACTTATAGAATTTAAGTCATACATGGATTTTAAAAATAATTTAGGAGCATCTACGTTAGAATCACTTGATTTTATAGCGGTATTATTTCTACCAAACGAATTATTAAAAATTGAATGCATAATAATATCAATTTGAGTTTTAGTATCATTTTGTAAATAAGCATTATAAAATCTAATTCCAGTATCAGTGATTTTTGCTCTGCCAGTACTGGTAGAATAGTCATAATATACTAATCCAAAATATCGTGTTAATTCAGATTGCTTTACTAAGTATGGACCATCCTGTGCACCTCTACTTAAATATGGTAATAATTCTTGAATTTTTGTTTTAAAGTTCGTATTACTATACCATTCTTCACCGCGTTTATATGATTCATAATATAATTGTAATGATGCATAAAAGGCATCTTTTTGCCCAGTTTGTTTGGGCATTATTAGGTTACCTGACATTTTTAATTTTCCTCCTTTATGATAATAGCATATTTCTAAAATAAAATCAATAATATTTAAAATGATGGGGGTTAATAAATATAATAATTCAATTATATGATAATTTTTTTAATTTTGAATTTACAAAATTACTAATCTAGCATTTTTAACTCAAAACTAGACCTTCATATAAATTGTTACATGAGTTACCTTCAAAAAAATATTTTCCTGTAATAAAATGCCTTTTTTTACCCATACTAAAAATATGGAAAAAAGAGGTGTTTTTTATGAACAAAAAATATTTGAACTTTAGAACTGATATGGCAGATGAAAGAGTTGATACATATAAAAGAGTGCATAATCTATCAGAAATAGATGGAATAAAAGTAGAAAGTTCTAATCAAAATGGTATTGTAACCACAGTAGTTGATGTATTAAATGATAATGGGGCTAAAGCAGTTCAAAAGGAAATTGGGAAATATATTACTGTTGAAATTCCAGACATAAATGTTGCTAATGAAGAAGATGAAGAAAAAATATCGCAAATTTTAGCAGAACAAATAAAAGAATTAATCGACAGTGACTTTAGTAAATCTGTACTTGTAGTAGGACTTGGAAATGAAGATGTAACTCCTGATGCTTTAGGTCCTAAAGTAATAAAAAACATAGACGTTACCAGGCACATCTTAAATTTTGCCAAAGAATTTGCCAAGTCAAATACAAGAGAAGTAAGTGCAATTGCTCCAGGTGTTCTTGGAACTACTGGAATAGAAACTTCAGAAATAATTTCCTCTATTGTAAAAAATGTAAAACCAGACATACTAATAGTAATTGATAGTCTAGCTTCAAGTAGCATCCATAGAATAGGAAGTACAATCCAGCTTAGTAATACAGGAATAACACCAGGTTCAGGAGTAAGAAACAAAAGAGAAGGAATAAATAAAAACAATATGAAAGTGCCAGTTATAGCAATTGGTGTGCCTTGTGTCGTAGATATGGCTACCATTACAAATGAAGCAATAGATAAAATGCTTGATAGTGCAAGAGAAGAATTAACTGACTTTTCGAATAAAATAATAGAAAAGAAAAAAATAGACAGTATATTTGAATTTTTAGAAAGAGATACAAGATATGATATGATTGCAAATATATTAAATACAGACAATTATATAGTAACTCCAAAAGAAGTAGACGAGTTAATAGCTAGTATGTCAAGTATTATTGCAAATGGTATAAATAAAGCAGTTTAAGTTATTTTGAGTGTATAAAATATTATACACTCATTTTTTAAGCAAGTTTTTGTATTATTTTGTAAACATATTGATTTTTTACATAGTTTATTATAGAATTAAGGTATAAAAATGGAGGAATGAACTATGTTAAAAAATAATAAACACATATTAACAGTATTTGCTTTATTTTTAGCCATATGTTTTGTATTTAGCTATGTTAAAGCAAATAGCGAAGTTATTAATACTGAAGATAAAGTAAATTCCCAAGAATTAACAACAAATGAATCAAATAGTGATATTATGCTTATAAACGAACAACAAGGTACAAAGGTTACAGAAGTAGAAAATAATGAAGATGAACAAATAAAAGGAGCATTTGATACATCTATAGTAGATGGTGTATATAAATATAGTGAAAATAAATTAAGTTCATATTTACCATTTATCCGTCTTGCGACTGGTAGAATAATAATAGATAAAGAAATATCTAAAATGGGCTTTAATTTTTCATCTCAAGGAATAGAGGTTAATGCAAAAACAAGAGGAACACAAATTTTGTTTTCATCAGATACTGTTAGAGTAAATGCACCAATGGAAAGTGGTATTATTTTCTCTAATGGTAATGTTATAATAGACTCTAATATAGAAAGAAATACTTTTGTAGTTTCAACAGGAACAATTACAATTACCGAAAATGCAAAATTATCTGAAGATTTGTTATGTATTTGTACTAATTTAGAATTAAAAGGAATTGTTGAAGGTAGTGTAATTGGTTCAATTGAAAGTGCCAATATAACAGGAAAAATAAATAACGATCTAAGAGGAACATATAATGATATAACTTTCTCTTCAAATGAAAATGTAGGAAAAAATATATACGTTAATACATATAACGAAAGTTTAAATATAAAAGATAAGTATCCTAATGCTATTTTAAATGTATTAGAAGTAACAGAAGTAAATCAATTTTCTTTTGCTAGAGTATTGGATATGATATTTACAAGCTTAATATTTGCTTTGTTATATCTTTTAATTAATAGAGTATCTAAAAAACAGGCATTTGAAAAAGCATTAAATAAAATTAAATCAAACCCTATAATGGTAATATTAAGTGGTTCAATAATGTTACTTGCAAGTATTCCAGTTGCATTTTTGCTATTAATGTTAAGTGCATTTGGACTTTGGATGATTGCTGTTCCAATATTACTTGTTTACATTGTTGTTCTTGTTATAATATACATCTTAATGACATTTATAACTGGTAGTATAATGTATACATATATTAAAAGTAAATATTTAAAAGAAGGCGGAACAGGTACTGATATATTAGGAACTTTCTGTATGTTCTTGTTACTTAATGTACTAGTAAAAATACCATTAGTAGGTGGCTATATTTTACTTGCATTATATATAATTGCAACAGGCTTTACAGTTACTGCAATATTTTCAAAAGAAAAAAATAAATAAGACCATATATTTTGTATAGTCTTAGGGAGAGAAATCTTATGGAAAAATTTTTTAATATAACTTCAGAAGAAACTTTGAAAAAATTAAATACAACAAAAGAAGGACTAAGTGATGAAGAAGCAGCAAATAGGCTTTCTAGAAATGGACTTAATAAACTTAAAGAAGTAAAGAAAAGAGGCTTATTTCTTAAGTTTATAGACCAATTTAAGAATGTAATGCTTATAATCCTAATAATTTCTGCTATACTTTCTGCAATAGTATCAATTAGAACTAATGAGCCTTTTACTGATACAATAATAATATTTGTTGTGGTGCTTTTAAATGCGATACTTGGAGTAATACAAGAAAACAAAGCAGAAAAAGCGATTGAAGCATTAAAGCAAATGTCACTTCCATATATAAAAGTAAAAAGAAATGGAAGTGTATTAAGTGTAAAAACTGAGGAATTAGTTGTTGGAGATATAGTATTAATTGAAGCTGGAGATTATGTGCCAGCAGATATGAGAATTATCGAAAATCATAGCTTAAGAGTTGAAGAATCAGCTTTAACAGGAGAGTCTGTACCTGTTGATAAACAAGAAGAAGCAATAAAAAACGAGGAAGTAGTACTAGCTGATAGAACTAATATGCTATATTCAGGAAGTAATGTAGTATATGGAAGAGGCGAAGCTGTAGTTGTTGCTACAGCAATGGATACAGAACTTGGTAAAATTGCAGAGGCACTATCAACTCAAAAAGTAGAAATTACACCACTTCAAAAGAAAATAAATGAGTTAAGTAAAGTTTTAAGTATAATTGTAGTAATAATTACAATAGTTATGTTTATAGTTGGATATATGCAAGGAAATAATGTATTAGATGTATTTATGCTTGCAATATCTTTAGCAGTTGCTGCAATACCTGAAGGACTTTCAGCAGTTATAACAATCACACTTGCAATTGGGGTTCAAAAAATGGCAAAGGAGAAAGCTATAGTAAGAAAACTTTCATCCGTAGAAGCATTAGGTGCAACTGAGGTTATTTGTTCTGATAAAACAGGAACTCTTACACAAAATAAAATGACTCTAAGAAAAATATATTTAGATGATAAACTTGTAGATGTAACAGATATAAAATCAAAAGAAGAAGTAGAAAATAACAACGATATAAATGATGAAATATTTTCAAAACTTGCTAGCATTATGATTTGTTGTAACGATACCAAATTTGCAGAAGATGGCGGAGCAATAGTCTCTGTTGGTGATCCAACTGAAACTGCATTAATAGATTTTTGCCAGAAAGTTGGATATGATAAAGAAAGCTTTGATAGCATACATTGTAGAGTTGAAGAACTACCTTTTGATTCTACAAGGAAAATGATGACAACTGTAAATGAATTTGATGATGAGTATATGCTTTCAACTAAAGGAGCAGTTGAATCAATACTTGCAAATTGTAATAGGATATTAAAAGATGGAAAAATAGAAGATATTACTGAAAAAGATAAAGAAAAAATATTAGAAAACAATTTAGATATGGCAAAATCAGCACTTAGAGTGCTTGCACTAGCATATAATATTCAAAGTAAAAATAAAGAAATAGATTTGTTTGAAAAAGATATGATTTTTGTTGGTCTTGTTGGTATGATTGATCCTCCAAGAAAAGAGGCTAAAAAAGCAGTTGAAAGATGTTTTAATGCTGGTATGATTCCAGTTATGATTACAGGAGACAATATTGATACGGCTAAAGCAATAGCTAAAGAACTTGGAATTTTAAAAGACAATGAAGAAGCTGTAACTGGTAGTGATGTTGATAATATGTCTGACGAAGAACTGTATAAAAGAGTCACTAATATTAGAGTTTATGCAAGAGTATCACCTGAAAACAAAATTAGAATTGTAAAAGCTTGGAAGAAAAATGGAAAAACTGTTGCAATGACAGGAGACGGTGTAAATGATGCACCTGCACTAAAAGGTGCAGATATTGGTATTGGTATGGGCATAACTGGTACCGAGGTTTCAAAAAGTGTATCTAGTATGGTACTTGCAGATGATAATTTTGCAACTATTGTAGTAGCAATAAAAGAAGGAAGAAGAATATATAATAATATTCAAAATGTAATAGCATATTTACTTGCTTCAAATTTAGCAGAGATATTAATTGTATTTTTCTCAACTTTATTTAATTTTACAATACTACTACCAATACAAATATTATGGATTAATTTAGTTACTGATACAATACCTGCAATAGCACTTGGATTTGAAAAAGAAGAAAAAAATATAATGAGGCAAAAACCTAGAAGTGCAAAAGAAAGTTTATTTACACCATTTCTAGTTTCAAGAATATTAATACCTGGATTAATAAAAACAGTTGTTATATTCTTATTATACTATTTTGTAAATATGTCATATGGACATAATGTTGCTATGGGCTCTGTATTTATAACACTTTCAACAATAGAAATGCTATTTGCATATATATGTAGATCAGATAAACGTTCAGTAGTTAAAATAGGATTATTTTCGAATAAACCAATGGTAATATGTATTTTAGCTACACTATTAATACAAGGTATAATTGTATTTACACCTTCTCTTGCAAGTCTTTTATCAATACCTATGATGCCGCTATCTGTATTAAGCACAATTGGAATTGTAAGCATTAGTACAATTATAGTTTTCGAAATAATAAAATTAATACTAGCAAAGATTTTTGTAAAAGAAAATGCATAAATATTCATAATATATATAATAAAAGCATAGGTTATACTATAAAGAAAGAAGGTATAACCTATGTTTGAAAATTTAAGAAGAATGTTATTTGGAAATCAAAATGGTACAAGAAATACTTCTAACTTGACAAAATCAAGAAGCTCAAGCAGATGTATATATAATTTAGTTCCGTTTGAACAAGCTAAGAATATGATAGAAACTGAAAATGTTTTGCTAATTGATGTTAGGACTCAAAGTGAATATGAATTTATGCATATAAAAAATGCTATAAATATTCCTGTAGATGAAATTAAGACAAGAACTGATGAAATATCAAAAGAAAAAAATTTAATGGTATATTGTGCTAGTGGTTCAAGAAGTAAAAATGCAATATGTATATTAAATAGCCTAGGATATAATAATATATACATATGGGAATATGGTGCACTTGCAACTTTCCCATATAGGGAATTAATAGAATATGGTGAGAAAAAATAAATCTGAAAGGAGAATATGATGCTAAAGCATATTACAGATGAAGAATTTGAAAATGAAGTTATAAATAGTAAAGAAATTTGTGTTGTAGATTTTTATGCAACTTGGTGTGGACCTTGTATGAAGCTTGCACCAATACTTGAGGAAATAGCAAATAGTAGAATAGAATGTAATATTTTAAAAGTTGATGTTGATGAAAACAAAGAAATAGCAAGTAAATTAAATATAGATACTATTCCAACAATTTGTATATACAAAAATGGAAGACTTGTTGATAAAAAAATAGGATATATGCCAAAAGAAGAATTAATTGAATTTATTGAAAAAAATAGTTAAAATATAGTTAAGTGTTGCAAATAAGCCTAAATTAATTTTATGTAACGAAAATGTAACGCAAATGTTATATAAATGTAGTTGATTTTTCTTATAAAAAAAGGTAATATTATATTGTAAAAAATCAAATGATAATAAAAGAGGTGGGAGAATATGGAAAATAAAGGCTTTTGGAGAAATGAGTGGGATTTATTCTTAAAGGATATGCAAGATCTTGGAGAATTTTGCCTACAACCAATAGAGATAACTGTACCATGGCAACCAAAAGAAGAATTACAAATGTTAAAACCAACAGTTGAGGAAGTTGCTGAAAAAGCTGAAACAGTTGATGATAACATTGGCTTTTGGAAAAGAGAGTGGAATCTATTTAAACAAGATTTAAACAATGCTAAAGATTTTCTAACTCAACCTGTTACTTTTAAGTAATAGAAATGTAGTTAGGTATTAATGATATAACGGTATTATAGAGCAGGTATTTTATAATAGTCTGCTCTTTTTTTAAAAAAAATTAGAAGATTAACTATCTTTATTTTCGTTGTGTAGAAATTTAAGTGATATTAGTTAAAAATATATATAAAATAAAAAAATGCAAAAAATTACAAAAAAATTTAAAAAAAGATATTAAAAGTTATGTAATGTGAAATACAATAACATATGTAAATTGTCGCTTTAAAAGTAAAAAACATTGCAAATGTAATATATTTGTAATGTAAATATAATACTATTGTTATTGCTTTTAATTTTAACATTTTGTATAATTAAGGTACAAAATAATATCGTATTATTTTAACAAAAGAGGTGTGATTATGTTTGAATTTTGGAAAAATGAATGGAAATTATTTGTGGAGGATATGAGTTCAATAAAGAATGGCTTTTTGAAGATTTTTGGTTTCAAGAAGGATTATTTAATGCTTAATGGCTCAGAAGATGAGCAAGAAGAGCAAGGTATTGCACAAGATTTTACAGTGCAACAACAAGCTGATACTTTTGCTCAAGAGCAACCAGTATTTAAATATGAACCAGACGCAATTGACCATAAAGTAACTGCATATTTTGGCGAAAATATTGAAGAATTGAGACAAAATGTTAGTGGAGATAAAACTCAACATGAAGTTTTAAGAGAGTATGCCCAATTTTTTAAACCATATACTGAAGAACAAGAAATGTGCAACAGTGCGTTTAGAAAATATTATGATAGACATGCTTTAAAGTTTGCTACTGAAGAACTTCCTATTGAACAAGCAAGAATTGTTCAAAATAATGTTGATTTGTTTATTAAAGGACAAGAAGTTTTTGGAGAGAACGGACAATTTATTGATTCAAGAGTAGATACTTTATTTGAAAAACTTGGTATGGAAAAAGTTAATCAAATAGTAGATGTATTACATGATAATGCAGAGCAAGGTGTAAATACTCAAGGTGAAAGATTATTTGCAGAAGTAATAACATATATGGTAGATAATGGAATTAAGCTTGAGAAACAAGCTGATGTAATGGAACCTGTAAAACTTGTTCTTGAAGAAAAATTAAATGATGTTCATGCAGACCTTAGAAATCATGAAGATTGGAACGAAGAGTATCAAGCATTACTTTCTCAAGAAAGAAAATATTTGTATGCATTAAATAGAATAGAACAATATGAAACTGAGAAAAGAATTTCTGAATTTGAAGAAAAATTAAATGATTTAGAAACAATTTAATAACCATTTAATAATAAATATTACTTGCCTGTTACTATATAAAATGTAACAGGCTTTTGTTGTAAAATCAACTTGTTTTAAGGTATTGTATTTATTAGATATTTGTGATATAATAACTACGTATTTATTTATTATATAATTTAAGTATTCAAATAAATATGAAAATAATTGTAAAACTAAATAGAAGGAGAGAAAAATATGAAATGTATTTTATTATGTGCAGGATATGCAACAAGGTTATTCCCACTTACTGAGAATTTCCCAAAAGCTTTACTTGAAGTAGGAGGAAGAGCTATACTTGATTATACTCTTGATAAAGTAAATGAAATAGATGAAATAGATGAAATATATCTAGTAACAAATGCTAAATATACTCCACATTTTGAGGATTGGGCAAGTAAGAAAAATAACGAAAAAACAATAAAAGTATTTAATGACGGTACAACTAATAATGATGATAGGTTAGGAGCAATCGGAGATATCGAATTTGTTCTAGAAAGTGCAAAGGTAGATGATGACATTTTAGTACTTGCAACAGATAATTTATTTGATTTTAAGTTAGTTGACTTTTATAATTTTTATAAAACAAAAAATGCTCCATGTGTTTGCGTAAGAGAAGAAGAAGATATTAATTTATTAAAAAGAGTTGGTGTGGCAAAACTTGATGATGAAATGAAAATCATTGATTTTGTTGAAAAGCCAGCTGAACCACAAAGTAAATTTGCAGTTTATGCTGAATATATTTATCCAAGAGAAGTATTACCAGAAATTAAGAAATATTTAGAAGAAGGCAATTCTTGTGATGCACCAGGAAATTTAGTTGCATATATGTACAAAAAGACATCAACATATGCTTATGCTTTTGAAGGGCCTTGTTTTGATATTGGTACACATGATGCATTAGCAGAAGTAAATGAATTATATAGTAATAAATAGTAGTAAAAAATGAAGTAGGTAAAGTATGAATATAAGTAAAATATCACGAAGTTTAATTGTTGTAATTTTTATAGCATTTATTATATTTTTGGGATTTTATGATGTATCTTATTTATATAAAGGCGAAAGAGTGTCCTCATCTGTCTTTATAAAAATTGGATACGGAATGTGTGTAATGGCACTTGTAGCTATATATGTATATATAAAAGATAAATTGTACAAGCTTCATATAAAGAGAAGTCTATCTTTTGTATATAGATACATATACATTGTGTTTGTGCTTATTGGTGCCTATATACTGTCTTCTAGGAGACTTTTAACAAGTTTTTCAGATAATAAAATGTTACTTAATCTAGTATTAACACTTGCAATATGTTTTATTATAAAAAAAATAATATTTAACGTATCAAAAAGTGATATATTATCTGTACTTGCTATGTTCGCGTATGCTTTAATACCAACAATTAGCCAAAATGTAAATTCATACATATTATCTAATATATTTGCTACAGTGTTTTTTGGAGCAATACTTTCATTTCAGGTTTTAATAGATGAATTAAAACAAAAAGGAGTAAAAACTAAAAAGTATATAATTGAAGCTTCAATTCTTGGAGTTTTAATGGGGATATCTACAATTTTTGGAGTTAGTATACTTGTTTGGTTATGTGTTTTATTTGTAACATTATTTATAACATATAATTTAGATAAAACACACATAAATTTTCCTAAGAAATTTATGGCTTCATTAACACAAGCAAAAAGAGAAAGTTTATATAAAATTGAAAGAATAAATATAAATAAGTTAATTATTGCAATTTTTATTACTGTAGTTTTACTTGTTGCAATAAGTTTGCTATCTAATTTCGTAATTCCTAAAGTAGTGAGTCAAAATGTATTAAATATTATTAAGTCTCAAATAGGTAGAAGTAATACTATAAATGATTTAAATAATTTAGGCTTTAGTGATATAAAAGATTCGGCAATTAGTATAACTAAAATATTTGTAAGTTGTGCACCTATGTTTTATATGTTACTATTTATATATATAATATTTATGGAAATGCTTGCAATATGTTTGCATAGAAGATATGATACTAAGTCAACTCTTATGAAAACTATACTACTTTGCTTGTATGCTTCTATTGTAATATTTAATATGAATATATACTATTTTCAGCCTGTAATTACTATACTGTTAATACTTATTGCTATAGTAAATACTTCAAATATTTACCTAAATAGAGAAGAAAGAATAAAAATGTTAGTAGCTTAATAAAAGGAAGGTGAAATATTGTGGCATATTATTCAGAAGATTTAATTGAAGAAGTTATATCACAAAATGATATAGTAGATGTAATATCTGAATATGTACCATTAAAGAAAAGTGGAAGAAATTTTGTAGGACTTTGCCCTTTTCATAGAGAAAAAACACCTTCTTTTTCTGTGTCAATGGACAAGCAGATATATAAATGTTTTGGTTGTTCAGAAGGAGGAAACGTTATCTCGTTTATAATGAAACTTGAAAATTTAGATTTTTGGGATAGTGTAGAATTCTTAGCAGAAAGAGCTCATATTGATCTTCAAAGATATGAAGTAAAATCATCTTTTTCAAATAAGTCTCAAGAAGAAAGAAAAAATTTAAAAGATACGTTATTCAAGATAAATAAAGAAGTTGGAATTTACTATCATAATAATTTGATGGAAGAACTAAAAACAAAATCTAGCAGAGTTAGAGAATATATTGAAAAAAGAAAATTTGATTTAAACACAATTAAAAAATTTGGTATAGGTTATGCAACAGGAAGAATTCCGTTATACGATCATTTAATAAAACTTGGTTTTAAAGAAGATGAAATATTAAAAACGGGTATTATTTTAAAAAATGAAAAAGGTAGAATATATGATAGATTTTTTGGAAGATTAATGTTTCCAATATTTGATGTTAGAGATAGAATAATAGCATTTGGTGGTAGGGTACTTGATACAAGTCTTCCAAAGTATGTAAATTCTCCAGAAAATGATATATATTTTAAAGGAAAAAATCTTTATTGCTTAAACTTTGCTAAAAGAGAAAGACTAGATAATATTATAATAGTTGAAGGATATATGGATGCTATAGCACTACAAAAGTCTGGTTTTTCAAATGCAGTTGCATCTTTGGGTACAGCTTTAACTGAAAATCAAGCTCGCCTTATAAAAAAGTATACAGATAATGTAATAATTGCATATGATCAAGATGGTGCAGGACAAGAAGCCACTTTAAGAGGACTTGATATTTTAGTTTCAAAAGGTCTTAAAGTAAAAGTATTACGACTTGACAAGGATGATGTAAAAGACCCTGATGAATATATAAATAAATATGGAAAAGAACGTTTTAAAAATTGTGTAGATAATAGTATTTCGCTTGTTGAGTTTAAGATTTCAAAATTAAAAAAAGATATAAATAGCAATGACATAGATTCTAAAATTATGTTTTTAACTGAGGTTGCAAGTATACTTGCTAAAATTGACAATACAATTGAACGTGATGTATATATAGATAAAATTGCAAAAGAATATAATATGGCTACTACTCCTATACTTAATGAGGTCGAAAAACGAATAAAAAAAGTAGAAGGCGACAAGGTAGTAATTGATGTTCAAAGTATTAATAGGAAAATGAAACTTGTAACTAATATAAGGAAAAGGCAAGAAGAATATATTATAGCACTTTTATTAAGTAAAGATAAAAAAATTCAAAATGAAATTCTTGAAAAAATCTCACTTGATGATATTATAGATGAAAAGGTAAAATCTGTTTATTCATTTATTTTAGAATTAAAGGATAATTATGATATCAATAAAATTGATATATTATCAAAAGTAAAAAATGAAGAAATTATGAATGAACTAACAGATATAATGTATTTAGATATTTCAAGTGTAGATAAAAATAAATTGTTAAGTGATGTATTAAATAACAAACTTAAGGAAAAGCTATATTTAAGACGTGATGAGATTTTTAAAAGACTTGATGAAGATATTTCAAAAGACGAACAGGAAGTATTGCAACTTGAATTAAACCAAATAATTTTAGAAATATCAAAATTAAAAAAGTAGTATTTTAAGAAAAAGGAGATTTTAAATGGAAAAGAAATCAAAAAACACAAAAACAGAAGAAACTAAAGAAAAAAAAGTTACAAAAAAGAGTAAAGCAGAAAAAGTTATTGAAGAAGTAAAAGAAGAAAAGAAGGTTACTAAAACTACTTCAAAGAGTCCGAAAACTTCAAAAAAAGTGGAAAAAGAAAAGAAAGAAACTAGTGAGTCTAAAGAAAATAAAGAGAGCGAAATCTTTACTGAAGAACAAAAAGAAAAAGTAAAAGAATTTGTAAAAAAAGCTTTAACTAAAGAAAGTATTACATATAATGAAATGGCTACTTTTGCTGAAAGTGAGAATTTTACTCCTGAGCAAACTTCTAAAATATATAATGAGCTTTCAAAAATGAATTTAAATATAATACTTGACTCAGAAAAAGAAGAAAATAAAAAAGAAAATGTTGACCTTATATCTGGTTTTGACCAAGAGATTGAAGATGGAGATTTAGATGACGCAGATATTGATATTGAAAAGATACCTGCTGATGGAAGCTCTGATATGTCAGAACTTGATATTGAACCAAATCTTGAAGATATAACAGAAATTGAAAAAGATATATTACTTGATAACGATATGGATAATCTTGATTTTGTAGAAAATCTTAATGTAGATGATCCTGTCAAAATGTTTCTAAAAGAAATAGGAAAAATACCATTGCTTACTTATGAACAAGAAAATCAACTTGCAGAAAGAATGGTTAATGGAGATACTGAGGCAAAAAAGCAACTTATTGAATCAAACTTGAGACTTGTTGTAAGTATTGCAAAAAAATATATTGGTAGAGGTATGCATTTCTTAGATTTAATTCAAGAAGGTAATCTAGGTTTAATAAAAGCAGTTGATAAGTTTGATCAAACAAAAGGTTATAAATTTAGTACATATGCAACTTGGTGGATAAGACAAGCAATAACAAGAGCTATTGCAGACCAGGCAAGAACTATAAGAATACCAGTGCATATGGTTGAAACAATTAATAAGCTTATAAGAACATCTAGACATTTACTTCAAAGTCTTGGAAGAGAGCCTACACCTGAAGAAATCGCTGCTGAACTTGAAATGCCAGTAGAAAAGGTAAGAGAAGTGCTAAAAGTTGCACAAGAACCAATATCACTTGAAACTCCAGTGGGCGAAGAAGATGAAAGTAATCTTGGTAACTTTATACCAGATGATGATGCACCTTCACCTTCTGAACAAGCAGCAGATGTGCTTTTAAGAGAACATATTGAAGAAGTAATGACAACTCTTACTCCAAGAGAAGCTAAAGTATTAAAGCTAAGATTTGGACTTCAAGATGGAAGAATGAGAACACTTGAGGAAGTTGGACGTGAATTTATGGTTACTCGTGAAAGAATAAGACAAATAGAAGCTAAAGCTTTAAGAAAATTAAGACATCCAAGTAGAAGTAAAAGATTAAAAGATTTTATGAATACAGATATATAGTAAGTCAAGATTAATAATTATAATGGGAAAATCTGAGGTTATTATAATTTCAGGTTTTTCTTTTTTTAAAATGTAATTAATCTAAAATATCAAAAAAATATTGCTTTTATTTTACATATCTAGTATAATAATGGTATATTATTAAGTTAAATAATAATATATAACAAAATAAGTATTTAATTATTTTGTTTTTTAGAAAAGAGGTATAGATTATATGGATGAAAAAAAAGAGGTAAAAAGAGATACTTCAAAAGGTTCTGAAACTAAAAAAAATAACAATTCTAAATCAAAAATTGAGTATACACAAAAAGAAAGGAACCAATTTTTAGTTATAATACTTGCAATTGTTGTTATAATAGTTGCTATAGTTATATTTTCTAATGTAAACAAAAAGTTTAAGAATGATGTAGCTACAAATGATGAGCAAAAGTCACAAAATACAGTAGAAATCGAAGGTAATGTAGAAGTTAATAACAATAAAGAAGTTGTTGAAGCTAAGCAAGTTGATGACTTAAAAATAGATAATATACAAGTAAAAAAAGAAAATGGAATTACATATATGTATGCAGATGTAACAAATATTGGTAATACAAAACAAGGTGGTTTTAAAGTACGTATTAGTATGACAGATGAAAATGGTAAAGAATTGGTTGGAGTTGAACAAGAATTGGCAGTTCTTTCACCTGGAGAAAAAACTAATATAAGTTTTGGTTCAACAAATAATTTTATAAACTCACATAAGTGTACAATTACAAAAGTAAATTAAAAAAGTGCTACTAAATGTAGCACTTTTTTAATTTAAAAATTACATAAAAGTTGACAAACATTGGAATTTTTGTTATAATATTAATGAAAAATAATAAATTTAAACTACTTAATAGGAGGTTAAAAAATGGTAAGATTAATTGTTTTACTAGGCATTTATCTAATATCTTCTGTAAGTCTAATGAAGATATTCGAAGGGGAGGGAAGAAACGGCAAACTTGGTTGGATACCTATACTTAGGATATTTATTTTGTTCGACATTTTAAACCTAAGTCGGTGGCTTTTCATTGTTTTCTTTATACCGTTTGTAGCGGAGATTTTCTCAATTTATCTTATGTATTCAATCTCAAAAAAGTTTTTCTATTATAATAAGGCTTCACTTATTATAATGACTATACTTTTATGCTTGCTTCCACCTATTGGCCTTTTGGTGATTGCATACAGGGATAAAATAATAAAGTAATTTTAAAAAAATGGGTTCAGCATAAGTTTGAACTCATTTTTTTATTTTATACATATTTTCTTGCGAACAATGTAATATTTTGATATAATTAAGTAGCAACCAAAAAATAAAAAATTATTATATAGAGGTATGAAAAATGGAAGAAATGTTAGATAACTTAAATGATAAACAAAAAGAAGCAGTAGAATACTTAGGTGGACCTTTGCTAGTTCTTGCTGGAGCTGGCTCTGGAAAAACTAGGGTATTAACATATAAAATAGCATATTTACTAAATAAGAAAATAGTGAAACCTTGGGAGATACTTGCTATTACATTTACTAATAAAGCAGCAAAGGAAATGAAAGAAAGAGCAGCAAGTATAATAGGAGAAGAAGCAAACGAAGTTTGGCTTGGAACATTTCATTCAGTATGTGTTAGAATATTAAAAAGGGAAATAGAAGTATTAGGCTATGGCAAAGATTTTAATATATTTGATGAATTAGATAAAGATAAAGTTATAAAAGAAGTGGTAAAAAAATTAAACTTAGATGAAAAACAGTATTCTCCTTCATATGTAAAATATGAAATAAGTAAAGCTAAAAATGAAATGAAAGATTGCAAAAAATATAGAGAAAGTGTAATAGGAGACTTTAGAAAAGAAAAAATTGCAGATATTTATGAATTATATCAAATGACTTTAAAACAAAATAATGCACTAGATTTTGATGATTTGATAATGCTTACAGTTGAGATGTTTGTTAAGTTTCCTGATATACTCATACGTTACCAATCTAAATTTAAATATATACTTGTTGATGAATATCAAGATACAAACAAAATACAATTTTTGCTAATTAGTATGTTGTCATCAGTACACGGTAACATATGTGTAGTTGGAGATGAATCACAAAGTATTTATGGATTTAGAGGAGCAGATATATCAAATATACTTAATTTTGAAAGCGAATTTCCTAATGCTAAAATAGTCAAACTTGAAGAAAATTATAGAAGTACACAAAATATTTTAAATGCTGCAAATCATGTTATAAAAAATAATAAATCAAAGATAGATAAAAAACTGTGGACTCAAAATGATGAAGGCAAGAAAATAGAATACAAAACTTTAAATAATGAGTATGAAGAAGTTGAATATATTGTTGATAGAATAGATGAAATATGTAAAGACGAAAAAATGTCTTATTCAGATTTTGCCGTGTTATTTAGAACTAATGCACAAGCTCGTGTTTTAGAAGAAGTTTTTATGAAATCAGGAACTCCATATAAATTAATAGGAGGATTAAAATTCTATTCAAGAAAAGAAATAAAGGACTTAACAAGTTATTTAAAGCTTGTGCAAAATACAAGTGATAATATTGCTTTGAAAAGAATAATAAATGAACCTAAAAGAGGAATTGGAGATACTGCAATTGATAAACTTGACAGGCTTGCTGAACAAAAAGGAATTTCAATATTTGAATTAATACAAGATAGTAGTAATTTAGAAGTTATTAGAAGTGCTGGAAATATCATAATGTTTAGAGATATGATTAATAACTTCAAAAAAGCAAAGGATGAACTATCAGTATCAGATTTAATGAAATTAATACTTAAAGAGTCAGGTTATGAAGATATGTTAAATGCAGAGCCTAGCAAAGAAGCTGAAATGAGATTTGAAAACTTGATGGAATTTATAGGTGTTGCAATGGAATTTGAAAAAGAAAGTGTTGATAATTCTTTGCAAGATTTTCTAGAAAGTATAGCATTAGTAAGTGATGTAGATAAATTAGATGAATCAGCTGAAGCTGTAACACTTATGACAATGCACAGTGCAAAAGGTCTTGAGTTTAATGTAGTATTCTTAGTTGGTATGGAAGAAGGATTATTTCCATCTAAAAAATCAATTGAAGAAGATGAAAAATGCGAAGAAGAAAGAAGACTTTGTTATGTTGGAATAACAAGAGCTAAGAAAAAATTATGTATTACCAATGTATCTAAAAGAACATTATTTGGTTCGACTACATATGCTATGCCTTCAAGGTTTATATCTGAAATACCGGAAGATTTATTTGACGAAGCTTCAAAAGATAATATATCACTTAGAAATAGAAAACAAGAAAGATATTTAGATAATGAATATAGTCAAGTAGAAAAAGTGATAAATAACTTTGATAATTATTTTGATACAAAACCAAAGAGCAATAATAGCTTTGGAATAAATGTTGATAGCTTCTTAAGTAGTATAAAAACTAGCAATGCAAAGCCACCAGTAAATAATAGTTCAAACAAATATACTGTTGGAATGCGTGTAAAACACAAAAAATTTGGCATAGGTATAATACAAAAGATAGAGGCAGAAGATGATGACTTTAAGCTTGATATAATGTTTGAACAAAGTGGATTTAAAAGACTTATGGCAAATTATACACCACTTGAGATAATAGAATAAAAGAAAGGCGAACTAATTTAATAACACTATTAAATTAGTTCGCTTTTAATATAATTAAAAACTTATGGCTTTAAAGTATTGATTGGAACAATATATATACCTGTTTCAGGATCTTTTGCAATAATATCACCGTATCCAATTATAACACACATAAATTTTGGCTTTTTTTCTATATTGTTATAAAAAGATAATAGAGTTTTTTTAGCATCTTCAACTTGATTAAAGCCAAGTTTTATTTCAATAGCTCCAAAATCTCCACCAGGAAATTCAAGTATAGAGTCTACTTCAAGACCAGTAACATTATCTCTAAAATGATATAAACTTCCATTTAGATAGTCCATATATATTCTTAAATCTCTTTCTACTAATGCTTCGAAAAGAAATCCAAAAGTTCTTAGGTCATTTATAAGTTTATCTTTGGTTAAGTTTAGACACGCACAAGCAAGTGAAGGATCTGTTAAATGTCTTTTTGGTGACTTGCCTACTCTTTTAGGTGAACGATAATTTATGCTATAAGAAATTTGGTTTTCTATCAAATTTAGTCTATTTAATACATCAAGGTAATCATTTACTGTTATTCTACTTTGAACAGTATCATCATTATCTTCATATTCTTGTATATCTTTTAATATAGTTGAGTTACTAGCTGTTGAGCCTTCATTTCTTGCAAGACTATTAAGAAGCATTCTCATTTTTTCTTTATCCCTTTTTTTCTCATCATGTATATCACTATCTAATATTGTTTCTATATAACCTTTAGGTATTAACCCTATCTTATTTTCAGGTGTAGTAATATTTGATGGCCAGCCACCACGAATAATATAATTTGCTAAATCACTTAAACTGCATTTTTTAGATGATTTTCCATTTTTTTGAACACCGTTATACATATCCATTATAGAAGTTTCACCTGTAGAATCACCAGATTCATATAAACTCATAGTATACATTTTTATTTTTACTATTCTACCTGCTCCTGAATGATGTATTTTTTCTTTTTGCTTTTCATCAGGTAGTTTAGTTGAACAAGTTAAAATGTAATTTCCTTTTTTTGTTGTTTCATCACATTTTCTTCTAACTGCATCCCAAATATTAGGAACTAAATTCCACTCATCAATTAATATAGGCATATCATTATCTAAAATATAGTCTAAGCTTAGCATAGCTTTTTGTTTAAGTTCATCATCATCTAAAGAAAAAGCACTGTTTGCGTGATTTAAAGAAGTCCAAGTTTTTCCGCACCATTTTGGACCTTCTATACTTATAGCACCGAAAACGGACAAATAATCTTCCACTTTTTTATCTATAAGTCTGTTTATATATTCTTTTTTTCTTAAAGACATTTTATCACCTCATAATATATATTATACACCATTTTTATCCGATTTACAAGATTTAATATACAAATTTTAATAAATTTGATATACAATTTTTAACAAAATTAATATACAATTTTTTAAAAAATTAATATATAATTTTTAAAAATTATATATTCATAAGTAAAAGTGTGATAATTATTCACATTTCTACATATTAATGATATAATAACAAATGTATATGAAAGTAATGAGAGGAGGAAGTTAAACTATTTTGGTTTAACAATTAAAATGAAAGAAAAAATATTAGTTATATTTGGCTCTATGTCATCAGAACATGAAATTTCTTGTATGTCAGCTGGTAATATTATACAAAATTTAGACAAAGAAAAATATGATGTGTATAATATGGGAATAGATAAACAAGGTAAGTTCTATATCTATACAGGTAATGTACGGAAATATTACTGAAAATAAATGGTTAGAAGATGAAGAAAACAAAATACCTGTTAGTGATGTATTAAGCAAACTAAAAGAATATGATGCGGTATTTCCTGTTTTACACGGAAAATATGGAGAAGACGGTGCAATAGCAGGCCTTCTTGAACTTGCAAGGGTAAATTATGTAGGTTGCAAAATGCTAGGGAGTAGTATTGCAATGGATAAAATATTATCTAAAGAATTAGTAAATGCTAAAACTATTAATATTGTTCCATATATTGCACTATCAAATAAAGAATACAACACTGACTTATTTGATAAGTTAGAATTTATAAATAATATAAATAACAAATTAGCATATCCGCTAATTGTAAAACCAAATAAAGAAGGCTCTTCATATGGAGTTACAAAAGTAGACAGTGAGGATGAAATATGGAAAGCTATTGAATTTGCATTTAAATATGATAATGATATTTTAATTGAAAAGTACATATCAAATAAAAAAGAGATAGAATGTGCGGTAATTGAAGATACAAAAAATAATAACATATATGCTTCAACACCTGGAGAAATATTATCAGCAAATGAATTTTATGATTTTAATGCAAAATATGAAAACAATAAATCAACTGTAAGAATACCAGCAGATATTAACAAAGAAACTATAGAAAAAATTAGAGAATACGCAAAAGAGATTTTTAAAACTCTTAGACTTAATTCAATAGCAAGAGTAGACTTTTTTGTAAAAGATGAAACAATATACTTTAATGAAGTAAATACAATGCCAGGCTTTACAAATATAAGTATGTATCCTATGATGTTAATTAATGATAATATACCATATTCACAAATACTTGATATATTAATAAATAGTGCAAAAGAGTGAATACTAAAATTTGTATAAATAATTTTAAATATAAATTTTTAAATTAGTGTTCACAAATATAAAATTATATTGTATAATATGGTTACAAGGTAGGTATTAGATATGGTAAAAGAATTAAAAAGAATGATACTTGTATTAATTATAACTGGAGCAATTTTTGCAATATTTATGCTAAATAATACATCTGTAACTCATACAAAAGGCAAGTCTTCAAATCTTGTTGTATTCGGAGATAATGTTGAACCAATATATAAACCATTTGTAGAAAATAGTGGCATATATATTTCTACTGATACAATAGGTAAACTAATTGATGAACATATTTTTTATGATAAAGTGGCAACTAAAGTTATAGTTACAGATAATACTCAAGTTGTAAAACTAAAAATTGATGAAAATAAACTATCTAGAAATATGCAATATGTGGATATTGAAAATCCTGCTAAAATAGTAGATGAGCAACCATATATTGATATAAACTTAGTAAAAGATATATATAACATTAAGGTTGAGTATAATAAAGATACAAATACAATATCAATTGATAAAAAAGATACTTCAGATTTACCTGTTAAGTATAACAATGTAAATGTATATGACGACTTATCAACTAAGTCAAATGTAATTTCGACTATAGGAAATAAAGATACAGTAACAGTTTATACTGAAAGTTTGAAACATAATAGGTGGTATAAAGTAAAAACTGATACAGGAGTTATAGGGTATATTTCAAAAAACAATGTAGATGTAAATACAGGAAATACAAATGAAGAAAGTAAAGAAACTAACGAAAATATAAATTCTACAGAAAAACTAACAATGTTTTGGCAATATGGAAGTGATTTAGATGTACTTGGAAATAGTAAAATAGAAGGTGTTGACGTTGTATCTCCAACTTGGTATGAATTAAAAGATTCAAATGGAGAAATTTCATCAAAGTTTTCACCAAATTACTATACAAAAGCTAAATCATTTGGTTATCAAATTTGGCCTATTATAACTAATGGTATTGATTCCACAAGCTATACTGCATCAGATACATCCGCTATGCTTAATAGTGAGTACAATAGAGAACAGTTTATAAAAAACTTGCTTAAAATTTGTAAAGAAGACAAGCTTGAGGGAATAAATATAGATTTTGAGTCTATGAAAACAGAAGATAGAGATATGTTTACTCAATTTGTACGCGAAATGGTACCAATACTAAGAGAAAATAATATTAAAGTATCTGTAGATATGTATTTTGTTGAATATATTGATAGAAAAAATATTGGACAAGTTGCAGACTATGTAGTGTTAATGGGGTATGACCATAGAGGAGCTTGGTCAAATGAGGAAGGTTCAATTGCTGAAGTTTCTTGGGTAGAAAAAAATATAAATTCACTTCTTAATGACTCTCAAATTCCATCAAATAAAATAATTCTTGGAGTACCTTTTTATACAAGACTTTGGACAATTAAATCAGGAGAAGGAAAGCCTACTACAAAGGTATATACTATGAAAAATTGTCAAGATTTTATTGATAAATATGGTATTACAACAGTATATGATGAGGATGCAGGACAAAATTATGCAGAATATAAAGAAGGAAATCTAACATATAAACTTTGGATAGAAGATAAAGATTCTATAAAAAGAAGAGCAGAACTTGTAAATAAATATAATTTGGCAGGTATTACAGGCTGGAGAAAAGGTTTAGAAACAGAGGATGTATGGCCTATTATAGAACAAACATTACAAAATACAAATAAGGAAGAATAGAGGAAAATATACTCTATTCTTTTTTTATTGTTTCGTATTCTAAAATTTAAAAAAAAAAATATATATATATATTATAATTAATTTATGTATACAAAAAGCTGCATAAATGTTGACAAATAATGTGTACGGGTATATAATATATACATTAAAGTGTTTGTTTTGAAAAAGGTGATATAATGTTAATTCTTCCAGAAGAAATAAATAA
>CANQLD010000017.1 GCA_947624625.1 uncultured Clostridia bacterium | reverse complement strand
GGTATATAATATATACATTAAAGTGTTTGTTTTGAAAAAGGTGATATAATGTTAATTCTTCCAGAAGAAATAAATAAATTATTACTTGAAGCAGGAAATAATGTTACTAATCGTGGAAAAAAATATTTTGAACAAGATAGAGTAAAAATAAAAAGAGTAGAATATAGAAACGACAATAATTTTAAAATTACAGTACTTGTTGAAGGCACTTTTTTATACAAAGTAATAATAACAAAAGTAGATGGTAAATTAAGTTATAGTTGCGATTGTCCTACGGCTACTTCTTGCGATTGCCTTTGCAAACATATAATTGCAACATTATTTGATATATATATTAATGCTGAAAATTATACAAAATTTGTAAATCCTACTGATACATCTTTATCAGATAATTTGGAAAATAAAAAATTATATGAAAATAACAATAATATTTTAACTAAACCTGTAGAAATAAAAAATAATATAATAAGTTATTATGAAAAACTTGAATTTGATAAGAGTAATAAAAAAGATTTACGATTAATTCCATATATTGAAATACTAGGATTAAGAGGAGGAATTTTTTCTGTATCATTTAAAATTGGAAGAAAAAGACTTTATGTTATAAAAGACATATATGAATTCGGAAGTAGTGTAACAGGTAAATTAAAAATAAAATATGGGAAAGAGTTAGAAGTAGATTACAACACGGATGATTTTGAATCCTCTTCGAAGTCATTAGTAAACTTTGTTTGTACAAAAACAATAGAATACCATGAATATTCTCGTTTAAATAATAGCAATAATATTTCATCTAATAAATTTTATAAAAATAAAATTAGTTTAGTATCGGGTGCTTTAGATGAATTTTTTGATATAGTAAAAAATAGAAATATTGAAATAGAAGGGTATGACGACTTTTCATCAATTACATTTGTAGAAGAAGACCCAAAATTCAATTTTGAAGTTGAGGAAAGCGAAAATGAAGTAATTTTAAGATTGCTTTCAAAAGATGATTATTATATATATAAAGGTCAAAAATATAACTATGTTTTATACAGAAATAGAATGTATAGATGTAGTTATGAATTTTCTAAAAATATTCTCTTTGTACTTGAACAGTTACAAAAGAAAAAAAGCTATGATATTATAATTCCAATTAAAGAGGCAACAAATTTTTGTGAATATGTAATACCAAATTTAGAAAAGAATTCAAATGTAAAAATTGAAAAAGCTTTCTTGTCAAAACATAAAGCTGAAAGTTTGCTTGTTAAATTATATTTAGATATAGATAAGCAAGGAAGAATAGTAGCAGATGTAAAATTTTGTTATCATAATATTGAATTTAACCCATTTTCAAATGAAGAAAATGGTGTAGCAAATAGAAATATAATACAAGAACAAAAAGCAAAAGAATTATTAAATAATAATAATTTTAAATTAGATATTAAAAATGAAAAATTATACATACAATCTGAAGAAGATATATATGATTTCTTGGCAAGTGGGATAAATAATATTATAGAAAGATTTGAAGTACTTGCAACAGACAGGTTTAAAAGCAAAACCATTATTAAACAAAAATCTGTTACAATGGGACTTAGAATAAAAAATGATTTACTTGAAATAGATTTAGAAAATCTTGATTTTGATGAGAAAGAGCTTGCAAATATAATAAAAAGTTATAGACTTAAAAAGCGTTTTTATAGATTAAAAGACGGAAGTTTTGTAAATATAGATGCTTCAGGATTTGATACACTTGTAAATATAACGGATGCAATTGGAATAAGTGATAAAGATGTAGTAAAAAGACAAATGATTGTACCAAAATATAGAGCGGTATATCTTGATGAGGTTATAAAAACAAGTGATGATATTAATGCTATAAAAGATACAAAGTTTAAAGAAGTAGTTAGAAATATTACTTATGCAAAAGATTTAGATTTTAAATTACCAAAGTGTTTAGAAAGTATATTAAGAGAGTATCAAAAAGTAGGATATAACTGGTTAATGACTTTAGATAGTCTAGGCTTTGGAGGTATACTTGCTGACGATATGGGACTTGGAAAGACAATTCAAGTAATAGCTATACTTCAAAAAGCAAAAGAACAAAAACAAGGTACATCCATTGTAGTTTGTCCTAGTTCGTTATATATAAATTGGGAAAAAGAAATTAATAGATTTGCACCAAATTTAAAAGTTCAAGCTATATCCGGAAGTGCTTTAAAAAGAGCTGAGTTAATTAAAGACATAAATAAATATGATGTGGTTATAACTTCATATGATTTACTAAAAAGAGATATTGAAGAGTATAAAGACTTTGACTTTAGATACATTATTGCTGATGAAGCTCAGTATATAAAAAATAACAATACTAAAAATGCAAAAGCTCTAAAAAAATTAAAAGGTAAAACTTGTTTTGCACTTACTGGTACACCTATGGAAAATGCATTATCTGAACTTTGGTCTATATTTGATTTTTGTATGCCGGGATATTTGTACTCATATAGTAAATTTAGAGATAATATAGAAAGTAAAATAATAAAAGAGCAAGATACAGAAAGTATGAATAAGTTAAATAAATTAGTAGCACCATTTATTTTAAGACGTACGAAAAAAGAAGTTCTAAAAGAGTTACCTGAAAAAACGGAAACTAAGATGTATAATGTAATGGGAGAAAAGCAAGAAAAAGTATATAGAGCATATCTTGCAGAGGCAAGAAAAGAAATAACTGATGAAATTGATACAAATGGTTTGCAAAATAGTAAAATGAAAGTACTAGCAATGATTACAAGACTTAGACAAATATGTTGCCATCCATCCCTTTTCTTAGAAAATTATGACGGAGAAAGTTCAAAACTAGAGCAATGTATACAACTTGTAGAAGAGGCTTGTAGCTCTAATCATAAAATACTAATATTTTCACAGTTTACTTCAATGTTTAGTCTGCTAAAAAATGAACTTAAAAAGAAAAACATTAGGTATTATGAATTAACTGGAAAAACTAAAGCAGATACAAGAGTGGAACTTGTGGATAATTTTAATAAGGATGAGAGCATTAAAGTATTTTTGATTTCTCTTAAAGCTGGTGGAACAGGTCTTAATTTAATAGGTGCTGATGTAGTAATACATTTTGACCCTTGGTGGAATTTATCAGTGCAAAATCAAGCAACTGATAGAGCTTATAGAATAGGGCAGAAAAATAATGTACAAGTCTTTTCACTAATTACAGAAAATAGTATAGAAGAAAAAGTCGCTAAATTACAAGAAGAAAAACAAAAGTTATATGATAATGTAATTAAATCAGGCGAAACATTTATTTCAAAAATGAGTAAAGAAGAAATACTAGATTTATTTGAATAATAAACAACCTATATTGCAAAAAGCAATATAGGTTGTTTTATAAATAATCATTTTAATTTATATTTTTTTGTTCTATTTCAACTATTTTTCCAGCTTGAATTTGTATTTCTTTCATTACATTTGTATTAATATCATAAATTGTTGCACCTATTAATTCGCATGTATCCCATGAAGTATCGTTTACTTTTGCTTCTAGAATAACCACATAATCTTGATTATTAGATTTAGCAATAATTTTTGAATCTTCATATGTTTTTAAATCTTGTATACCTTTTTCAAAAAGTAAGTTTATATAACCTCTTACGGCAACATTTTTTGCCATTAACAAGGAATTTCCGTAGTTAGTATTTATATAAGCTGCTATTTTTTTATTATCTTCTTTGTAATCAGCTTTCCATACATATGTAGTATCATTAATGTAGTTTATTATATTAAATGAGCTACAAAGAATAGTTATTATAAATATAGTGATTAGAGCTATTTTTTTAGTTTTAGTATTTTCAATAATATTTTGTATTATTTCACAAATTAATAATGAAATAGGAAAAATAAGTTTCATTCTATCATAGCTATATGAAATAGCATGTTGTTTCATTACGAAGTTTTCTAATATAGGAAAAAGGCATAAAAATATAATGAAACCATTTTTTAAATTTATTTTTTTATCTTTTGCTTTTACAAAATTCCAAATAAGTAATATTGCTAAAAGTATATATAAATATTTAAACGAATATAAATAACCTTTAAATAAATCTTTAATTGATGCTTTACTTGTAATATTACGAGCCATAAACCTATCTTTAAGTGCAATAAAGAAATCTTTTGCATTTACTACTAATAAATAGTGAAAACAAAATAATATAAATGAACACATTGTTAGAAGAGCAATTATAAAGACTTTTTTTATTGCTTTTTTTCTATCCAGTTTCCAGTATCTAATAAGTTCTACTAAAGCAAATCCAACATTAGCAACATAGCCTGTCCATTCTATATATGGATTTATTAATACCATTCCATAAAAAACATATTTTGCTATCTTAGAATCATTTTGTCTTGCTAATAAATATGCATAAAGCTGGATTAAAAGTGTTACTTGTAAAATGGATTGATGCCAGTATACAATACCCATACCGTGTAGTATCTCAGGAGCACAAATATATACAAATATTGAAATTATAGCTAAAAAATTGACATATTTACTTTTATTATATATAAAGGTTATAATCCTAATCCATAGCATTGCCGAAATGGCAAAAAGTAATGTATTAAATATATATAAACTTTTTTCAGCAACTGGTAAATTAAATATTTTAAAAAAGAGCCACGGCAAAAAATATCCAGCTGGAGAAAAAGAAGTATAGTAATAATTTCCTTCTTTATCAGGAATTGTAGAGCCCCAAGGAATATTTTTATCTGTAGTATTTCCCAAACTAACAATTGGAAGAAATAAATGTTTTGAAATTGGGGTTTTATCATAAGCTTCAACAGTTAATAAAGTATGCCATGTTGCATTTGCATTATAATAATTTACTTCATATTTTTTATATTTTAGTATCGAAACACAAATAACCGAAATGGCCGCAAACACGCATATATATATATATATATGCTTTTTAGGGGTTTTTAGGTTCTCTAAAAGATTTATCATTTTTTAATTTCTCCTTTCATATTTTAAAAACGCAAGAACAAAATATAAAAATTTATATATACTAAAATGTTCAGGGAAAATTTTTTTAAAATATATAAAAAACAATTATATTAGCATTGTAAGTGAATTAACAAACATTAAGCTAAGTATAGAATTAATTATTGTAAGTGTAAGACCTATTATTGAAAGTAAAGTGCCAGTTGTACTTTTTTTAGTAGGATCTATTTTTATAATTGAAATATTCATAATAATAGCTATTATACTTACAGGGTAACCAGCTAGCGGAATAAGTGCAGCAAATAAAGATATAATGCTTAAATAAAAGCCAAGGTTTACTCTTGATTTTGTTGGTGGATTTTGCATAAATAATCACCTCTTTTTTTATTTTAAGTATAGCATAGAACAAAGTTATTTAAAATAGTTTTTTTTAAAAATGTTATAAATATATTTAAATATTTGACAAAACTTGCAAAAAATAACCTAGATATTTACAAATAATTTAACTTAATATGCATATATATATCTTGGGTGATATATATGTTAGATGAGATATTAAAAATACTGCCAACAAGTATTTTAAATGTAGTAGCAAAAACTGGCGGCAGTAATGATATAAATGAAATAAGACTTAGAGTAGGAAAAAAAGTTACTTTAATTGCATCTAAAATAGAGTTTGAGGGCGAGTATATTGTTACACTTCACGACTTACTTGAAATACTTGTAAGAGTATCAAAAAATTCTATATATGCAATACAAAATGAAATAAATAATGGATTTGTAGTAATAAAAGGTGGACATAGAATTGGTGTTTGTGGAGAGGTAGTACTTGAGGCTGGAAAAATAAAAAATATAAAAAACATAAATAGTATGAATATAAGAGTTGCAAGGCAGTTAGTAGGATGTGCAGATAAAATTATGCCATATATAATAAAAAATAGGGAGTTTACTAATACTTTAATAATATCTCCACCTGGTTGTGGAAAAACTACATTATTAAGGGATATAATTAGACAAGTAAGTAATGGAGTAGAAAGATTACAACTCTTAGGAAAAAATGTAGGAGTAGTTGATGAAAGAGGAGAAATAGCAGCTGTATCACAAGGAATTACAAATTTAGATGTTGGAAAAAGAACAGATATAATTTCAAATGTTCCTAAATATATTGGAATGGAAATGCTTGTAAGAAGTATGGGAATAGATGTTATAGCAACAGATGAAATTGGTAATAATAACGATATTGAGGCAATTAAATATGCAAATTGTAGTGGAGTAGGTCTTGTATTTACAATGCACGGAAAAGATTTAAATGATGTATTAAAAAAAGAAGGCTTAAGGGAATTAATAAATAATAATTTATTTAGAAATGTAATTGTACTTTCAAATAGAAGAGGAATTGGTACAATAGAAAATATATATAATCTTGAAGAAAATAAAATAGGTACTAAAGTTATTTAAAAAGAAAATGTTTACTTGAAGAATATTCTAGTAAGCATTTTTTAATTACTTATACTATTTTTTGCTAAAACTAGTCAAAAAAATCATATAAAAAGAATATTTTTCTACAATAAATTTAAAGAAAGTAGTGTATAACATTGATATAAATAATAGGAGTGAAAATTATGTTTGTATTTAAGGTGTTTATTTCAATACTAATTATCATTTTATCTGGTTATATCGGTATATATAAATCAAAAAAATTAAAAAACAGGGAATATATATTAAGAGATATGGTAACTTTTCTAAGTCTTGTAGAAAACGAAATAAAATATATGATGAGCATATTGCCAAATGCGTATGAATCGTCAAGACAAAAATTAATAACTAAATTAAAAGATACAATGGGTGAGATAGTTGTAGATATGTTAAAGCTAGAGTCAGACTATTTAATAGACCAAAGTATAGTAGAAAAAATATCAAAAATTGAAGAATTAACCGAATATGACAGAAATGTGTTTATATCAACTCTAAAAAATCTCGGAAGAAGTGACTTAGAAGGGCAAATTAATATAATAGAAAATGGAATAAGTATAATAGATAGTCAAATTAAAGAGGCAAATGAAATAAAAATCAAAAATTCAAAATTATACAGAACTGTTGGAATTATAACTGGACTGATGATAGTTATTATTTGCATATAATTTGGAGGGATAATAAATGGATATAGATTTATTATTTAAAATAGCGGGTATTGGAATTTTAGTTGCAGTATTAAATCAAGTATTAACAAAAGCAGGAAGAGAAGATCAAGCTATGATGACCACACTTACTGGCCTTATAATTGTTTTAATGCTTGTTATATCTCAAATTAGTAATTTGTTTGAGACAGTAAGAACAGTATTTGGATTGTAGGTGATTAAGTTAATGGAAATTTTTAAAGTAGTAGGCTTTGCCATTATATCTGTTATATTAATTGTATTACTTAAAGAAGAAAGAAAAGATATAGCATTAGTACTTATGATAGTTTCTGGCGTTATAATAATGTTTTTTGCACTATCAAAAATAACACCTATTATAGATATGTTAAATAGTCTAATTAATAGTTCTGGCATAAGTAAAGATTTTCTAGTAGTTATTTTAAAAATAACAGGAATTGCATATATAGTAGAATTTGGAAGAAATATTTGTGTTGATGCAGGACAAACTGCAATAGCAACTAAACTTGAACTTGCAGGAAAAATAATAATCGTAAGTTTGTCACTTCCATTAATTGCAGCTCTTGTAAATGTACTTACAGGTCTGGTGTAGTATATGAAACAAATTAGTAAAGCAAAAAAAATAATACTAATTACTGTTTTAGTCATACATTTATTTTTTAATTCGCTAATATATGCAGAGGATATAGAACTAAATGAAAAGACAGATTTAAATCAAGATATAACAAAAGAAGTATCGGAAAATTTTAATATAGATTCATATATTGAAGATATAAACAAATATGTAGCTGATACAGGAATAGAAGGAATTGACTTTAAAGATATAGCAAATTCTCTTGTTAATGTAAATAAGGTAGATTACAAAAACATATTTATGAAGTTACTTTCATTTTTCTTTAAAGAGATAATAGGAACTTTAAAAGGTGCAACAGGTATTTTCTTTGTTTGTGTAATAATGGCAATACTATCTAATATGGAGCTTGAAAAAAAGTCGGACATAACAAAAATTGCATATCTTGCGTGCTTTACTGCAATAGCAACAATTAGTGTTACCTCTTTTTTAGATGTAATAACGGGTTTTAAAAATGTAGTTGCAACACTAACAACTTTAATGCAAGTTATATCTCCATTTTTAATGTCTGTTTTAATTGCAACAGGAAGTATAACTTCTACAGGAATAATACAACCTATGTTACTTTTCTTAGCAAGTGCAATAGGCTTTATAGTAAATTATGTGATAATACCTTTTTTTACAATATCAGTAGCATTAAATGTAATAAGTTCAATATCTGAAAATCTAAAACTTGGTAATATGTCCAAGTTATTTAGTAGTAGTGCAATATGGATAGTATCTATTCTTTTAACTATTTTTCTTGGAGTATTATCACTTGAAACTTCTCTTACAAGTTCGGTAGACTCACTTGCAGTAAAAACAACACAAACTGCAATGTCAAATTTTGTACCAGTAGTTGGAAAATTTTTCTCGGATAGTTTTGAAACAGTTGTAGGGGCGACAAAAATAGTAAGTAAAGTTGGAGGAACGTTAGGCATAATTTCTGTTATTACTGTATCAATTGTACCAGTAGTAAAAATATTAAGTGTAATGATAATATATATGGCACTTTCAGCACTAATTGAACCATTATGTAGTGAAGAAAGTATAGTAAAATATATATCCTCATTTGCAACTGTGTACAAAAATTTACTTGGCATTTTAATTGGAATAATAATGTTATTTGTAATATCAACAGGTATAATACTTAACTTAGTAAGTACTGTTGTTAAATAATAAGGGGGAGATAATATGATAGATATATTTAAAAATTGGGTAAGTGCTATGCTTTGCCTTGGAATATTTGTTACTTTTATACAATTAATAATTCCAAAAACAAATTTAAAAAAATACATATATTCACTTATAGGTATTATAACAGTTATAAATTTAGTAGCACCAGCGGTTAATCTATTAAAAAATGATAAAGTAGAAGAAGGGGTAAGTCAAGTAATAGCAAATATATCAGATACAAATGGTGATGAAGTGATATATGAAGACGAATATTCACAAAATTCAGAAAAAACAGATGAGATGGTAAGGAAACAATTTGCAGAAAATTTTAAGGATGATATAACAAAAAAATTAGAACAAAAAGGTATAGTAGCAAATACAATAGACATCTTTTTAACTGAACAATATAATGTTGAAAAAATAAAAATTAATATACAAAAAATAGATAATAAAAAAAGTTCTCTTAGTGATGTAAATGATGTAGTTAGATATATGAATGAGGTATATGATATAGAATATGAAAAAATTGAGATAATTGAAGAAGGTGATGTAGTTTGAATTATTTACAAACAATAAAAAGCATTGCTTCAAATAAAGAAAAAAGAGTGGAAAATCTTGTGCTTGTAATAATTTTGCTTGTAATAATATTACTTGCAAGTAAGTATATCTTTTCTAGTTCAGATAAAAATATAAATATAAGTAGTAATAGTACAACTTCTAATGATAATATAAATAGTAATGAAGAAAAAAGTATAAATAGCACATCCACAAGTGAACTTGAAAATAAAATTGAGAATATACTTTCGGAGATATCTGGTATAAGTGAGGCTTCCGTGGTACTTACATATTCACAAGATATAAAACAAAATCCAGTATATAATACAAAAGAACAAGAAAATTCGGAGCAAAAAACAACAGAAAAAAATGTGGCATATAATGAAGAAGGAAGTAAGAAAACTGCTATAATTGAAACCGTTGAAATGCCTAAAATAGAAGGTGCAATAATTGTTGCAAAAGGAGCAAATACTGTGGAAATTAAATCCAAAATTGCTACGGCAGTTTCTAATTTAACAAATGTTCCAGTATATAAAATACAAGTATTTGAAAAACAAGGATAGGTGATATTATGACTGTTATAAAAAAGAGTACACTTGTTGTTATTTCAGTAGGTCTAATGGTAACTGTTGCAGGATATATAAACTATAAATATAATCCTGAAAGAGAAAAAAATCTTGGACAGACTGTATATGTAAATGGCAAAGACAATTATACATATGATAATGTAAGTATATATTCAGAGCAAACCGAAGAAAGTAAAGAAGATAATATAGCAGTTTTTAAATATGATAGAGATAATATGTACTCAGAATTAAGCGAAAACTACTCAAGCATTATAAAAAATGAGAATACGACTGCTGAACAAGTAAATGAATATCAAAAAAAATTAAATGATTTGATAACTCAAAAAAATTTAGTAAACATGGTTGAAAATGTTATTAAATCTAAAGGTATAGAAGATATTGTAATAATTCCTACAAATAATGATAATATGAATGTTGTAGTAAAAGGAAAGGAAGAATTAAAAGAAGAACAAGTAGCACAAATACAACAAATTATAGTAGACCAAATAGGAGTAAATGCAGAAAAAATAAGCATATCTTATCAAAATAGTGATTAGTTTTTAAAATGTCGTTTCAAAATTATATATTTTGACGACATTTTTTATTACATTATTGTTACAGAAACATAAAAAAAAAATTACGGTAGGCGGATTTATTGAAAAAAAATTTCCTATATGATAAATTATAGTCACAGGAAAGTAAACGAATTTAAAAAAATTGTAAAAGTTTTATGCAAAAATAACATTTAATTTTTGTTATATTTGCTTTTTATATGCAAACAATATGAATGTAATTACATGACAATTTTTCTAATCGTTTGAAAAATTAAATAAAGAAGGAGATATCTATGTCAAGTTGTTTGGGAATTTACATTAATAATGACGTCGTAAAATATGCTAAGATGTCATATGACAAAAATGAAATCAAACTAGAACAATATGGTACAAGATTTGTAAAATTGGATAAATTAAGCTTAATTGAAGCTATTATTCAAGAGACTAATTCTGCAAACTGTAAGATTGCAATTACACCAGAAGCAAGTGAATTTATTAACCTTGAAGTATATGATCAAGGTCAAGTAAATTCATATTTTAATGATATTGTTAAAATGGAATTTGAAGCATGGTGTGAAAGAACAGGAAAATCAGCTACAAAATATAATTATATTTACAAGGTATCAGATGTTAAAAATGCAAATAACAAAAGAAATCTTGTTTTAAATGTAGTTGATAAAGAGCTTATTGATAAATATATGCAAAGATTTCCTGCGATTACATCAATCTATCCTGCATGTTTGCTTACAAATAGACTTGTATCAAAAGATGAACATAATTACATTTTAGTTGATTTGAGCGATAGCTTAACTGTTTTAGTGGTAATGGCAGATAAGTTAGTTGAAATACAAAACTACAAAATTGGTATGAGTCAAATTTTGCAAGATTTTTCTGGTAAGCTTGGAACATATCAAAAAGCATATGAAGCTTGTAAACAAATAAATGTATTTTCTGAAGGTGTAGATAATAATAATAAAGAACTAGAATCTCTACTTGAGCCTTTATTACAAGAAGTATTGAAAAACGTTCAATTTTCTGTTAACCAATATAGAAAAAATATAGATAAAGTTATTCTTACAGGAACTGGTATTATATTTACAAATATTGACATATTGTTTACTGAATTTTTAGATGCAAAATGCGAAATACTAAAACCAGACTTTATGGAAGATACAAGTAACGTAAGAAATACTGCTGATATGCTAGAAGAAATTGCTCCTATGGCACTTGCTTATGATATGTTAATACCTGCACCAAAAGATAGTGAATATATAAAAGGTAAAGTTGTAAAGCAAGCAGGTTTCTTTAGCTCATTGTTTGGTGGCAAAAAGGATGGAGCAAATAAGCCGGTTAAGAAAGAAGAAAAACCAGTTGCTAATCCTTCACAAGAAGGAAAAATTAAATCGCTTGATAAAGAAGAAGAAAAAGTATTTTCTGTACTTGTATGTGTATGTATAGCCGTAACTATGTTGTTTTTATCTTACGTAGTATTCGGAAATATATATTCAAGAAAAGTTGATAGAATGAAAGAAGATATAGATGAAACGATAGCAAGTATTGAAGAAAATATAACAGAAGTAAATAGTGATTATACGTACTTAGATACTAATATTCAAAAATACAAAGAAATAAATGATGATGTAGAAGAAATTGTTGAACAAATTGAGTCAAATCAAATTGGTAAATTTACAACATATAATGTGGCTACATTCTTGCAGAATATTATAAAAATTATACCAAAAAATGTTCAACTAGTTAATATAAGCTCAGATGATAATAAAAATATAAAAATGACTGCAAGCTCATCAAGTTATGCAGATTTAGGTTATTTTGTATCTGAGTTGAAAATAAATGGTACATTAAATAATTTAAAAGTAAATAAAGTTACAAATGGAGCAACAACAGTTGTTGAGATTGGTGGTGAGTTGCCATAATGTCTGAAGGTTTAAAAAAGATTATTATAGTTTCTGTAGCTTTAATTTGTGTAGTAGCTATATTTGCAGTTACTCTTTTTACAGATTTAGATTTGAAATTATTTCAGTTTACATCAGTTAAGTCTTTAATGGATAAAAGAGGTGTAATTGAAAATGCAGAAGCTGATTTAGTTTCAAAACAATCAGAGTATGATGTGGCAGTAAAAAAAGTAAAAGATGCTGAAACTACATTTGAAAGTGAAAAAACAAAATATGAATCAATTAGTGACGATACTTTAAATGTAATTAAAGAGGCTACTACTGAAGAAAATTATGATTTGGATTATTTATGGATAAGACTTGGAAATTATGCAAAAAGAAATAATCTTCAAATTATAATGACTGAGCCAGGTGGAGTATTTGCAGGTGAATCAGCAAATAATGCTAGTAGTACAGATTCAACTACATCAAGTAGTAATACTACAACAACTGAGACTACAACAACTTCTCAAGGTGAAGATAATACAACAGAAGCAACTACAATTCCTGAAAATACTGATGATACTACTGCAGTTCAAGCAAATGAAGATGTAACTACACAAGAATCATCTAATAATACATTATTTTCTATACAAATTACAGGTAGTTATTTAAACATTTCAGATTTCATATTTGATGTGGAAAATGATGAAGCTTTAAGATTTAAACTAGATAACATATCTATTGATTATGTTTCTGGAACAACAATTAAAGCAAAATTTGATGTTAAGAATTTAATTATAAACAAATAGTAAAGGAGTGTGAAAATGGATGAAAAAAGAATATATATTAACTTTTTGTATATCTCTAGTAAGTATAGTTGTAGTATTTATCATATTACTTATGATAATGTTACCACAACAAGTTCAATTAGTTCAAGGAAATATAAATAAATATGAAGCTATTACAAAATCAGAATATACATTTGAAAGTACTAAAGATATAAATAGTGATTCTTTAGTTAAACAATATACAATTACAGATACTGATATGAATAGATTTAGAAATAATAATCAATATAGACCTGGAAATTCTGATCCATTCTCACCTACAGTATCACCTACTACAGAAGCTACTAGTTCAGGAACTACTAGTTCAAGTAGTGGAAGTAGTACAGGAAGTACAAGTAGTTCAAGTAGTTCTTCAAGTTCAAATGATACTGTAACACAAGATAGAACAACAAATAGTAATGATGGTGTAGCAAATCCACCTAGTACAAGTAAATAAATATAAATACAATAATATAGTTAAGGAGAATATGAAATGGCAAAAAAAGAAGGGGCAAAGAAAATAAATGGAAAGATAGTTGCTATAGTGTTATTAAGTGCATTATGTATGATACTTTTATCACTAGTAATATTCTTTGCATTTGGTACAAAAACAGTTAGTGGAAGTAGTAAATTTTTAGAAAGCACAATAAATTTACAAAGCAAAGTATCAACATATATAGGAACAACTTCTTCAGATTTATTTGGTGTATATACTAATGAAGAGGTAATTACAGGTAAAACATCAAAAGATAATGAAGAAATAAAAGATAGCGAAGGAGAGGCTATATCTCCATTAGTTGATATTGAAGGAAAAATAGAAGAAAATAACAAAGTAGCATATAAGATTAATAAAGATAATGTTACTAAATTATTAAATACAAGTATGCCAAATTATGAAGGAATAGAATTTTACATACAAGATGGCGAAAAAATAAAAGTAAAAGTTAATGTAAAGCCTGAGTGGTGGAATGAAGATTTAGAATTTTTGGCTGTAGGAAAAGATTAAAATTATATATAAAGAATAGGAGGAATAGTATGAAAGCAAAAAAAGGTATTTCATTAATTGTACTAATTATAACAATTGTAGTTATAATTATCTTAGCTGCTGCAGTAATGTTGTCAATAAATAATAACAACCCATTTGATCGTGCAGTAGAAGCAGTAAATGAAAATGATAGGGATGAAACACAATCAGCAATTAATTTACTTTTAGGAAATATTATGGCTGATGTACAACAATCAGTTAAAATTTCTGGTACTGATACAAACGATGTAGTTGTTAATGGTGCTGCCGTTGTAACTAAAGGCGGACAGTCAATATATTTTGATAGTGCAACAGATAAATATACTACTACTAGTAAAGGTAGTGCAATAACATTATCAACAGAAACACTAGATATTGATACAGAAGTATTGGAAAGTTTATATGTAACTTCTAAGGGTAAAGTTGTTTTTGAAGCTGATGCTAATAAAGGCGGAGCATAAAAATTATTTTAGTTTAAAACATTTAAAACAAAAGATAAATGTTTTAATATATATATTATAAAAAGGAGGGAAAAATATGAAAGCAAAAAAGGGTATTTCATTAATCGTTTTAGTTATAACAATAATCGTTATAATTATCTTAGCAGCTGCAGTTCTTCTATCTATAAGTAAAAATAACCCAATGGATAGTGCAAGAACAGCAACTTATGAAAACGATAAAGCAGAAGTAAGATCAGCAGTAGCTCTTTATGTATCAAACTTTGTTGCAAAAGACTACTATCATAAATCACCATTTAAAGCTGGCTCTACAATTGATGTTGGTGTAAAAGAGGGTTCTAAAGTAGCTAAATCATCTGTAACACCTACTGAAACTGCACCAGCTGAAGGTGCTGCAAATCCTGCATCTAGCAATACATATACAACAACAGTATCATGGGATGATTTAGGACTTACAGGAGAAGCAACTCCACAATCAATTTATTCATGTACTTATGACGTGGATACTGGTTTATTTTCATTCACACCAGCAGCTGAATACAAAGCAACTTCTGGTAAATAATGTTTTGAAAAGTTAAAAGATTTAAAATTAAGGAGAAAGTAAATGAATTCAAAAAAAGGTATTTCTTTAATCGTATTAGTTATAACAATAATCGTTATAATTATCTTAGCAGCTGCAGTTCTACTATCTATAAGTAAAAATAATCCAATGGATAGTGCAAGAACAGCAACTTATGAAAACGATAAAGCTGAAGTAAGATCAGCATTAGCTCTTTATGTATCAAACTTTGTTGCAAAAGACTATTATCATAAATCACCATTTGAAGCTGGAACTGTAATAGAAGTTGGAGTATCAGGTGGTACAAAAGTAAAAGACTCAACTGTAACACCTACAACAACTGCACCAGCTGATGGTGCTGCAAATCCTGCAGCTAGTAATACATATACAAAGATTGTATCATGGGAAGATTTAGGATTAACAGGAGAAGCAACTCCACAATCAATTTACACTTGCAAATATACTGTTGATACAGGTTTATTCGAATTTGTACCAGCTGCAGAATACAAAGCAACTTCTGGTAAATAATAAATAAGAAGTTATAAAATATTTAGCTAAGTATTTTAATTTTAAAGGAGAATACATATGAAATCAAAAAAAGGTATTTCTTTAATCGTACTTGTTATAACAATAATCGTTATAATTATCTTAGCAGCTGCAGTTCTACTATCTATAAGTAAAAACAACCCAATGGATAGTGCAAGAACAGCAACTTACGAAAATGATAAAGCAGAAGTAAGATCAGCAGTAGCTCTTTATGTATCAAACTTTGTTGCAAAAGACTACTATCATAAATCACCATTTGAAGCTGGAACTGTAATAGAAGTTGGAGTATCAGGTGGTACAAAAGTAAAAAACTCAACTGTAACACCAACAACAACTGCACCAGCTGAAGGTGCTGCAAATCCTGCATCTAGTAATACATATACAAAAGTTGTATCATGGGAAGATTTGGGACTAACAGGAGAAGCAACTCCACAATCAATTTACACTTGTAAATATGATGTAGATAGTGGATTATTTACATTTATACCAGCTGCAGAATATAAAGCTACATCTGGTAAAGAAGTTACAGAAGATACTGATGGCGAAGGTCCTTAATAAGCTATATAGTTTTTTAAGATAATGGTAAAATATTGAATAATGAAAAATATACGATTAAATAATTTTAGACCATATGCATAAGGGTTAGTGTATATGGTCTAACCACTATATATCATTTTATAAATATTTTAGAGTATGTATAGCAATATATATGTTGTAAAATGTTGATAAAAAAGTTAAGAGGTGGAAAAATGTTAATATTTTTGAACTTATTTGTTATATTTTGCATATTTGTAATTGGAACTTTATTTGGAAGTTTTTTCTCTCTTGCTACATATAGAATACCTAGACATCAAGATATAATTGCTACAAGGTCATATTGTACAAGTTGTAAACATAGACTAGGCTTTTTTGATTTAATACCTGTAATTAGTTATCTTGTTAGAGGCGGAAAATGTAAATACTGTGGTGAAAAAATTAGTATAAGGTATTTTTTGCTAGAAGTAATTAATGGTATGGTATTTGTAGCTTTTTATCTAATATTTGGATATAATTTAAAACTTCTTTTAGTATGTCTAGTATATGCTATAATATTTGTTTTAATTGGAGCACAAATTATGAAAACAAAAATGACTGAAGAAGAAAAAAATGAAATTAAAAAAAATAATAAAAAAGGTGTATTTATTTCTGAACTTGTAATTGCACTAATTATATTTACAATATTTATGGCTTCAGCATTTATTCTAACAAGAAATTATAACAAAAATATTAATAAAATGATTGCTAGAAGTAATGCAATAAATCTTGCTGTTAAGAATATGGAAATGGCTCTTGCAACAGATTATGACTCTTTATATTCATATACCACTACAAGTAAGGTAGATAATATTGATTATATGATTACAACTAGTGTAACAAAGTTTAGTGATGAAGATTTTGATAGAGAAGATTTAGTAAAAAAAATAGATGTACAAGTTGAATACATGCTTAATGGAGAAAGTTTAGAGTTTAATGTAAAAAGTTTAAAAGGCAAGGTGTTGTAAAATATGAGAAAATCAGGTCTTTCAATGGCATCTATGGTATTATATGTAGCTTTGTTTTTCGCATTCTCAGCATTTGCTATTGCGATTAGTTCAAATTTTAATTACAGAACATTATCTGAAAAAGGAAGTATGTGGGTAAACGAGCAATTTGATAAATTGCAATATAACTTATATAGTAGTGCAAAACAAAGTAAAGATGTTAGTAATATATCAGGAAAGATAGTTTTTACAAATAATGACGAATATGAATATGATAAACAAAAAAAAGTAGTGTTAAAAAATGGTGGAGTTATTGCAATGGATGTAGATAGTTTTGAGATAATAACAAATCCGCAAAATGCCAATTTTGATGAAAATTTTCCTAAAATGTTAGATAAAGGTTTAAGTAGTGTGGCACTAAAAGTTAGTTTTAATAAATATGGTAGCAAAAAATCTTCTAGTATATTTGTTACCGCTGGAGTTGATTTAAATGAAAGTATCTAAAAGCTTTAAAGGCTCTGCAGTATTAGTTGTAATATTATCTGCAATTGTATTTTCAATATATGTCGTTTCTAATTTTGCAGAACAAGAACATTATGGTATATTACAAGATAAATATGAGAAAAATATAAAAGAAAAATATGAAAAAAATGTTGATGATGTAGAAGATTTCTATGAACAAGTTTTAGAAAATAATAAAAATAATATGTAGTTTTTATGGAGGTAAGTTAAAATGTTTGAAAGTGTAAGAACCAAAAAAAATCCTATAGGTATTGAGTTTATAAAAAAGGGACTTTTAACTGACGCACAAGTTGATAGAGTGCTTGAGTATCAAAAAGACCACAAAGATTTAAGATTTGCTGAAATAGTTGATATCTTAGAAATGTGTGATAAGACAAAGTTACTTGAAACTTTAGCAGATAAAATACAAGTAACACCAGTTATGCTTGATGAACAAATAGATATTAATCCAGTTCAGTATTTACCAAGAGATATGATAATAAACTATAAAGCTATTCCTTTTGATGTTGATGGTAATACAATTAAGATTGCATTTTCTGACCCACAAAATGCGTCAAAAGTAAAAGAAATAGAATTACTTTTGATGAATAAGGGATTTAATATTGAAATATATGTTACATTATATACAAGCATAATGCAACAAATATCAAATATTAGAAATGTTAGTACTAGTTATGTAGATAAAGAAGAACAAGATATAAGTAAACTTGTTGATAATATTATAATGACTGCAATTGAAAGAAGAGCAAGTGATATTCACGTTGAGCCTATGGAAGATAAGGTAAGAATTAGATATAGAATTGATGGTGAGCTTTTAACAATAACTGAACTTCCTAAAGCAAGACAAGAGGTGTTTATAGGAAGAATAAAATCTATTGCTAACATGCACCAAGAAATAACTTACGACCAAGAAGGTAGTATAAACGACTTTGAAGGATACAGTATTCGTGTATCTTCTCAAAAGAATATTAATGGTGAAAAATTTGTTCTAAGAATTTTGAAAAAGAATTTTGACGCAAGAAATTTATTTGAACTAGGTTTTCCAGAGAATAACGAAATTGTTGCAAAGTCATTTGATAAAAGAAATAGCATGGTATTAATTTGTGCTCCAACTGGAGAAGGTAAAACTACAACATTATATAGTGTTATTGATTATCTTGATAGATCAGAGATAAATATATCTTCAATCGAAAACCCAGTTGAACGTAGAATAGAAGGAATTAACCAAATTGAAACTGGACCAAATGTTACATTTGCATCAGCATTAAGAACTGTATTAAGACAAGACCCTGATATTATATTTGTTGGAGAAATAAGAGATGAAGAGACTGCAAGAATTGCAATAGAAGCAGGTCAAACAGGACACTTAGTATTAAGTACAATTCACACAATTGACGCAATTGAGGCAATAACAAGAATAAGAAAAATGGGGATTTCTGATTATGATGTATCTGCTACTTTGGTTACTACTATTTCTCAAAGACTTGTTAGAAGATTGTGTACAAAGTGTAAAAAACCTCATAAAATAACTGATGCAGAGAAAAAATATGTTGAAAGAATATCTAAACTTACTGGATATAACTTTAATTTAGATAATATTGATATGTATGAACCAGTAGGTTGTAAATATTGTAATGATGTAGGCTATTATGAAAGAATTGGTATATTTGAAATACTATGTTTTGATGAATATATAAAAGATATGGTTTCAGAAGGTAAATCAACTATAGATATAAGAAAATATGCACTAGAAAATACAGAATATGAGCCATTAGTTGTTGACGCAGTTAATAAAGTTTTATCAGGAATTACTACTTTTGATGAAATCAAGAAAAAAATCATTATTTCATAATTAGTTAATTTATACGAAAGGAAAAAAATTATATGGAAATGATATATGCCATTTTGCAAAAAGGTATTAATCTTGGAGCAACTGATATACATTTAGTGGCAGGTCAAGTACCTGTATATAGAGTAAATAGAAAATTGTTTTTTGATGAAAGCAGATTCCCTTTAACTGACGATACTTTAAGTACATTTGTAGAATTTTTCTGTGATGAAAATTCACATCTAGAGGAAGCTATAAAAACTAAAAGACAAGCGGATATATCTTATGGCTATAATGGACAAAGATATAGAATAAATATTGCGTTAACTCATGGTGTTCCAGCATTATCAATAAGAATAATACCAAATGGAAATATAGATATAGATTCTCTTGGACTTGACCCAATAATACAAATGTTAAAAAGAATTCCATCAGGTTTAATACTTATAACTGGTAAAGTTAATTCTGGTAAATCTACTACAATGAATGCTTTTATTCAAGAAGTAAATAAAGTTTCTAATAAAAAAATAGTAACTTTGGAAGATCCAATTGAATATGTACATCAATCTGATAAATCCATAATAGTTCAAAGAGAAATTGGACCTGAATCAGATGTTCTAAGTTATTATGATGGACTTATAAATTTATTAAGAGAAGATGCAGATATTGCGGTTATTGGAGAGATAAGAGATAGAAAAACTATGGATGTTGCACTTGACCTTGCAGAATCAGGAGGACTTGTTGTTGGTACACTTCATACAAGGTCTTGTGGTGAAACTGTTGAAAGAATAATAAATATGTATGATCCAGCAGATCAAACTGCTATTAAAAACACAGTATCAAATGTATTGAAATTAGTTATATCTCAAAAATTAGTAGTAAGTACAGAAGATACACTATTAATGGTGCCAGAAATAATGGTAGTTAATAGTACAATAGCTGCACATATAAGACAAGAAAAATTTAATGTGTCAGATATTGAAGATGCAATACATACTCAAAGTGATAGTGGTTCTTTAAGTTTTGAAATGTCATTTTCAAGATTATATTTGGATCAAAAAGTTGATATGCAGACTATTAAAGATAATATACCAAAAGATAGAATGGAAATGGTAAAGGCAAATATAATTAATAATGGTGGAAGAATTGATATGTAGTAAGGAGGGAGCTTAAATTATGCCATCTTATAAATATCGTGTTTTAATGGAAAATGGTAAAATTGGTAGAGGTAAGGTAACAGCAGTAAATAAATCTAAAGCAATAGAGACATTAAAAGATGATGAATTACAACCAATATTTATTAAAAGACTATATGAAAATAAGAAAAAATATAAAAGACTTAATTATAAAAGGCTTGAAAAAGTAAATAAAATGGCTTTTGCACAAGGTATAAAAAATGCTAGAAAAGAAAAGAAACCTTTAAGTATGAAAGAATTATCTTGGCAAGATGTAAAGATATTTTTTACTAGAATAAAGGAAAGAGATATAATATCATTTGTTAATAACTTATATATCTTGAAAAAAGCAAAATTTAATAATGTTCAAGCTCTACAATCATTATATGAAGGAGAATCAAACATTGCATTAAAAGATGTAATAGAAGATATATTAATTGGTGTACAAGAGGGTGAAAAAATTCATACTATGATGGAATTTTACCCAAAGATATTTCCACCTTTGTTCATAAATTTTATAAGAGTTGGTGAAGAATCAGGTAACTTAGATTCAGCTCTACTTTATGCTAGAGATTATTTAGAAGAATCACATAATGTTAGAAAAGCAGTTAAAAGAGCTGTAATTCCAAGAGTATTACAATTTATTGGTATTATGGGAGCTATGTACTTTGCGTTAATTATTGGTGTACCTTTACTTGAAGATGTTTACAATATGTTTGGCTCTACCGAAGAAGTACCAGCTGCAACAATGGGAGCTCTTAGAGTTTGTCAGTGGATAGCAGATAATGGATTTCTTCTTTTAGGTATAATAGCTGCTATAGCACTTGTTGTATACTTATATATTCATTCTCCAATGGGAAAATACAGATGGGATGAACTGGTAATTAAAATGCCGGTAGTTGGTCGACTAGTAAATAATATAACTGTAAATGAATTTTTCCAAGCAATGCTTCTTAATTTAAGAAATGGTATGAGAATACAAGAAAGTCTTGAAATATCTAAAAATGTAACTTCTAACTATTATTTCTTATCAGCTATTGAAACCGGTAAAGCGAATGCTCAAAGTGGTGGTTCTTGGATTGAACCTTTTGAAGAAAAAGGCTTGTTTAGACCAATGGTAAGAGAAATGATAACAATAGGTATGAAAACAGATCTTGCAGAAATGATGTCTAAAGTTAATGACTATATAAAAATAGAAATTGACGAATCATTAGATAGACTTACAAGGTGGTTACCAGATATAACTTATTTGTTTGTTGGTACGGCTTTGATTGCGTTTTGTATCACAGTTATGGTACCGCTTACAAGTGTATATATGGGTGGATTTATACAATTACCATAATAAAAAAACAAGTGTATTTACAAGAATACACTTGTTTTTTGTTAACTATTTTTGTTATTTTGTTCTGTTTTATTATCTTGTTCTAGTACATTATCTACGAATGTATTTGCTGGTGCAGTCACTTTAGTTAATTTTCCTATTTTTACTATGGGCATTTGACCATTATATTCTCCTTTTGCAATAACTCCAGTTATTTCTATCCATTCACTATCAATCAAAGATTTTGCATCAGAGTAATCGCATAAAATTCCAGCTACTTTGTCTTCACTGTTTGAAATAGTATTTCTTCCACATACTATATAATTATCCTTAAAATCAGGCATTCTAAAAACAAATCCAGTTAAATGTATAGTTTTTCCAATACATAAATCAATATTTTCGTGGATACTTTTTAATAATTCAGTATAATTTTCTTCATTTAAATCAAAGTCATAATTGGATATATTAGAATTTACACTGCTTGTTTTAGTTTTAGTACCAAATTCCATTATTGTTGCTACAAAGAGTGCTATTACTACACAAGCAATTAATATTTTTTTATAATCTAATTTGAAGTTTACAACGAACATATCAACACCTAACCTTTTCATAATTCAAATAACTATTAGTAAATATATATTCAAATTTTAAGGTTATATGATAAAAGGAAAAATTTTTTTAAAAGTTTTTTGAAAAAAGTATTGACAAGTAAAAATAAAAATGTTAATATATAGAACGTCGTTAAATTGATAAAATTATATTTATTTTAATACGCAAATATTTATGTAAAAATTATTTATAAAAATATTTTAAAAATTGCAAAAAATATGTTGACAAATTTTTTTTAGTATGTTAAAATAAATACAGTCGCAATTAAAAACGACGTTAGTACATTGAAAAATAAACAATACAAGAACGAACCAAAAATATGGTTGTACAAAGAGATTTGGCA